>NZ_JAZHOG010000009.1:117751-232862 GCF_037892215.1 Elongatibacter sediminis | reverse complement strand
CCGCCAGGACGGCGGCGCGAAGGCCCCAGGGAAGGGTCCACGCCGTCCCCTGAGGGGAATGTGCCGCAGCGCCTGCCTGCTCGAAGGCACGGTTTCCATGAGCCATTCAGATAAGCAGAATTCAGCTCACGCGAAACCGGCGAGGTCTCCAGGCTATTGCACTAAGGCCCTTAGGGGAATGTACCGTAACGCCTGCCGGCTCACCGGTTCGGACGTGAAGGTTTTCCGTTGTCATCCTCGAAACCGCACCAAATGGCCGAGCGCTCTTCGATTACAGCAGATGGAGTTCCCGTGTTGGGGGAACTCCAGGACGGAGATCGACGGTCAGCTTTGCGGGCTGTCTTCGACCTTCCAGATGACAAGCTTCCAGTCACGCCGGTTGGAAGCGCTGTGATCGTAGCCGATCCAGTACGTCTTGCCGGCTTCGAACTCGGCCTCGATGGGTTCCGCGCTGTGGCGTCCCGTGGCGATACCGACCGCCTTGCAGAACGACGTGTTGATCCGGGCCCGCGCCGACAGGGTGTGGGTGCCCGAATCGATATCGAAGCCCAGTTCCTCGACTTTCACCTCGCGGTTGTCAATCCGGTTCACGTGCACCGAGGCGATGCACTCGGAAGGCTTTTCACCGGAAGTGATGATGCGGGCCTTGTTGGCCTCACCGGCGAAAACCGCCGCCGGCAGCAAAAGCGAGGCGAGAAGGACGGACTGCAGCAATTTCATGGGAACCTCCCGGTTGCATGGTCGGTGATGCATTCACCTGCACCCATTATACGAAATTCGACGTAGAACTGCAGAAAAGGTTCCCGGCGACACGAAGAAGATGATGCGGAAAACACAATGCTCGTGGCCATTTCAGGGTAGCGGCAAACGGTATCAGGCGGCGTTCGGATCACCCTTGCCCCATGTTCCCGGCGCCAGTTCGTCCAGAGACCACGGGCCGATGGCCACGCGTACCAGGCGCAAGGTGGGCAGACCCACTGCCGCCGTCATGCGCCGCACCTGCCGGTTGCGGCCCTCGTCCAGCGTGATTTCGATCCAGCGGTCGGCAATGCGTTTGCGCACACGAACCGGCGGATCGCGCCGCCACAGCCAGCCGGGTTTGCGGGCCAGCAGGCGGGCCGACACGGCGCGCGCCATGCCGTCCTTCAGTTTGATGCCTCGTTGCAGACGGCTCAATTGCCCCGGCGAGGGAATTCCCTCGACCTGGGCGAGATAGGTTTTGTGCAGTCCGGTGCCGGGATGCGCGATGCGGTGCTGCAGGGTGCCGTCGTCGGTGAGCAGCAACAGGCCCTCGCTGTCGCGATCGAGGCGTCCGGCGGGATAGACATTGGCCACATCGACAAAATCCGCCAGGGTCGGCCGCCCTTCCGGATCGGTGAACTGGCTCAGTACGCCCCAGGGCTTGTTGAACAGAATCAGCACGGCTGTCGGTCATTTCCCGGCACGGCGGCCGCTTGCGGGGTTTGCAGGCGCTGCCACGGTTCGGCGAAAGCCTGCGGCAAGTCCACGATCCGCCGCAGCAGCCGGAATCTGCCGGGGGTCAGAACGGCAGTTCGAGATCCGGATTGATGGCCAGCATCTTGGAGCGGAACACGTTTTTGATGCGTTCCAGCGCCTGCTCGGTTTCGGCATCGAAGCGGACCACCAGGATGGGCGTGGTGTTCGACGCCCGCACCAGGCCCCAGCCGTCTTCCCAGTCGGCACGCACGCCGTCGATGGTGCTGACCTGCGCGCCGTCGAACTTCGCCTTGGACTGGAGGATTTCGACGAAGGCGTGATTCTCGCCTTCCTCCAGATGCACTTTCAGCTCCGGGGTCGAATAGCTGGTGGGCAGGGCATTGAGAATGGCCTCGGGAGGGGCTTCGGCGCCCGCCAGGATTTCCAGCAGCCGCGCCGCGGCGTAGATGCCGTCATCCACGCCGTACCAGCGTTCGCCGAAGAAGAAATGCCCGCTCATTTCACCGGCGAACGGAGAATCGATTTCCTTCATCCGCGCTTTGATCAGCGAATGGCCCGTCTTGTACATCACCGGATTGCCACCGGCTTCCCTGATCACTTTGGCCAGGTGGCCGGTGCACTTGACGTCGTAAATGATGGTGGCGCCCGGCATGCGGTCGAGCACGTCCATGGCCAGCAGCATCATGATGCGGTCGGCGTAGATGATGCTGCCGCCGAGGGTGACCACGCCCAGCCGGTCGGCATCGCCGTCCAGCGCCAGCCCGATATCGGCATCCATCAGACGTACGGACTCGATCAGATCCTCGAGGTTTTCCGGATCGCTCGGGTCGGGGTGATGGTTGGGGAAGGTGCCGTCGACCTCGTCGAACAGCGGCAGCACTTCGGCGCCCACGGCTCGCAGCACGTCGGCCGCGCAAATGCCGCCAATGCCGTTGCCGCAGTCGATGACCACGCGCAACGGGCGATCCAGCTTGATGTCGCCGGCGATTCGCTCCCGATAATCGTCCAGCACATCCGCTTGCTCGGCGCTGCCCTCACCGACCCGGAACTCCCCTTCGACGATGCGTTCGTGAATACGCCGGATCGCCGCTCCGTGCAACGGATGGCCGGCCAGCATGATCTTGAAGCCGTTGTAATCGGGAGGATTGTGGCTGCCGGTAATCATGACCCCGGTGCCCCGGGCCCTCTCGTAGGCGGCGTAATACAGCACGCCGGTCGGGACGGCGCCGATGTCGAGTACATCGCAGCCGCTGGCGGTGATGCCTTCGATCATGCCGTCGACGAGGTCGGGTCCGGACAGGCGCCCGTCCCGGGCGACGACCACCGGGCCGGCGTCTTTTTCCAGTGCCAGGGTGCCCAGCACCTGGCCTACCTGGCGCGCGATGCCGGCATCGAGTGTTTTGCCGACGATGCCGCGGATGTCGTAGGCGCGAAAGATTTCCGGCCTCAGGTCCACCGGCGGCAGGGGCTCTCTCTTTTTGCGGATGCGTTCCGAGACGTTGTAGCGCAATTGCATCGGCGGAGCCTCGGGTTCCAGCGGGGCGGCTCCAGAGCTTTCCTCCGCCGCCTTCTCTCCATCTGCGTCCGGCGTTTCCGCGACGAGCCCTTCCTGATCGCCTTCGTCGGCCGGCGCCGGCTTCGCCGCCGGCACGATATCTCCCGGGTCGGCCTCGAGCACTTCGTCTTCGGCCGGCCCATCACCCTTGCGGCGTTCCCGCTCCGCCCTCTGCTCCGCCCATTCCTTGTTCTTTCGGTACAGAAACACCGTGGCCGTCAGCGTCAGCGCGCCGACCAGCAGCAAAATCAGCAACATCGAAAACGGCAGGTACTCGACATAGGTCATCATCGGCTGCTCGATGCGCAACAGGGTTCCGCTCACCGGCAGCCGCTGGGGGAGGCTGTCGCCGCCCTCGAGACTGCCCACCCGCTCGAGCACCGTGGCTGGCTGGCGGCCGTTGTACTGCGTCAGCGCCGCGTAGCCACTGGAAAACGTCTCGGACTCGAAACGGCTGGCGATGAATGCCGGCTCGACCCCGACCGCCAGGTAACCGGCAGCTTCATCCCCGTCGCTCACCACCGCGACATCGTAAAGCAGTGGTGTTTCCAGGCTGCTGTGAATCTGCTGCGGAGGATTCTGCCCGGCCTCGGCCATGAGCATCATGTCCAGCAAGGCGAAACCATTGGCCCCGGCTGCAACGGGGTCGTAATCGGCCAGGTCGGCGTCGAACACCCGAACATCTCGGACTTCCGGGATGCGGCCGTCAACGTACTGCCTCAAATCCGGCAGGGTTTCGGGATTGGCCAGCGCGCGGCGCGCCAGGTTCTGCACTTCGACATCGGTGAGCAACGTGTGCAGTTGGGCGCTGACTTCGGTCAGGCGCTCCGCGGCAGCATGGCCTTCCGATTCGAGGCGTTCAATGGCCGCCCGACGGGTCTGGTCCGAGATTTCGAGCGCGATGGGAACCACCACCAGGGCGACACCGACCACGGCCAGCAGGATGAGCCATTTCAGGTCGACCCGGCGCCCGCCCATCGAATCGAGCAATTGCTGCAGTTTCTCCCTGAGGTCGATCATCGATCATTCACTCCAGAATATGCACTCACCGCCGATGTACCGACGCCAGCAGTGGCGCTCAATGTCTGCCCGTATGCCCGAATCCGCCTTCTCCCCGGCTGGAGGCTTCGAATTCGTCCACCAGTTCCCAATCCGCCCGGACAACCGGAAGAAAAACGAGTTGGGCGATGCGCGCACCCGGCTCCACGATGAAGGCCGTGTCCGACCGGTTCCAGCACGACACGAATACCTGACCCTGATAATCACTGTCGATCAGGCCGACCAGGTTGCCCAGCACGATGCCGTGCTTGTGGCCCAGTCCCGAACGCGGCAGGATCACGGCGGCCAGCCCCGAATCGCCCAGATGCATGGCGAAACCAGTGGGAATCAGGCGGGTTTCACCCGGGGGAACCGGCAGGGCGTCGTCCAGGCAGGCACGCAGGTCCATGCCGGCTGAGCCGTCCGTCGCGTACGCGGGCAGTGGAAATTCCTTGCCCAATCGGGGGTCGATGGCCTTGATCTGGACGGGCTTCAACGTCTGTTCATCCCTGTTACCGCTGAGGTTCGCCGCAATGATAGCAAGCCTCAGGCGCAAGCGCTGCCGTCGCGGGCCCGCGCTAAAAACCTACGGTCTTGATGGACGATTTGCCCTGTCACCATCGGTTCGGTCCGGTCACACTGCACAAACAAGCCCGTGGATGACCCGATGACCCGATGACCCGGCCCGGCCCCGACAACCTGCAACCGCGCGAACGCCTGGTCCGGCACGGCCCGGCCGCCCTGTCCGATACCGAACTGCTGGCCGTCCTGCTGCGCTCGGGTTCGGCGTCGCTGCCGGTAGGCCGCCTGGCCAGCCGCCTGATCGAACGGTTCGGCGGCTTGCGCGGCCTGCTGTGCGCCGAAGCCGACGCGCTGGAACGACAACCCGGCCTGGGCCCGGCGAAGTCCGCCCAACTGGCCGCGGTGCTGGAGCTGTCCCGGCGATATCTGCGCGAATCGCTTGTGCGCGGTGCCGCCCTGGAGAGCCCGGGCGCCACCGAGCGGTATTTGAAGTCGGTGCTGCGCGATCATCCGCACGAGGTCTTCGCCTGCCTCTTCCTGGACACCCGTCACCGCGTGATTGCGTTCGAGGAGCTGTTCCACGGAACCATCGACGGAGCGACGGTGTATCCACGCGTGGTGGCCGAGAAAGCGCTGCGCCACGGCGCCGCGGCCCTGATCGTCGCCCACAATCATCCTTCGGGCGTGTGCGAACCGAGCCTGGCCGACCAGGCCATCACCCGGCGCCTCAAAGAAGCCCTTTCCCTGCTGGATATCCGCCTGCTCGATCATTTCGTGATCGGTGAAGGGTCACCGGTATCCATGGCTTCCCGCGGATTGATCTGACCGGCATTTGTTGCAACCGGGCCCGTGTTGGGGTATAAAGTGCGGCTACTTTTTTGTCACTAACCTAATCAGTTTGGCGGGTATTCCCATGTCCAGAGTTTGCCAGGTAACCGGTAAGCGTCCGATCACCGGTAACAACGTGTCGCACTCCAATATCAAGAGCAAGCGGCGTTTTCTGCCCAACCTTCACAACCACCGTTTCTGGGTGGAAAGCGAGAACCGCTGGGTGAAGCTGCGGGTATCGACCAAGGGTCTGCGCATTATCGACAAGAAAGGCATCGAATCGGTGCTCAAAGACCTGCGCGCCCGCGGCGAAAAGGTTTAAGGAGAGCATCATGGCCAAAAGCGCCCGCGAAAAAATCCGCCTCACGTCCTCTGCCGGGACGGGACACTTCTATACCACGGACAAAAACAAGAAGAACACGCCGGAAAAGATGGAAATCAAAAAGTACGATCCGGTGGTGCGCAAGCACGTTATCTACAAGGAAGGCAAGATCAAATAACCGACAAAGCCTTCGCTGTCGAAAAGACCCGCCCTCGTGGCGGGTTTTTTTTCGCCCGTCCGCCGCCGATAATGTCCCGATGCCTGAGTTGCCTGAAGTCGAAACCACCCTGCGCGGCATCCGCCCGGCGCTGGACGGGCGGATCATCACCGAGGTGCGCGTCCGTAACCCCGCGCTGCGCTGGCCGGTGCCGGACACGGTGCAACAGGCCTGTGGACGCACGGTACGGGAGCTTCGGCGGCGCGCCAAGTACCTGCTGATCGACATGGGCGGCGGCGGCCTGATGTGCCATCTGGGCATGTCAGGCTCCATGCGCATCGTGCGCGAAGGCGACCCGCCCCGCCCCCACGACCATTTCGACCTCGTCACGGACGCCGGGAACTGCATCCGGTTTCACGACCCGCGGCGCTTCGGCGCATTGCTGTGGTGGGACACGCCGGCGGGCGACCACCCGCTGCTGCGTGATCTCGGCCCCGAGCCCCTGGGCGATGATTTTTCCGGCGACCACCTGTGGCAGCGGTCCCGGGGATTGCGGGGTGCCGTCAAGAACTTCGTCATGAACGGCCACGTGGTGGTCGGGGTGGGCAACATCTACGCATCCGAAGCCCTGTTCATGGCGGGCATTCACCCCACCCGGCCCGCGGGGCGCATTTCCAGAGCACGCTACCAGGGCCTGGCCGCGGCCATCCGCGACGTTTTGCAACGCGCCGTGGAACACGGTGGAACGACCCTGCGCGATTTTCTCGACTCTTCGGGCACGCCCGGTTATTTTGCCCAGGAGCTGCTGGTCTACGACCGTGAGGGACATGCGTGTTTCCAGTGCGGCACGGCGATTCGCCGCCGGGTCATCGGCCAGCGCTCGAGCTTCTACTGCATCCGCTGCCAACGCTGACGGCAGCTTGAACGAAGCGCCGCAGGCAGCGGGCGCATCACACCATCGAGGATTCATCAAATGAACAAAGCGACGCTTGCCGTCCACGCCGGCACCCGCAGGGAACTGAATTTCGGCGGCCTCAATACCCCGATTTTCACGTCCTCGGCCATCGAGTACCTCGATGACAGCGAAGTGCGCTATCCGCGTTACTTCAATACCCACAACAGCCTGGTCGTGGCCGAGAAGATCGCCGCGCTCGAACACGCCGAGGCGGCAATCGTGACCAGTTCCGGCATGGCGGCGATCAGCACGGTCATCCTCGGCCTGCTGCAGCCCGGAGACCACGTGATTTTCCTGGAAGGGCTGTACGGGGGCACCCATGCGATGGTGTCCACGGAGCTCGAGCGGCTGGGCATGACCTGCAGTTTCGTTGGCGCCGACCCCGAAGACTTCCGGAAGGCGCTGCGCCCGGAAACACGCATGCTGTATATCGAATCGCCGACCAACCCGTTGCTGACCGTGCTGGACCTGCGGGCCATCGCCGGCATCGCCGCCGAACACGGCGCCTGGTCGGTCATCGACGGCACCTTCGCCACGCCGGTGCTGCAGAACCCCGTCGACCATGGCTTCGACCTCGTCGTGCACAGCGGCACCAAGTACCTGGGCGGCCACAGCGACCTGTGTTGTGGCGCCATCACGGGATCCGGGGAGTTGATCGAGCGCCTGCGCGGCCACGCGTTGATGCACGGGGGCAGCCTGAACGCCCAGGACTGCGCCCTGCTCGAACGCAGCCTCAAAACCCTCGACCTCCGGGTTCGGCGCCAGAGCGCCAATGCCCGGACGCTCGCCGAGGCCCTGGACGCCCACGGCCGTATCGAGCGGGTCTACTACCCGGGACTGGCCTCGCATCCGGGCCACGAGATCGCGGCCGGCCAGATGGATGATTTTGGCGCCATGCTCAGTTTCGATCTCGCCGCTGATGTCGATCCCGTTCGCTTCCTCAGGGCCTTGCGCCTGATTGCCTGCGCGGTCAGCCTGGGCGGTGTGGAAACCACCGTGTGCCAGCCGGTCGCGACGTCTCACCAGAAGATGCCGGCCGCCGAACGCGAACGGCTGGGCATCCGCGATGCCCTGATCCGGCTGTCGACCGGCATCGAGGATCCTCAGGACCTGATCGACGATCTGGAACAGGCGCTCGCGGCCGCCGCTTGACGGAACAGCGCACCCGGCGGAGCCGCCGCGAGAGCGCAGCGCGCGCCGCCAGCGGCACGTCGCTCAACCGTCGTCGGTGGCGGCATCCAGTTTTTCGCGGTGCCGGTCCAGCGCGTCGTTGTAGTCCTTTTCCTGGAATCGTTCGGCCTTGCGCAGGGGCTGGATCTGGTCGCCAATGAAGGTCTCTTCGACCGGTGGGGGTTCATCGCGCGGCCACCACTTGTAGGCCAGCAGCAACACGATGATGAGTATCAGCATAAAGCGCATGGCGGCGATCCTCCTGCCGGCCCGGATTCGCCTTGCCCGGCGCCCCGGACCGTGGCACACCGGAACTTCAGTCTAGCAGGTCGTCCTGCCCCGCCGGGCCGTCACCGGCGGGCCGGCGCTCCAGCGGATCGATCAACCGCACCCGTTTGCCGCCGAAAAACACATCCTTGAAGACCTTGCGGCTCACCGACACGTAGCGCTCGTTGCCACCGATCTCGACCTGCGAGCCTTCCCGGATCGCGTAGCCATCGTCGTCCACCCGCACCACCATGGTCGCCTTGCGGCCGGTATGGCAGATGGTTTTGATTTCCTCCAACTGGTCGGCCCAGGCCAGCAAGTAGCGGCTGCCCTCGAACAGCTCGCCCTGAAAATCCGTGCGCAGGCCGAAACACAACACCGGAATGCCCCGGCGATCGACCACCTCGGAAAGCTGGAAGACCTGGTCACGGCTGAGAAACTGCGCCTCGTCGACGAGCACACAGTGGATATTGCGGCTTGCGAGCTCCCCTTCGACCGCCGTGAGCAGATCATCGGAAGTTCCGAAGGTCAAAGCCTCGGCTTCCAGACCGATCCTGGAACGGATTCTTCCGCGACCGTGGCGATCATCCAGCGCCGGCGTGAACAGTAACGGCTCCATGCCGCGTTCGCGGTAATTGTGCGCCGACTGGAGCAACACCGTCGTCTTGCCGGCATTCATCGCCGAGTAATAGAAGTACAGCTTGGCCATCCCGCCCTCGCAAACCGCCCATCCGGGCCCGCACGCCCCGCATTTTACTGACGCCCCACCCCGAATCCCACCAAAGCCCCGCCAAGGTGTCCCCAACCCCGGCACCCGACTATAATGGCCGGCTGGCCCCGCCAATGTTTAAGCAAGTGAGATACGCCGAATGAGTTTGGATCAAGTACCCGTAGGCAACCACGTCCCCGACGACGTCAATGTCATTATCGAAATTCCGATGAACAGCCCGGCCATCAAGTACGAGGTCGACAAGAGTTCCGGGGCGATTTTCGTGGACCGCATGCTGAAAACCGCCATGCACTATCCGTGCAACTACGGCTACGTGCCGCACACCATCTGCGGCGACGGCGACCCCGTTGACGTGCTGGTGGTGATGCCTTACCCGCTGCTGCCGGGCGTGGTCGTGCGCTGCCGCCCGGTGGGACTGCTGCGCATGGAGGACGAGGCCGGCGACGATGCCAAGGTCCTGGCGGTGCCCGTCACGGAAATCACCGGCCTGTATCGTGACGTCAAGTCGGTGGAAGACATCGACACCCTGCTGTGCATGCAGATCGAGCATTTCTTCTCCCACTACAAGGATCTCGAGCGCGGCAAATGGGTCAAAGTCAGCGGCTGGGAGAACCTGGACGCCGCCCGCACCGAAATCATCGATGCCGTGGCACGCTACAAGTCTTCACCCCAACAGCCCAATTTCTGAGCGACAACGCCCGATGAATGCGACCAGCTACAAAGACACCTGGGACAGCCGCGCACTGAGCGCCGAAGCGGCCATGGCCGCGGTCGATGGCTCCACCGACGAGTCCATTGTCCAGCACACCGGCCGCTGGACCGCCGATCAGGTCCAGGCCGCGCTGGACATCGGACCCGAAGACCGGGTCCTGGAACTGGGCTGCGGCGTCGGCCGCATCGGCCGCGAACTCACCGGCCGCTGCGCTTCGTGGACCGGCGTGGATATCTCCGAGAACATGCTGCGGCACGCCCGGGAACGCCTTGCCGACCGTCCGAACGCCCATTTTCATCAGCTCAATCGCTCGAAACTCGAAATGCTCGAGGACGCCAGCATCGACAAGGCTTACTCGATCGCGGTGTTCTGCCACATGGACAAGGAGGACCTGTATCTCTACCTGCAGGACCTGCACCGCGTGGTGCGCCCCGGCGGCCTGATTTTCGTCGAAACCTGGAACCTGGTGCACCCGATCGGCTGGCGGCGCTGGGAATACGAACCGCTGGTCTGGGACGGCGCCGACCAGAAGCAGCGCAAGGACATTGCGCGCAACCAGTTCTGCACCCCCGAGGAGTTCGAGCTCTACGTCCGCAAGGCCGGCTTTCAGCCCCTGGCCAACTACGCGGAATCGCAGTCGGTGCAGATCGTGGCCGGCCGCGATCTCGATGAAGAGCGCATGGCCAGTGAGCACGCTCGCCTGGAGCGCGACGCGGCCCGCATCGCGTACTCACCACTGTACGCGGAGTTCTTCGGACTGTTCGTGGATGTGATCTTCGGCAAGATCACGGCCCGGCAGATGCTCGAACAGGTGGATGCGGCGGCACCCGCCGAAGAGGTCGATCTGTTCCGGCCCTATCTGCTGGCACTGTGGCGCAAGAACGCCGAGCTCTGGGGCGAGCCTCCGGCCTGACACGGGCCCGGTCCGGTGTCGTGCGAGCCGCCATGCTGAAGGTACCGATACTTACCTACCACTCCCAGAACGTTCAGGGCGAGTCCACCGCGGACAACGATCACGCGGCGTTGGCGACCGACCTGCCCGCCATTTACGCGGCCGGCTTCCGGGTCGTTCCACTGGATCGGCTGGTCGATGCGCTGGACCGCGGCAAGGCGCCGCGGGAACTGAAACGGGCGGTGGTGCTGAGCTTCGATGACGGCTGCGATTTCGACGTGCGCGACATCGACTATCCCGGCCACGGGATGCAGCGCGCGTTCGCCGCGATTCTGAAGGGCGTGCGGCAGGCCGTGCCGCCCGCGCGTGATCTGCATGCCACCACCTTCGTCATCGCCAGCAGCGAAGCCCGCCAGTCCATCGATGCGGGCTCCCTGTTCGGCCACGGCTGGATCAGCGACGACTGGTGGGAAGCCACCGACCGCGGCGGGCTGATTGCGGTAGAAAATCACGGTTGGGATCACAACCACCCGGACCTGGAAGGCGACGACCGCGGCAGTTTTCACGCAGTCGACACCCATGAGCAATGCCTGGAACAGGTCGTTCGCGCCGCCGGCACAATTGCCGCGCGCACCGGGCGCTGGCCGCGTTACTTCGCTTATCCCTTCGGAGAATCGAGCCGCTACATTCGCGAAACGTTTTTTCCGGAATTCCCCGCGGTACACGGATGCCGCGCGGCCCTGGGCACCGACCCCGGTCCGGTCACGGCAAAGTCAAACCGCTGGGACCTGCCGCGATACGTCTGCGGCCGCGACTGGACCACGCCGGACGAATTGATCGCCCTGCTCAAAAACTAACCACACTAGCCCGGACTTTGCGTCAGTACTCGTAGCGAAGCGGGTCAGAAGTGCGTCATGGCTGGCGTTCACCGTCACCGATTGTCAGTTCAGCGTGAACCCGGCCGGCGCCTGGGCTACTCGATCTGCAGAACTTATGAACCGCTAACTTCCGAGCAGTCCATAAAGGTGTTTTCCCACATCCATTCGGTAGTGCAGCAAGCGAACAATGAGGACAGTATCACCGCCAGCGAGATAGAAAATGATGTGCGACCCGTGCTCGAATCGACGCAGCCCTTTCGCAAGTTGTTCGACCCGCCGACCCATATTGGGATTCTTGGCCAGATTCTCCAGGCAGGTCTTAAGCTCATCGCGATATCGTCGTGCCTGTTCGATCCCAAAACGCTTTATCGTAAATTCGGCAATGGCCTCAAGATCTGTTGCCGCGCGACGAGAGAGAAGGTAATCAGCCATTCGACGCCAGGTAGCGCGCTTCAGCCTCTGCCCAGATATCGTCAATGCCGTGAGTACTCGGGCCGCTTGCTATTCCTTCATCAATAGCGGCCTTCAGGACACGTTCCTTTTGCTGGTCGCGACGGATGAGGTCCCGGAAATACTCGCTGTCGTTGGTGAAGTCGCCGTTGGCGACCTGCGCTTTGATCCAGTCGTCTTGAGCGTCAGTCAGGGTAATGGTCTTACGAACGGTAGCCATAACTTCATCTCAACATCATACGATTGATGCAGTATAGCATACCAAGGTCGGCGACCTGCCAAGGTCGGGTCGGACCTGCACAAGGCTCAGAAATGTTAGTGCCAAGGTCGGGTCGGACCTGGGTCCAAGGTCGGGTCGGACCTGCACAAGGCTCAGAAATGTTAGGTAGTTGAATCAGTTTTTTGGCAGAGCATAGTTGCTTAAAGCACTAATTTTGGGGCAAGAATGAGTGACTTAAGAGAAATCTCCCGCAATTTTTTATTCAGAAGGATTAGAGAAGCGATTTTTGGACTGAAATAGTAGTTCTAAGCTCTAAGCATGGCAAAAATTCAAATACAATTTCTCGTAAAATCAGTAGATTATAATGGATAATATTGGCCCGACCCTGGTTCTGGGTCTGGTGCTTTTTGACCAGCTTGGGCTCGAAAGTGCCGGCACGGTCGCGGGGCGTCTCCAGTTCAAACTCACCGGAAGTGCTCTTCATGGTCTTACGGGACTTGCCGTTCTTGCGGTTAGGCGCAACTTCCTGGGCCAGGTGTGAGTCTATTTCTGCCTTGAGCGCAGCCTCGGTCAGCTGCTTGACCAAAGGGCCCAGTACACTGTCTTTGCCGGTGATCGGCTTGCCCGCCTTGAGATCGGCCAGAGCCTGTTCAAAATCGAATTTCTCTGTCATGGTTCAATCCTCTATTGCCTAGATTAAAGGATTGACACAGAATTTCTAACACTCCCAAGACAACCGGTGAGGCAATCAAATACGCATGAGCAGGTTTGAACAATTCACCAATTACTCAGCTGCAATCTACCGGCTTACTCGCTTCCTGCTTCACCGCCCGGGTTAGGCTCGTCGCCCGAACCACCACCTGTGCCAGAGCCATTACCATCTTCACGTGGAAAGTAAATTAGGTCACCGCTTTCCAAGGGGTCGAAAATTACGTTCTGTTGTGGGTCAGTCGTAAAAGCAAACCGCTGTTCAGTCGTAGTATCGTCAATTGGGACGGGGTAACTGATCATTGAGCCGAATTTGGCGTCGCCATTCTTGCCAAGATGCTCTGTAACCAAGCGTCGCCACGTCTCTCCAGAATCGTACGTCTCTAAGCTGCCAATACATAACGATTCACCACAGCTCAATTCATTCAATGCGAAATCAGCCGACCCGTCAATCTCGTGATACACGTCGAACAGCTCTCTATAGGCCTCGGTGAGAGCCGTCGCTGCAGGATTTTCCAGTTGCTCATCCTTGAACCTTTCGACAACATCGTGAAAGCTTGGCGAAGAGAGAATGCCATTGACTCTATCTGCTTCAAGAACACCGTCGTTGTAACCGAGAACGTACCTTTCCGTCATGTGAGAATTCCTCTTCTCAACTTTAGGCGCGTTCACTCCTGAAGGCACTTCATCATGATGATTCACAGAATCATTGGACGCGGTGGACAGTTCACCCGTGTCCACGACACTAGTGCCGTCCGCTGGGACGCCAAAATCAATGGTGACTTTCTGTGGAGAATTGCTGGGCCAGATAAAGACAGCGAGACCCACTAAAGCCATCACTCCAACAAACAAGCCTAAGATTTTCACTTTTCTCTCCATCGTTGCGCTATGTAAAGCGGCCGAATCGCTTCGGCCACTTTACCCTTGGTGATTAGTCGTCTGGGTCAGGTCGCGGCTGGTTAGGGTCATGGGGCTCAGCGAAAATCCAGCCACCACCGGAGTCTGAGACATAGCCATTTGAGTCGACAACACACTGATTTTGACAGGTGTACTTGGTATCCCCTACTACGACCGAATCCACCGCAAGGGCAACGCCTGATACACCGAGAACCCCCAACACGACAATGGCTGCAATAACGCTCGCTACTTTTCCAATGCTCGATTCTTTCATTCTCCGCACTCCTTAATTTCATTTGGAAAGGCAAAATGAGCTACGTGAGCTCGCTTGCGGACGAACGAGACGGCACGTAACTTCCCTTAAAGTACAGGATGCGTAAAAATTCTCTCACCTCAGCATTAACTTTTTGCGAGTCCGACGTTTTTGTCGATTGACTTTCACGCGCGGTCTAGTTGCACAGCGAACGCAACCCGATTGTCATTCGCCAATTCGACATCCATTCGAGGTCGGGTCGGGCCTTCACAAGGCTCAGAAATATTAGGTAGTTGAACTAGGGCCTGTTAACACTAATGGCATCAATGACAAGAGCGAAGTGAATGAAGAAGGTGAAAACCACATCCAGTTTGTCGAAACGAGAGAAGATTCGCCGAAAGCCCTTGAGCCTACGAAACAGTCGCTCTACTTCGTTACGCTTCTTGTATAACTCACGATTGTACTCCCAGGGCGGCACTACCGGTGTCATGCCCAGATCCAGCACCAGTTGGCGCGTTTCGTTACCTTCATATGCACGGTCCATGATCACAAAGTTGGCCGACAGATTGCTGGTCTTCAATAGTTCCCGCCCTGGCGCGGCATCATGAGTGTTGCCAGGCGACAGCGAGAAATTCACTGCCGTACGAGCATCCGCGGCAACCAGATGAATTTTGGTGGTCCATCCACCTCGCGACTTGCCGATGGCTTGGGGTCCGTTTTTTTTAACGCACCCGTACCATCGGGATGCACTTTGACTATCGTGCTATCGAGCGATACCGCCTCGACTTTTACGCGAATGATGTCCTGATGCTGAAGTTCACTGAACACCCGATCCAGAACACCACTCTTGGCCCAACGGTTCATGCGGGTATAGATGGTATGCCAATTACCGAAACGCTTTGGCAAACCTCGCCACTTGCAGCCGTGTTCCGCAACGTAAAGGATAGCGTTAAGGACATCCAGGTTGCTCAACGAGACGTTACCCCGTTGTCTGGGCAGCAATGGCGAGATTTTTTCATACTGCGATGTTGTAATTTCCATGCATCTCAGTATACATCAATTAGTGTTAACAGGCCCTAGTTTTTTGGCAGATCATAGGTGCTTAAAGCACTAATTTTGGGGCAAGAATGAGTGATTTAAGAGAAGTCTTTCGCAATTTTCTATTCAGAAGGATTAGAGAAGCGATTATTGGACTGAAATAGTAGTTTTAAGCTCTAAGCATGGCAAAAATTCAAATACAATTTCTCGTAAAATCAGCAGATTATATTGGAAAATATTGGCCCGACCCTGGTTCCAATCTCGCTGTCGCTGGAACAGGTGTACCCCGTCGGATCCGTCCCCGCCATCGGGTTGTTCATCAGATAGCTGTACGGGTTCAGGCTCTGGCTGTTGGCCGGAAACTGAATCACCGGATCCACACTCAGGAACCTCCCCAGGTGGTAGTCATACACCCGCCCGTTCATGTGAATGAGCTCGACCGCGTTCAGGTGCTCGTGAGCCGTGAACCCCCGCGTGGTGAGGTCAGCGCCATTCAGCCCCGCGCTGTCCTCCAGCGTGTCCGCCCGCGGCTTGCCGAACGGATCGAAGTGCCGCCCCGCCGTCACCTCCAGGTTGCCGGACACATCCGAGACCGCCACCACCGAGCCCAGCCGGTCGGTGTGCAGGTACTTCAGACCCGCCGACTCCGACGGGCCGCCCAGGTTATAGACCCCGTAATCGCCCAGGTACAGCTGGTGGCGGTTGGATCCGTCACCCTCGTACAGCTTGTCGAGGTACAGGGTCGTGCGGCTACCCGTCTGGCGGTAGCGCTGGCCGTTAGGGTCGTAGTCGAAGGTAATGACGGCCCCGTTCTTCGTCACCTCAGTGGCTTATTGAACCCATCGTAGGTGATGGCGGTGCTGTGAGCGCCGGTCGCCCCGGTCAGGTTGCCGTTGGGGTCGTAGCTGTAGTTGACCGTGCCGCCTCCGGCCAGGCTGACCGACGTGACCGCGTGCGGACCGGCGTTCTGGCCGTAGGTGTAGCTCGACGCGAAGTCTTCCTTCTGCGTCAGGTTGCCCAGCGCGTCGTAGCGGTAGTCCACCTCGGCCAGCAGGCTGCCGGAGGCCGGCTCCCAGCTCATATAGCGGCTGGTGCCGTTGAGCCGGTGCAGGCGGTCGTAGGCGTTGGTGAGGCCGTTGCCCAGAATCTGCCGCGTCTCTGTAACGCGGCTGGCCGTTCAGTCCAGCCTATAGCAGTCGTGATACAGGCTGATGGCATTGTCCGGACTGCGCAGATCCAGACCGCGCAACGGCTCACGACCGCTCTGGTTGAACCCGACCCGCTCGGCCCGAAAGCCGCAGTCCGTTGCCAGTTCCGCAAACGTTTCAGCGTCGTACAGGAAGGTGTGACCGGCGAAGCGCATGCCGACATTGAGAATTTCGGCGGGCGTTTCGTAACGCAGCGGCACGCCCACGTGATCCCGCCACAAGGCTTTCAGCCCGTCCGGGTCATCGAGATACATGCGCGCCAGTTGCTCCACATCCGGCGTCAGGACCCGAATCACCCCGCCCGGCCGCAGAATCCGATGGCATTCACGCAGGAAACGGCGGGCGTGCTCGAGGTCCAGTTGATCGATGAAATCCTCGGTGTGCATGTAGTCCGCGCAGCGATCGCGGAACGGCAGTCCCGCCGACAGATCAGCGCACACATCAGGGCGGCTGTCGCGATCGAGATCCACGTTTACCCAGCCCGGCAGTTTCCAGTGGCCCGAACCCAGGTTGATGCGCACGCCTTCGCTCATGTGCCGTCTCCGGACCGGCCCGGGGCGATACCCGTCAACCGGACCCAACCGTCGCGCTCGGCCCGTTCGATATGCTCCACGTAAGGCGCATAGGCCTCGGCGACCGCATCCGCCTGGCCGGCCGCGAGAATGCCGGACAGCACGATTTTCCCGCCCGGAGCGAGGCAGCCGCCGAGCCGGGGCGCGAGGTCGATGAGCGGCGCGGCGAGTATGTTGGCCAGCACAAAGTCGAAAGAGTCCGGCTCGAAAGGATCGGGCAATTGGCAGCGAACCCGGTCGCACACACCATTGCGGCCCGCATTGTCTGCAGTCGCGGCCAGGGCCTGCGGGTCGTTGTCGATACCGAGCACGAGCGCCGCGCCCTTGAGCGCCGCGGCAATGCCAAGCACACCCGACCCGCAGCCGTAATCCAGTACCCGGCAGCCGGCGAAGGCCTGTGAGTCGATCCAGTCCAGGCACAGCGCGGTGGTCGCATGGGTGCCGGTACCGAAGGCCAGGCCGGGATCCAGGCGCAACACCTGTCCGGCATCGGCCGGGACCTCCATGCCGGTGGGCACGATCCACAGGTTTTCACCGAAACGCATGGGGCGGAAACGGTCCAGCCAGGCCCGCTCCCAGTCCTGATCCTCGACCCGGGTCCAGGCCGCCGCATCCGGACGGCTCACCCCGGGCAGGCCGAGTACCGCATCCAGCACGCCGTCCCGATCGGCGTGTTCGGGAAACAGCGCGCGCAGTTCCACCACGGGCCACAGCGGTGTCTCACCCACGGGCGGTTCGAGAACCGGGTCATCGACGGGATCGAGCAGGGTCACAGCCAGCGCGCCATGGTTTTCCAGAAGTTCCTCCGCCTGCGGCACGTGCTCGCGATCGACTGTCAGGCTGATCTCGGCCCAGGGCATGTTCCGGCCTCGGTCCGCCCGTCAGGACCCGGCTTTTTCGGCCAGGCGTTTTTCCAGATAGTGGATGTTGAATCCGCCTTCGAGAAACCCCGGATCGCGCAACAGCCACCGGTGGAGCGGCACATTGGTCTCAATGCCATTGATGACGATCTCGTCCAGCGCGACGCGCATGCGCGCGATGGCGATATCGCGGTCGGGGCCGTGCGAGATCAGCTTGCAGATCATCGAGTCGTAGTTGGGCGGTACGCGGTAGCCGTCGTAGATGTGCGATTCCACGCGCACGCCCGGGCCACCCGGAGCGTGAAATCCCTTGATCAGCCCCGGACTCGGCATGAAGGTTTCCGGATCCTCGGCATTGATGCGGCATTCGATCGCATGACCCCGGAATTCGATGTCCTCCTGCCGGTACGACAGCTTCTCGCCCGCCGCGGCCAGTATCTGTTCCCGCACCAGATCGGCGCCGGTGATGCGCTCGGTCACGGGATGCTCGACCTGGATACGGGTATTCATCTCGATGAAGTAGAAGCTCCCGCTGTCGTACAGAAACTCGAAGGTGCCGGCACCGCGGTAACCGATACGCTTGCAGGCCTCCACGCAGACACCGCCGATTTCGGCCCTCTGCTCGGGGGTAATGCCCGGTGCCGGCGCCTCCTCGATGACTTTCTGGTGGCGCCGCTGGGTGGAGCAGTCGCGTTCGCCGAAATGCACCGCATTGCCGTGCTGATCGGCCATGACCTGGATTTCGATGTGGCGCGGATTCTCGAGGAATTTCTCGAGGTATACCGTGGCGTCCCCGAACGCCGTCTGCGCTTCCTGCCGCGTCAGTTGCAAGGCGTTGCTGAGGTGGGCCTCGGTGTGCACCACGCGCATGCCGCGTCCGCCGCCACCGGCCGCTGCCTTGATGATTACCGGATAACCCACCTTGCGCGCGATATCGAGACATTCCCGGGCATCGGCCGGCAGCGGGCCGTCGGAGCCGGGCACGCAGGGCACGCCGGCTTCCTTCATGGCCTTGATGGCCGACACCTTGTCGCCCATCAGGCGAATCGTTTCCGGCCGCGGGCCGATAAAAGTGAAACCGCTTTCCTCCACGCGTTCGGCGAAGTCCGCGTTCTCGGCCAGGAATCCGTAACCGGGATGCACGGCCACGGCGTCCGTCACTTCGGTGGCGGCAATGATGGCCGGAACATTGAGGTAACTCTCGGTCGCCGGTGCCGGACCGATGCAAACCGACTCGTCGGCCATGGCCACGTGTTTGAGGTTCCGGTCGACGGTTGAATGCACCGCCACCGTCTTGATGCCCAGGGCGTGACAGGCCCGCAGGATACGCAGCGCGATTTCACCGCGATTGGCGATGACGATCTTGTCGAGGACAGCCATGGCAGGCTCAGCGGATGACGAACAGGGGCTGGTCGAACTCCACCGGCTGCCCGTTCTCGGCCAGGATGGCCACGATGGTGCCAGTGGCTTCCGCCTCGATCTGGTTGAACATTTTCATCGCTTCGATGATGCACAGGGTCTCGCCCTCCGTCACCTTCTGTCCCATGGTCACGAACGGGTCGGCCTCGGGGCTGGGTGATGCGTAGTACGTGCCGACCATGGGCGAGCGGATCACCTCGCCTTCCGGGATCTCCTGCTCTTCACTGCCCGCAGACCCCTGTGGAGCCGCCGGTGCCGGAACGGCCGCGGGTGCGGCCGGCGGATAGGCCGGAGCCGCGGCCGGCATCGCCACGGCCTGGGGCGCCGCCACGGCCGGACCCCCGCGGGTCAGGCGAACCGATTCCTCGCCCTCCACGATTTCGATTTCCGTGAGGTTGGAGTCCTCGAGCAGCTCGATGAGTTTTTTTACTTTTCTGATATCCATGCGTAGTCAGCTCCTGCCTCGCGGGCGTTGGCGGCTCAGCGGGTGTTCAGGGTTCGATGCGGTTGACGATCGCCTGCAGGGCCAACATGTAGCCTTCGCCCTGGAAACCGGTGATGACGCCGATGGCGACGTCCGAAAAATACGATTTTTGCCGGAAGGGTTCGCGCGCGTGAACCAGTGACAGGTGCACCTCGACGAACGGAATGCCAACCGCGATCATCGCATCGCGCAGCACGATGCTGGTATGCGTGTACCCGGCCGGATTGAGTATGATGTAATCGATCCCCTCGCTGGCGGCGCGGTGTACCGTGTCCACCAGCCCACCCTCGCTGTTGTTCTGCGTATGGGTGAGTTCATGACCGCAGGCACCGGCGAATCGTTCGAGGTCCTCCATGATCTCCTGCAGGGTCCTGTGCCCGTACTGCTGCGGCTCCCGGCTGCCCAGCAGGTTCAGGTTGGGTCCATTGATCACAAGGATTTTAGCCACGATGTCACTCTTGCCCTAGGGGAACGCAAGTCTGCATCA
Organism: Elongatibacter sediminis; assembly: GCF_037892215.1. Classification (NCBI taxonomy): domain Bacteria; kingdom Pseudomonadati; phylum Pseudomonadota; class Gammaproteobacteria; order Chromatiales; family Wenzhouxiangellaceae; genus Elongatibacter; species Elongatibacter sediminis. Next base: position 212,782 of record NZ_JAZHOG010000009.1, on the reverse strand, counting down.
ACGCGGGTGACATGTCCACAGTTCGAAGCCGTATTGGCGACGATGACCGCACTTTCTGGTATGTGGGCCCACGGGCCGTTCCGCAAAGACATTTCATCCGGGGCCGTGTACCCACGGCTTGCGAGCGCTAGAATACAGCCACCATGAACGCCACCGGTCCTGCCATTCCGCCTCATCTCGCTCCGCGCCAGGGCGAGCTGGTGATGTTCGAGGACAACCGCCTGCTGGAACGGCTCAGCCGCATCAGCCCGGTCACGGTGGCGGCGGTATTCGGGCCGGTCATCGTGGCGTCCGCGGCCCTGTCGATCCGGCACGGGACCGGCGTGGGTGAGACCGCGCTGCTGTTCGCGGCCGGGGCGCTGTTCTGGTCCCTGTTTGAATACGTGTTCCACCGCTTCGTTTTTCACTTCGATCCACACGGCCCGTTCCAGGAGCGCCTGCAATTCATTCTGCACGGGGTACATCACCAGTACCCGAACGACCGCGACCGCCTGGTCATGCCGGTGACCGTCAGCATCCCGCTCGCCGCGCTGTTCCTGTGGGGGTTTCTGGCCGTTCTGGACACATCGGGCTGGGGGTTTTTTGCGGGATTCGCGGCCGGCTACCTGGGCTACGACATGATGCATTACGCCATCCACCACGCCGAGAACGTCCGGCACCCGCTCTTTCGCACCGTCCGCCGGCACCACCTCGCACACCATTTTCGGGATACCCGGCGGGGATTCGGCGTTTCCACCCCGGTCTGGGACCGCGTGTTTCGCACCTGACCCCACCCGCACCGGTAACGCGAAACGCGCCCTAACCCGCTTCTAGCAGCGCATCCACGCGGCGTACGAGTTCCGCTTCGTCCAGTTCACCGGCGTACGTCCAGCGAATCAATCCATCCCGATCGATCAGCACACTGTACGGCAGGGCGCCGCTGACATTGCCGTACAGGCGGACCACGGCCATCACGTCGGTGGACCCGATCAGAATCGGGTACTCGATGCCCAGTTCCGCGGCGAAATCACGCGCCGCGGCCACATCGTCGAGCGCGATGCCGACAATTTCCAGTCCCTGGTCCGCCCGCGTCCGGTACAGCTCCGCCAGCATCGGCATTTCCTCGCGGCAGGGCTTGCACCAGGTGGCCCAGAAATTGACCAGCACGACCCCGCCGTCGAAATCGGCGGCGTTGACGAACTGACCGTCGCGATCGGCCAGGGTGTAATCGGGGCGCGGCTCGCCCACCATTCCCGCGGCGGCCCGCGCCGGGTCCGCCACGGCGCGTCCTGCACCGTCAGCGGGAGGGGCACTGAAATCCCGGTCCGGCAGGGTGATCATCCGGTACGCGGCCGCGCCGCCGAAGCCGGCGAGCACCGCCACCAGCAAGACGAACACATACACACGCGGGTTCATGATCGCGAGCGCTCCTGATTTCCCGGTCCCGGCATTCGAAACATCCTCTTACTGCGCCGCCAGCACGCCTTCGAGGTGCCGGGCGAATTCCTTCGGTGAAAAATACCCGACCAGCCGCCACTCGCGCATTTCGTTCCCGTTGCGATCGAAAAACAGGATGGCCGGCGGGCCGATGATGCCGAATTCCCGCATCAGGGCCTGATCGGTTTCGTCGTGTGGGGTCACATCGGCCTGCAACGGTTGCAGACGGCCCAGCAAGGCCTGGATTTCCGGCTCGGGAAAGGTGTTCCGCTCCATGCGGATGCATTCCACGCACCAGTCGGCGTAGAAATCCAGCATGGCGCCCTTGCCGGCCGAATTGGCGCCAGCCACCGCCGACTCCAGATCGTCGAGCGACTTGATGCGCTGGAACTCCACATGCGCATCGGCCTCCGTTCCGGCCGCCGAACCACCGCGCAGCGACTCCAACGGCCGCAGCCAGTAGTCCCCGCCGGCCGCCGCACCGATGATTTCCAGCGCGCCCACCAGCAGCAACACCACACCCAGCGATTTCCACAACCGCTTCCAGCCCGACGCGCCCTCAGGGATGCGCTCGAGCGCGCCCAGGTAAACGCCGCAGGCCAGGGCCAGCACACCCCACAGCAGCATGATGATCCCGCCCGGCAGGATGCGTTCCAGCATCCAGATCGCCAGCGCCAGCAGTCCGACACCGAAGACCTGCTTGATGGCCTCCATCCACGGCCCGGCCCTGGGCACCATCTTGCCGGCGGACACGCCGAACAGAATCAGCGGCAGTCCCATGCCCATGGACAGGGCGAACAGCGCGCTGCCCCCGAGCACCGCGTCCCCGGACGCACCGATGACGATCAGCGCGGCCATCAACGGAGGCGCGACGCAAGGGCCGACGATCAGCGCCGACAGGAAGCCCATTATCGCCACACCGCCAATCTGCCCACCCTGCTGGCGGCCGCTGGCTTCGGACAGGCGGGTCTGCAGCCGGCCAGGCAGTTGCAGCTCGAAGAATCCGAACATGCTGAAGGCCAGCGCGATGAAAATCGCGACAAAGGCGCTGAGAATCCACGGATTCTGGAACACGGCCTGCAAATTTTGTCCAAACAGCCCGGCCAGCACGCCGGCGACGGTGTAGGTCACCGCCATCGCGAGCACATACACCAGGGACAGCCAGAACGCCCGCATCGTGGTCAGCCGGTCGCCCTGGCCGGCGATGATGCCCGACAGGATCGGCACCATCGGAAACACGCAGGGCGTGAAAGCGAGCAGGATGCCGGCGATGAAGAACGCGACCAGAGCGCGGCCGGGGTTTTCAGTCAACAGGCGGGCCAGCCGGTCCTGCTCGCTGACCGGCGGCGCCGGTGCCGCCTTATTGTCCGGACGGTCCGCGGCCGGTGTTACATTCCCGGCCGCGGCGACCGGCGCCCGATCCGACGGTTCGCCACCAACGGCCGTCGCCGCCGCCGGCATGACGAACTCGACCACCTGGCTTTGCGGCGGATAGCAGATGTCGCCATCGCGACACCCCTGGAAATCCGCTTGCAGCGAAACCGTGCGGGCCGGGCCAGCCGGCCGGCTGAAGCGCACCGGAATCTCGACCAGCCCGTAAATCACGGGCACCTCGCCAAATTCGGGGTCGTCCTTGATCACGCCATCCGGCAACTCGACGGCGGTGATGCGGAAACCGCTGTCGTCCATCACCCGGAATTCGAACTTGTCGCGGTACAGGTAATAACCCGGTTGCGCCGTGAACCGGACCAGAGCGGTGGACGGATCGAGACCGATGGATTCGTAGACGAAAGCCTCTTCCGGCGGTAGCGCGGGGTCGGCATCCTGCTGACCCAGCCCGGCCAGCGGGTCGGCCGCCAGTCCGCTCAGCGGCGAATCGGCCAGCCCGGCCAACGGGGCCGCCGGCAGGACTTCTTCGGCGGCATCGGCATTGGCGGCGGTCGACTCCGCCGCCGCGGGCAGACCGATCAGCACGACCTGTTCGGTCGGGGGGTAACACAGGACGTCCACCAGGCAGCCCTGGGAGCGAACACTGAGCTGAAATCCACTCAGCCCGGCGGGCACGGAATCCAGCGGTATCGAGACCGTGATGCGGCCGGTCCATTTCTCGACTTCCTCACCCAGCAGATCGTCGAACTCGACTTTGCCGGCGGGCAACTGCGGCGTCCCCAGTCGCACACCGTCCGTTCTGGCGGTAAAGCCCAGAAAACGATTGTTGTAGAGGTAGTACTCCTCGGCGATGTCCCAACTCACTTCGATCCGGTCCCGGGACGGCGCATGCCCGGAGATCACGAAGACTTCGCCGTAATCCCGCACTTCGTCGGGCGAGATGGCGGCGGCCGGAACGGCCGGAAGGGCGAACGCCGTCAACAGGAGCAGCGTGCGGAGCATGACAATAGATCTGTGTTTGATGTTCATGGGTGTTTCAGACCGGCTTTGACCTTGTGTGCATTCATTCGCTTTTTCGGGTTCAGGCCGGCCGTGTCTGGGAAGCGACCCATTCCAGATAAGACGGGGCGCCTTCAGACACATCGAGGGCGATCACCTCCGGCACGTCGTACGGATGATGGCGCTCCAGCCATCGCTGCAACTCCGGGTAACGCGAACCGGTGGTCTTGATGATCATCAGGGTCTCGGCCTCATCGCTCACTTCGCCCTGCCAGCGATAGATAGACCGGATTCCGTCGATGACGTTCACGCAGGCAGCCAGGCCGTGCTCCACCAGCCCGCCTGCCAGGCGGGCCGCGCAGGCGGAATCCGGGCAGGTGCACAGCACCACGCGGCAATCGGCAGGATCGGTCACGGACGGGCGGGTCTCGGGCATGCTGGGGATTCTATCGGATTCGTGTCCGCCGGGCGGTGGCGCGCACGCGCGCCCGGTGTGCTGCTATGCTCGTGCGCAAACGAACGAGGGGTCGGCGCGACCGGAGGAAAACATGCTCAGAAAAGTGATCGCCGTGATGGCCGGACTGTTCACAGCCGTTGCGCTGGTGGCCCTGATCGAGTCGATCAGCCACCGGATTTACCCGCCGCCACCCGGCATCGACTTCCGCGATCCGGAGCAGCTCGCAAGCTTCATCAACGGGTTGCCGCTGAGCGCCCTGCTCTGGGTGCTCGGGGCGTGGGTGCTGGGCACGCTCGCCGGCGCCTGGCTGGCCTGCTGGATTGCCCGCGACCGCACCTGGCTCATTGCCGCCATCATCGGCGCGGTCATGCTCACCGCCACCGCCCTGAACCTGGCCGCCATTCCGCACCCGACGTGGTTTTCGGTCTCGGCCGTCATCGGGGTGGCGGCGGCCGCCCTGGCAGGCGGCCGAATCGCCGCCGTCACGGGCATCCGCCTGCGCTCTTTGTGATGCCCCAAAAAAAACGCCGGGCGAACCCGGCGTTTTCGATAGCTGACTGCAGGTGCTGATCAGAGCAGCGGAACGATCAGCAGCGCCACGATGTTGATGATCTTGATCAGCGGGTTGATGGCCGGGCCCGCGGTGTCCTTGTAGGGGTCGCCCACGGTGTCACCGGTCACGGCCGCCGCATGGGCTTCGGTACCCTTGCCGCCGAAGTTGCCATCCTCGATGTATTTCTTGGCGTTGTCCCAGGCGCCGCCGCCCGTGGTCATGGAGATGGCCACGAACAGGCCGGTCACGATGGTGCCCACCAGCAGGCCACCCAGGGCCTGAGCGCCCAGCAGCTTGCCGACGATGATCGGCACCAGCAGCGGCAGCAGCGACGGGATGATCATTTCCTTGATGGCCGATTTGGTCAGCAGGTCGACCGCGCGCGAGTAGTCGGGCTTGGTCGTGCCTTCCATGATGCCGGGAATCTCGCGGAACTGGCGGCGGACTTCGTTGACCACCGAACCGGCCGCCCGGCCCACCGCTTCCATCGCCATGGCGCCGAACAGATACGGCACCAGGCCACCGATGAACAGGCCGATGATGACCCGGTGATCCGACAGGTCGAAGGTCAATCCGGCGAGACCGGCTTTCTCGAGACTGTGCGTGTAATCGGCGAACAGAACCAGGGCCGCGAGACCGGCGGAACCGATGGCATAGCCCTTGGTTACCGCCTTGGTGGTGTTGCCCACCGCATCCAGCGCGTCAGTCGTATTGCGCACCTCGGCCGGCAGTTCGGCCATCTCGGCTATGCCCCCGGCGTTGTCGGTAATGGGGCCGAAGGCATCGAGCGCCACGATCATGCCGGTCATCGACAGCATTGTCGTCGCGGCGATGGCGATGCCGTAGAGGCCCGCCAGTTCGAACGAACCCCAGATCGACGCACACACGGCAATCACCGGCAGCGCGGTGGACTTCATCGAAACACCGAGCCCGGCGATGATGTTGGTCGCATGCCCGGTGGTGGACGCTTCGGCCACCTTCTTCACCGGGCCGAACTCGGTGCCGGTGTAGTACTCGGTAATGACCACCATGGCCGCCGTCAGCGCCAGGCCGATCAGCGCGGCGAAATACAGGTTGCTGCTGCCCTCGCCCATGATCGACGTGGTCACCGGGTAGAACGCGACCGCGGCGAGTACGCCCGAGACGATCACGCCCTTGTACAGGGCGCCCATGATCTTGCCGCCTTCCTTCGTTCTCACGAAGAAGGTGCCGATTACCGAGGCCACGATGCTGAGGCCGCCGAGCACCATCGGGTACAGCACCGCGTTGGCGCCAACCGTCTCGATCATCAGGCTGCCCAGCAGCATGGTGGCGACCAGGGTCACCGCGTAGGTTTCGAACAGGTCGGCCGCCATGCCGGCACAATCGCCGACGTTGTCGCCCACGTTGTCGGCAATCACGGCGGGGTTGCGCGGATCGTCTTCGGGAATGCCGGCTTCGACCTTGCCCACCAGATCAGCACCCACATCGGCACCCTTGGTGAAAATGCCGCCGCCCAGTCGCGCGAAGATGGAAATCAGCGAACCGCCGAAAGCCAGTCCGACCAGCGCGTGCAGCGCATCGGCTTCCGAGGCTCCGGATCCCTTGAGCAACATGTAGTAGCCAGCCACGCCCATCAGGCCGAGCCCGACCACCAGCAATCCGGTGATGGCCCCGCCACGGAAGGCAATGTTGAGCGCCGGGTTGACCCCGGTGCGCGCGGCCTCGGCGGTGCGCACATTCGCCCGCACCGAGACGAACATGCCGATGTAACCGGCCAGCGCGGAGAAGATGGCGCCGATGGCGAAGCCGCCGGCGGTGGCCCAGCCCAGTGTCAGGCCGACCACGACGAACAGCACGACACCGACGATGCCGATGGTCGTGTACTGCCGGTTCATATAGGCTTTCGCACCTTCCTGCACGGCGGCCGCGATGCTCTGCATCTTTTCATTACCCGCCGGTCGGCCGATCACCCAGGACGTCATGAACAGACCGTAGATCACGGCCAGTACAGAAGCACCGAGCGCCAGCCAAAGCGCCATGTCATTGCTCATCTGAACCTCCCTCAAAACGCGGAATCAATAGTTTCTTTCGATATCTCCAGCCTTTGCCGCACGGTCAAATCAGCCCGGCCGGCCACTAAAAATCGAGCCATGGTAACAAATCCCCGAAACCCGTGTCCGCAGGCGATCCAGCCCGCCGGGCACTCCGCCGGGCACTCCCCCGGGCGCCACTGCGCGGGGCCGGGGCGAGCCGGGAAACCGGCCTCCCGGATTTCACACTTCGAATTCCGGCAGGACTTTTTTCACCATGGCTTTCTTGAGCCGCACGTATTTGGGCAGCCCGTGTTTGTCGTAAGGGGGATAGGCTTCACCCCGGATCAGTGGTTCGAGATACCGGCGCGCCGAGGGCGTGATGCCAAAACCATTTTTGGTGATGTAGCTGCGTGGCATCTTCTTCTCGCGGTTGGCGACCCGGCTCAGGCGGGTCTCCGCGATTTTCCAGCGGTAGGGATCGTTCGATACCCGCTTGATCACGGGCATCACGCCGGACTTGCCTTCCAGCGCCAGTTTCACGGCGGCGGCTCCCACCGCCCAGGCCTGCTCGACATCGGTTTCCGAGGCGATGTGCCGGGCGGACCGCTGCAGGTAATCGGACACGGCCCAGTGGTACTTGTAACCCAGTCCGTCCTTGACGATTTCCGCGACCACCGGAGCCGCGCCACCGAGCTGGGCGTGGCCGAACGCATCGCGGGTACCGGCTTCGGCCAGGAAGCGCCCGTCCGGGCCGCGCACGCCTTCGGAGACCACGATGGAACAATACCCGTGGGTTTCCACGGCCTGTTTGACCCGGGCGAGGAAGGCCTTGCGATCGAACGGAATCTCCGGAAACAGGATCACGTGCGGCGGATCACCGTCCTCGCGCTGCGCCAGGGCGCCAGCCGCCGCGATCCAGCCGGCATGCCGGCCCATGACTTCGAGAATGAATACCTTGGTCGAGCTCGACGCCATCGAGGCGACGTCCAGGCTGGCTTCCAGGATGGACACGGCCACGTACTTGGCCACCGAACCGAAACCCGGACAGTTGTCGGTCACCGGCAAATCGTTGTCGATGGTCTTCGGCACACCGATGCACTGCACCGGAAACCCGAGCTTTTTGCCGATCTGCGACACCTTGTATGCGGTGTCGGCCGAATCTCCGCCTCCGTTGTAGAAAAAGTAACCCACGTTGTGGGCCTTGAGCACTTCGATCAGGCGCTCGTACTCGCGCCGGCTCTCCTCGATGCTTCTGAGCTTGTACCGGCAGGAGCCGAATGCACCGCCGGGCGTGTGCCGCAGGCCGGCGATGTCCGCTTTGCGCTCGCGGGTGGTGTCAATCAATTCCTCACGCAGAACCCCGATGATTCCGTCCCGGCCGGCCAGCACCTTGCCGATACGGTCGCGGTTCTGCCGCGCGGTTTCAATAACCCCGCAGGCCGTGGCGTTGATGACCGGGGTGACGCCCCCGGACTGGGCGTAAAGAATGTTTTTTTTCATGGGAAAAGACCTGTTTTCTGCGGGGCGAATCGCATTGACTTGCCTGGGGTCAGAGGTTAGCGTTAGCGGCTTATTCTAGAGGACGGGAATCGCGTTATGCGAATCGTTTTACTGGGCCCCCCCGGATCGGGCAAGGGCACCCAGGCAGCCAGGCTGGTCGAGGCTTTGGAGCTGCCGCATATTTCCACCGGTGTGTTGTTGCGCGCGGCCGTCGAGGCCGGCTCGGACCTCGGCCGGGCCGCGAAAGCGGTCATGGACCGCGGTGAACTGGTCTCTGACGACATCATGCTGGGTCTCATCGAGGAACGTCTGGGCGAGGACGATGTGCGCGCTGGCTTCATTCTCGACGGCTATCCCCGCAACCTGACCCAGGCCCGCGCGCTCGATGAGTTGCTCGAACGGCTGGAGCAACCGGTCCAGGATGCCCTCCTCATCGACGTCAACGAAGAAGAAGTGGTACACCGCATCGCCGGCCGCGCGGCCGAGGAAGGCCGCAGCGACGACTCCGAGGATGTCGTTCGCAACCGGCTCCGCGTGTATACCGAGCAAACCGCGCCGGTCGTCGATTTCTATGCGGCCAAGGGCGTGTTGACGCGCATCCTCGGCGAAGGCAGTGTCGACGAAGTCTTTCAGCGCATCATGGGCGCCCTCAAAGCCCGGGAATCCGGCGCGTCCACACCCGCGTGACCGGCGGCTACCGCCGCCGGGCCCGGAGCAGGGCCGGATGAGCCGTCTGCTGCTGCGCCTGATCGACATCATGCGCTTTCGCGCCGGCCCACAGGATCTGCCGGGAGGCTGGGGCTTCGCAGTCATCTTCATGGTCATTTACGGCCTTATGGGCGCGGTGACCGATCGCATGCTGGATGGCGCGGAGGCCGCGCCCCGCAGCTTGTTCTCGCTGATGGTGCAGGTGTGCGCCGGCGCCGCCCTGCTGTGGCTGCGCCGGGTGCCGAGCCGGCTGCCGCAAACCATCAGTGCCCTGGCCGGCACCGGCATCGTATTCGGCTTCATCACCATCCTGCTGTTGCTGCAGGTCACGCCCCAGGGGTTTCCGCAAGGGCTGGGCCTGATCTGGCTGGGGATCTTTCTCTGGAGTCTGTTCGTCGATGCCCATATCTACCGTCACGCCCTGTCCATTACAATGAGCCTGGGCGTGCTGGTGGCAGTAACGGTGTTCGCGCTCAATTTCCTGGTCATCGAAGCGCTGTTTCCGGCACCAGCCGGTAGCGGTTAGGAACGACATGCACATTCATATTCTCGGAGCCTGCGGAACATTCATGGGCGGCGTCGCGCTGCTGGCAAAACGTGCCGGTCACCGTGTGTCGGGCTCGGACCAGCACACCTATCCGCCGATGAGCACGCAGCTCGAAGCCGAAGGCATCGAGCTTTACGAGGGCTACGAGGCCGCGCACCTCGATCCGGTTCCCGACCTGGTCATCATTGGCAACGCGCTGAGTCGCGGCAATCCCGCCGTGGAACACGTGCTCAACGAGGGCATGAACTACACCTCCGGGCCACGCTGGCTGGGGGAAAATTACCTGCGCGGCAAGAACGTCATCGCGGTCGCCGGCACCCACGGCAAGACCTCCACCGCCAGCCTGGTCGCGTGGATTCTGGAGCACGCCGGCCTCAATCCGGGATTCCTCATCGGCGGAGTCCCCAAGGACTTCGGCTTTTCGGCACGTGACGGCCAGCAGCACTTCGTGGTCGAGGCCGATGAATACGACACGGCGTTCTTCGACAAACGCGCCAAGTTCGTCCATTACCGGCCGGCCATCGCCATTCTCAACAACCTGGAATTCGACCACGCCGATATCTATCCGGATATCCAGTCGATCCAGACGCAGTTCCACCACCTGGTGCGCACCATCCCCGGCAGCGGAACCATCATCAGCAATGCGCGTGACACCCATCTCGAGGCGGTGCTGGAGAAGGGATGCTGGAGCCGTCTGGAGCGGTTTTCGCTGGGCGAGGACGAGGCCGACTGGCAGGTACAACTGGTCAAACCCGGCGGCAGCGAACTCGCATTCTTCCATGGCGGCAAACCCGTCGGCACCCTGAGCTGGAACCAACAGGGCCGACACAACGCCATGAACGCCTGCGCGGCCCTGGCGGCGGTCACGGCGGCCGGCGTCGACCCCGCCACCGCGCTGGAAGCGATGCACCGGTTCGCCGGCGTCAAACGCCGCATGGAATTGATCTCCGAGGTCGATGGCATCCGCGTCTATGACGACTTCGCGCATCACCCCACCGCCATCCGCCTGACCCTCGAAGGCCTGCGCCGGAACATCGGCAACGCGCGCCTGCTGGTCGCACTGGAGCCGCGCAGCAATACCATGCGCGCCGGCATCCACGTCAACGAGCTCGGACCCGCCCTGGTCGCCGCCGACCGGGTCTGGCTGAAAGCCGGCGACGGCATCGACTGGGATCCACAGGAAGCGCTGTCCTCGCTGGAGGGCCAGGGCCGCATCGTCACTCGTACCCAGGACATGCTGCAGCAGATGGGCGAGGCGGTCCGGGAAGGCGATCATGTCGTATTCATGAGCAATGGCGGTTTCGACGCCGCACCGCGGCGCTTCTGCAGAATGTTGACCGACCCCGGGCCGTGACCGAAATTCCGCTGTTTCCGCTGCGGACGGTGCTGTTTCCGGATGGCTATCTTCCGTTGCGGATTTTTGAACAGCGGTATCTGGACATGGTGCGCGAATGCGCACGCACCGACACGGGATTCGGTGTTTGCCTGATCCTCGAGGGCGAAGAGGCCATTGCGCCGGTCAAGCCGGCCCAGGTGGGAACGCTGGCCCAGATCATCGACTGGTACACCCTGGACGACGGCCTGCTGGGCGTGTCAGCCGTCGGCACCAGCCGATTCGTGCTCCAGCAGGCGGAGCGGCGCGAAGACGGCTTGCTGGTCGGCTCGGTCACCTGGCTGCCCGAACCTTCGCCCATCGCCGTTCCCGAGCCCTATTCCGTGCTTAGCCAGGTCCTGGGGCGATTCATGGAAAAAGTGGGCGAACGCTACCCCTCGTTCAGCGAAGAGCAACTCGACGACGCGGTCTGGGTGGGCTATCGCCTGGCCGAACTCCTTCCCCTGGCCGCGGTGGAGAAGCAACACCTGCTGGAACTCAGCGATCCGCTGGAACGCCTGCAGAATCTGGTCGAGACCCTCCCGCGCTTCCAATCGGAATAGCCCGGCCCGGCGAAGAGCCGGCGGCCGGAAGTCATATTCAGTCCGTCGCGGAACGCAACAGCACCAGGTTTTCGGTCACCTGGCGGTATTCCAGCTCCGCCGGAAGCGCGAGCAGTGCCTCCAGGCGTTGCGGCGGCAACGGCACCGAGCGCCAGTAACTGAAAAACCCGAAGCGCTGTACCAGGTGCTCGTTGGAAATCTGCGCCAGGTAAATCGCCGCGTCGCCCGGGCGCAGGCGGTAACCCGAATCCCACAGGCGCACCGTCTGCAGCTCGCCGGTGCGGTGGTCGTGACGGCGCAGCAACAGGGTTTCCGAGCGGCCCTCGAACGCCCGGCCCAGCAGCGGCAGGGACGCCTCGTCGGGCCGCGGATTGAGCGCCTGCAGGATCCAGCGCCAGTCGGTATCCGGCACCCGCGCCCAGCCCTGACGTGCCAGACGCTCCTCGAGCTGATCCGCCGCACCGGCCACCTGCGCATTGAAGCGGCGCGTCGTGCGCGTGAAAGCGCCGGTACGGTACACCGGCAACTCCCGCCACCCGGACACCCACCATTCATCGGCGGAAACGACCTGCAGCGGTGGCGGTGTCTGCAGGGCGGCCACCTCTTCGGCGGTGTGCTCGTTCGCCTGCCACACGAACAGACCGAACAGCGAGCCGTAGAAAATCAGACCGGCGACCGCACCCGAAAACGGCCGCATCGCACGCTGCCGATAGGCAATGCCCACGATCAGGGTCCAGGCCAGGCCGAGCAGCAGCCCCATCAGCACGCCGCTGAACCACTCCAGCCCCAGGTACAGACGCGCCAGCACCTGCAGGGTCAGCACCAGAGCGGCGACCAGGTAGGGCCACTGGCGGTGTTTACGCCGGACTTCGCGCGCGACCATCACCGCGAAAAAGCTGAAGACCACCGTGATCAGGACCATGGGCGAACTGGGTACACGCACCCACTCTCCCGACATCTCGATGATGGGTGGTGTCGAGCGCAGGCTCCAGTCCAGTAACAACTGCAGCAGCCAACCGCCACCGATCGCGGCAAGCCAGTGCAGGGCGGCAACGTGGCGGCGGGCCCCGATGAGCCAGAACAGTACCGCAGCACTGGAGAACAGCATCACCGGCCATTTGGACAACTGGCTGATGGCCACCAGGGCCGGATCGGCCAGATGGTTATGCAGGGACAACGCCAGGGCCTGCACGCCCTGATCGAGAGCCTTCGGCTGCGCCGAAAACGGCTCCATCAGCATCAGCATGCCCAGACCCCAGAAAATGACGACCAGCAATGCGCCCAGCATCGAGACCGACAGCACTTCGGGCTGGGCCGGGTCCAGCAACGGCCCGGACACCCGGCCCAGAACCGGGTGCCGGCGGGTCCAGCGGATGGCATGCCGCATCCAGCGGGCCGAGCGGCTGGCCAGGGGTTCGTAAATCAGCCGCATGAGCCACCAGGTCAGCCACAGCGCGCCGAGCCCGACCACCAGCACCATGGTGAGACGGCCGGTGTACTCGGAAGCGACTTCCAGGGAAGCGCCGAACAGGATGCCGGGCAGCAGAAACGAAGGCGCCCACGCGATGCATGCGGCCACGTCCACGGTGAAGAATTTCGTGGGCCGCATGCCCATGATGCCGGCCACGGCGGGGACGACCGGACGCAGCGGCCCGATAAACCGCCCCGCGACCACGCCTTTCGATCCGTGCACCCGGAAGAATCGAATGCCACGGTCCATCATCCCGGGATAGCGAGAGAACGGCCACACTTCGAGCAGATGTTCGCGGTTGCGGAACCCCAGCAGGTAGCTGAGGGAATCCCCCAGCAGCGCTCCCAGGGACGCGGCCAGCCAGACCGAAACCAGGTCGATCACACCCAGCCCGATCAGGGTACCCATGCCGAACAGGATCATGACCCCCGGCAGAATGATGCCGACCAGGACCAGCGACTCGAAAAAGGCGACGCCGAACACGATCAGCGCACCCCATGCGGGGTTGGCATTGACCCATGCCAGCAAGTCCTGTGTCCAGCTTTCCGCGCCCACGCTTTTCGTCCGTCCTGATAACGCCTTACGGGAAGGCGGTTATGATAAGGGATGGACGCGGCGGCAGCGTTACCGCACGCATCGAATCATCGAACGACAAGCCCGAATTCATGCCACAGACCGAACAACCTCGGACGCCGCTGCAGACCGCCGCCCGCTTCACGCCCCTGCTCCTGCTCGCACTGCTGGCCATTCTGATCGCGGTCCGCGTGCACCTGGTCGACCGGAATCTCGGCACCTACCTGGCCTGCCCGGGGTGTTTCGATACGATGGTGCTGGCCGCCGACACCTCGTTCCTGGCGGCCCTGGCCGGTGTGCTGCTGCTCGCGGGCGTGCTGCGTCCCCTGTGGCTGGGGCGAGCGGTCCAGGTGGGCGCCGGCGTGCTGGTCGTGGTCTATGCAACGGACCTCATCGTCTTTCGCTTGTTCAATGCACGGCTTTTCCTGTCCGACATTCGCCTGTTCCTGGTCGAACCCGCCGCGACCTGGAATCAGCTCAGCTCGGGCCTGGGCGGGGTACTGCCCGGCGCGGCCGTCCTGCTGGGCGCGCTGGCCCTGCTCGTCTGGCTCGCCTGGACACCACCGGCCCGCGGACGGAGGCAACGCATCCTGCTGGCCGCCGTTCTGTCGGTATCGCTGATCGCCGCCGCGATCACCCGCGGGGGTGTGTACGTCAACGACTGGGCGGTGGACAACGTGCTGGTGGCGAACCTGTCCACCAGCGCGCATACGCCGTACAGCGAAGATCATGCCGACGAGGTTCGGGCCCGCCAACCACGGCCCTGGCGCCTGAACGGGCCGGCCCCCGGGATCGTACCGCCAACGACCCTGAACAGCGATGCCACACGGAGCGATGGCCTGAATGTCATCGTGCTCATGCTTGAATCCTGGTCGGCCTGGCACAGCGAGGCCTGGGGCGGCTACGAGGCGTGGACGCCACAGCTCGATGCGGCGGCGAAGCGCGGCAGGAGCTACACCAATTTTCACGCCATCGGGTTTTCGACCGACCGGGGCCTGGTCGGCATCCTCGCCGGGCAACAACTCTGGGAACCCTTTCTGCACCTGTTCGAGACCCCGCCATTCCATTCCATGTGGGGCGTCGAGCGCAGCCTGCCGCGCGCCTTCACCCCCCACGGCTACCACACGGCCTTCCTGACCAGCGGACCCCTGACCCTGTATCGCAAGGGCGAATGGCTGGCCGACCTGGGATTTGACGAAGTGGAGGGCAACGAGCATGCGTTTTACGAATCCGAACCCCGCTACGCATTCGGAGCCGCGTCGGACGACGCCCTGTACCGCCGGGCCGCCGCCTGGATGGACGGGGCTTCCGCACCCTATCTGCTGGTTCTGGAAACCGTCACCACCCACCAGCCCTACACCGACCCCACCACGGGGGAGCGTTCCCTCAAAGGCGCGATGCAGTTCGCCGACCGCGCCTTCGGTGAATTCCTGGCCGACCTCGACCGCCGCCGGTTTTTCGACCGCGGCGTCCTTGTCGTCGCCAGCGATCACCGCTCCATGACCCCGGTACCGGCGCGTGAACTGAGCGCCTGGGGCGCGGCCGCGCTGTCGCGGGTGCCGGCATTCATCATCGGCCCGGGCTTTGAGGCGGGCAGCCGCGGCACGGCGGTTCATTCCCAGGCCGATCTTGTGCCATCATTCGAGTTGTGGCTCGGCGGCGCGACCGACCTGGAGGCCCACCAGGCTGTGATGTTCGGTGCAGCCTCGAACGTCGCAGCTTCACGGCCCGACGACCGGCCGCGCTGCGCCTTCCACGGCCGCATGGATCAACGTGGCCGCGTGGACGTGCATTGCGGCACCGGTCATGGCCAGGTCCGGCTCGACGGCGATCGAACGGAGTTCGTGGGATCACAGGGACTGGACGCGGACACCCGTTCCGGCGTGCTGGACACCCTCGCGCTGCTGCGCCTGCAGGGCCTGGAGCGCCACCTGAACCACACCCGCTCGCCCGAACCGGAGCCGGCGCGCGAGTAGAACCGGTTAGAATCCGTGGATCCGTCGTGCGCTGACGGCTCCGAGACAACAGGCACACACCGTCATGACCCATCCGACATCGACCTCCTCGCCTCCCGCCTCCGAAGCTTCCCTGACGGGCCGCACCCTGTTCATCACCGGCGCATCGCGCGGCATTGGCAAGGCCATCGCCGTGCGCGCGGCCCGTGATGGCGCGAACATCGTCGTCGCGGCCAAGACCGACCGGCGGCACCCAAAGCTGGAAGGCACGATTCACACGACGGTCGAGGAAATCGAAGCGGCCGGCGGCCACGGACTCGCGCTGCGCCTGGACGTGCGCGACGATGCCGCGGTCGACGACGCGGTCGCCCGGGCGGCGGACCATTTCGGCGGCATCGACATCCTGGTCAACAACGCCAGCGCCATTCTCCTTCAGGGCGTGGAGGAACTGGCGATGAAACGTTACGACCTGATGTTCGATGTCAATGTTCGCGGCACCTATACGATGTCGCGCGCCTGCGTGCCGTGGCTGCTGAAGTCCCCCAACGCCCATGTGCTGAATCTGTCACCGCCGCTGAACCTCGATCCCCAGTGGTTCAAGGATCACGTCGCCTACACCATGGCCAAGTACGGGATGAGCATGTGCGTGCTGGGGATGGCGGAAGAGTTTCGCGACCGCGGCATCGCCTTCAATGCCCTGTGGCCACGAACGGTCATCGCCACCGCGGCCATCAATCTGCTTCCGTCAGTGTCCCCGGAACACTGCCGCACGCCCGAAATCATGGCCGATGCGGCGCATGCGGTGCTGACCCGCGATGCCCGCGAGTGCACCGGGAATTTCTTCATCGACGAGGATCTCCTCCGCTCGGAAGGGGTCCGCGACTTCGATTCTTACCAGGTAGCACCCGGACAACCTCTGCTCAAGGACCTGTTTCTGGATTGACGGTTTGCTGATGCGATAGCCAGGAGGCCTTGGAGATTTCTCGTTCGTTCAATTCGGCTGATCTGATGAGCTCGTGGAAAATGTGCCCTCGAGCAGGCAGGTGCTACGGCACATTCCCCTCAGGGGACGGCGTGGACCCTTCCCTGGGGCCTTCGCGCCGCCGTCCTGGCGGCGAGACCCCTGAGGGGAACGCGCCGCATCACCTGCCTGGGCAGAAGTGAATACTTACGGTGGCAAATCCTCAATCCCGTACCACTGCTTCAGCGCTCAAATTCACTTCTGCCTTTGTGTTCCGCCCGCCAACGTCACTGCAGCCCAGCCGGGTGATGTGACATGCCCCTTCCAGGACTGTCGAAAACAGGACGTTTTCGATCAAGGCCCCAGGGACGGGTTTATGCCGGGTCCTGGAAGGGGCATGTCACAGCGCGCGGCGGACCTCAGTGGCACCCAGCCCTGATTTTCAAAAGGCGAAGGTTCACTCCCGGGCGAAACCAGAAGGGGAGCCAAGCCAAAGCCTGTGTCCCCTGGCGGGGGCAGGTCACGGCGCGCGGCTGAGCTCGCGGAAGGACTCGCCAGCCGCGGTGATGGTGGCTTCGAGGTGCTCTTCGGTATGGGCCGAGGAAACGAAGCCGGCTTCGTAGGCGGACGGGGCGAGGTAGACGCCGCGATCGAGCATGAGGTGGAAGAAACGCCGGAAGGCCTCGATGTCACAGGCTCCGGATTGCTCGAAATTGATCACTCGCCCGGCGTCGGTGAAGAACAAACCGAACATCGCGCCAACCTGAGTCGTCCGAAAGGGCACGCCGTGGCGATTGGCTTCCCGGGCGATGCCCTCGACCAGAGTCCGGGTGGATTCTTCCAGATGCTCGTAGAAGCCCTCGGCGGTGATCAGATCGAGATTGGCCAGACCCGCCGCCATCGCGACCGGATTGCCGGACAGGGTGCCGGCCTGGTAGACGGGGCCGCTGGGGGCGATCTGTTCCATGTACTCGCGCTTGCCACCGAACGCGCCGACCGGCATGCCGCCGCCGATGACCTTGCCGAAAGTCGACAGGTCCGGCGTGATGCCGTAAAGCCCCTGAGCGCCGCCCAGCGCCACCCGGAAACCCGTCATCACCTCGTCGAAAATCAGCAGGCAACCGTGCGTGTCGCACAGCGAGCGCAGTCCTTCGAGATAGCCCTCGACGGGAGGAATGCAGTTCATGTTGCCGGCAACAGGTTCGACGATAATGGCCGCGACTTTCGTGCCGTGCGCTTCCAGGCAGTCAGCCACTGCCGCCAGGTCATTGAAGGGGAGAGTCAGGGTCAGGTCCGCGAGCGGGCCGGGAACACCCGGTGAATTGGGCACACCGAGCGTGAGCGCGCCGCTGCCGGCTTTGACCAGGAAGCTGTCGGCGTGTCCGTGGTAGCAGCCTTCGAACTTGATGATGGCATCGCGCCCGGTCGCCGCGCGCGCCAGGCGGATCGCGCTCATGGTGGCCTCGGTACCCGAATTGACCATTCGTACCATGTCCATGGCCGGCACGAGTTGGCACAGGCGCTCCGCCATCGTCACCTCCGCCGGGCACGGTGCGCCGAAGCTGAGGCCCTGGGCCGCCGCATGCTGCACCGCCGCCACCACGTGGGGATGCGCATGGCCGGCGATCATCGGCCCCCACGAGCCCACGTAATCGATGTAGCTGCGTCCGTCGGTGTCATACAGGCAGGCCCCTTCGGCGCGGGTGAAAAACACCGGATCGCCACCGACTCCATTGAAGGCGCGCACCGGCGAATTGACGCCGCCGGGGATGTGCGCCCGGGCGCGGTCGAAGAGATTTGGCTCACGGATCGGGGTGTTGCTCATGACGGAAGTTCCGGGTTCGGTGGTCGGGGAAGCGGCCATTCTGGTGCGTGCGCCGGCCAACCGCAAGCCGGCCCCGGAACCGCTCACCCGGGGTGCTACCATGCAATGGCGCCGCATGGCACACTACGCGGCTTTGACGAAAATGCACGGGAACCGAGTGTGAGCGACAACGGCTATCGAACCTGGATGTGTATCATCTGCGGCTGGACCTACGACGAGGCGCAGGGCGCTCCCGAGGAGGGTTTGCCGCCGGGAACACGTTGGGAGGACATTCCCGACGACTGGATATGCCCCGACTGCGGAGCGTCCAAGGACGACTTCGAACTCGTCGAGGTCTGATCGGCTCACCCGGGAACCAGGAGGGCGCACGGCATGGCTTCAGATACCCGCATCCATCGATCCACGGACAATGCCATGATCGCGGGTGTTTGCGCCGGCATCGCCGAGCATTTTGGCTGGTCGGTCACCGGAACGCGGGTGGCCTACGTGCTCCTCTCGATCCTGTCGGCGGCCTTTCCGGGCATCCTCGTTTACATCATCCTGTGGCTGGTGCTGCCGCGGCGCTGAGCCGGATTTCCATCAGGCCCGGAGCAGACCGGTTCGAACCGAACCGTCCGAGTGAAGCTCCAGCCAGCGGCAGGCCGGTCCGGCCGGATCCGGGGTAAACCGCTCCTGTCCCGGCAGACTGTTGGCCGCCGTGGACGGGCAGGCCAGCAAACGCGCCTGGCCGTGACGGCTTTCGAACGCCTGGTGCACGTGTCCCCACACCACACAGCGCACCCGCGGATGGTCTTCGATCAGATCCAGCAGCGGTTCGGGGTCGAGCAGGCGGTAGCGGTCGATCCAGCGGGAACCCACGGGCACCGGCTGATGGTGCAAGGCCAGCAGCACCCACGAATTCTCATTCCGCGCCAGTTCGGCTTCCAGGTTCACCATCGTGTCGTCCGTCAGGCGCCCTTCCACCCGGCCTTCCAGCGTGGAATCGAGCATCACGATCCGCCACCCGCCCAGTGCCTGCGCCAACGGCCCGTTCCACGGGCCGTTGGCGAAATAAGCCTCGACATCGGAGGGCCGGTCGTGGTTGCCCGGCAGGGCCAGCAGCGGCAATTCGAGCGGATCCAGCGCAGCACGCAGGCGGCGATAGGCCTCGGCGCTGGAATCCTCGCTGAGATCCCCGGTCAGCAGCAACGCATCGGGAGTCCGGCCGGCCACCTTCGACACCAACGAGAGCAAGCCATCGTCCGCGTTCCCGCCGCGGTAGGGAGTCCCGGGACGGGCGGGCAGATGGCAGTCGCTGATCTGCACCAGTCGGACCGGTGCGGTGGTCGCCGCGGTGGGCATCGGGTCAGCTCCAGGAATCGAGTGGGGTCGCCATCAGGCAAAAAAGCGGGCCGAGGCCCGCTTTTTCCGAATCGCCGGCCCGGTCCGTTCAGTCGGGCAGTTCAACCGTGGCGCCAGCCGCGTTCGCGGCAACCGATTTCATGCCATTGCGGCAACCGCTGTCCGACTTGTACATCTGGCTGCGGCCGATTTCCTGGCCGTTGGAAGCCTTCAGGACGAAGTACGCCTTGCCGTTCTTGGCGGTACGGCATTCAAAGCGGCTTTCCACGCCGGCGTTTTTGCGTACGGACTCGATTCCGTTGGCGCAGGATTTCCGGGTCTTGTAGCCCTCGCTTTGCAGAATGACCTGCCCGTTGCTCGCCTTGAGCACGAAATAGTCCTGACCGTCCTTACCTTTGGTAACTACGAATTTTCCTGCCATGCGTTGAGCCCTCTCCTGATAGCTAATGTCAGATTCACAACAGCCGTGATCGCGTCTATCGGCACAACTGTTCCATTAACTTTAACATTAGACGCCCGGATTTGTGGATGCCCGAAGAATGCCCGAATTCGTCATTCTGTGCGGCAATCGACCGGCGTATGATCGAGATCAACACCACCACTCCGGGAACACCGCGATGAAAGTTTTTGTACCGCTGACCGATGACATGCTCGACCAGCTGGACGGCGTGGATCTGCCGGTCCCGTACTCGCCGGGTGCGATTCCGCTGAGCAGTCTGCCGCGCGGGGCGCGCCTGCAGGAAACCGGGCGTGCCGAGCTCGACGGTCAGTCGATATCCAGTTCCAGCCGGTCACCCGCCGATACCCCGAGTTCTTCCGCCTTGCCTGCGTTCAGCTCCAGCACATACCGGGCCGGACCGTCGCTGGGGTAGGACGGACAGCGCGGCACCCGGCAGGGCCGCGCATTCTCGGCAACACTGACCAGGCGCAGATCCCGGTCGAAATAGAAGATGTCGAGGGGGATACGGGTGTTCTTCATCCAGAAACTGCGGGTCACCTCGGTGGGAAAAATGAACAGCATGCCGTGATCGTCCGGCATGCTCTCCCGAAACATCAGTCCAAGAGCGTGTTCATCGGAAGTCGTGGCCAACTCCACCGAGAACCGTTCGCCTCCGAGCATCACGGTGGGTTCGGACCTGCAGGCGCTGGCCATGAGCATCAGCGCTGCCAGCATGGCGACCTTGAGTATATGGTGCATCGATTCTGGAATCCCCGGCGATATTGGCAACGGGCGAATCGTAACCTGTACCGGTCGTTCCGTCGAACCGGGGCACGAGCTCGAAATCTCCCCTATTCTTCAGGTACCACCGAAGCGGAGAGTCGATCATGCCTACCTACGTGATACTGCGCCGCGGCGCCTGGGAAGACGCCACGGCGCTGGAGGCATCGGCGGCGGAGTCCACCCGCGTCGCGGATGAGGAAATGGACGATCGCGTGCGCTGGATTCGTTCGTACGTCATCGAGGAGGAAGACGGCACTCTGGGCACCGTGTGCATTTACGAAGCCGAGGATGAAGCCGCGGTACTCGACCACGCCCAGCGGGCGGACTTGCCTGCGGACGAGGTGCTGCCGGTCGTCGATACCGTGATCGTTCGAGAAGATTCCTGAGGTCCGGCCTCCGGGCCGTGTCGTTCAGTTGGCAACACCGGCGAGAACCGCCACGAGGCGGGCGGTCCGCCGCGCGGCCGTCTCAACCTTCATCCGGCGCCACACCGTTGCCCAGATCCACGTCGAAGTTGTCCATCACCCGTTCCAGGTCCGCGGGATTGATGTTGCCGATGACATTGATAAAGGCGGCTTCGTCCTCTTCCACCGCCATGACGGTGATGCCCTCGACGGTGCCACCGGTAATTTTCATGAAAATGCGCACCTGCTCTTCGGCCGAATTCACGGTCACCACCGATTCCCAGCCACCCGCGCTCAGGCGGGACGAGACGTCACGCACGAAAGGCACGGCGCCGTCGGGCATCCGGCTGGTTTCGAACACATTCACGCGAACGCCCTTGAGGCGTTTGAACAGCGACGCCACCTCCGGATCCTCGCTGGCGCTGACCAGCCCGACCAGGTTGAGCAGGGATTCGCCCACCGAGATCTGCACCGTGGGTTCGCCGAACAGGGCGCCGAGTTCGCCGAAATCGACATAACCCGGCAGGTCCTTCAGCGCATCTTCCTGCGCCAGGGCCGGTCCGGCTGAAAAAACAATGGCAACCACGATCAGGGCCTGCAGCGACAGGCGTTTCAAGGACCTTCGCAGAGCCGAGCACCGCGTGCGGCCCGGAATCGAGTTGGCTGAACTGTTCATGAATGTTTCTCCTTGCGAGCTTGTTCGGTATACGGCAGATGCCGGGAAAAGTTACGGGTAACGGGTTCGGCGACTTCGTCGGCCAGGACCGACTGGATGCGGTTGCCGGCCCGAAGACCGACCTTGTCCAGGTAATGGAAGGCAATGGCGAGATCCCTGGCCGCGCTGGCCGCCCGTGCCTGCTGTTCGGTATCCAGGGCGTCCTCCCCGGAAGGATCTCCGACCGTCATCATCATGGCGAACGCGGCCAGCACCGCAGATGCGAAGGCTCCGGCCGCCACACGCCGCGGCCACGCCACACGCGCCCGGCGCTGCTCCCGCGGAATGCGCCGCAGTTTCCGGCTCAGGCGCGACGGCGCGCGTTCCAGCTGCAGATCGTCGAGGCTTTTCTGCAGGCGCCAGGCATCCACGATGGCCTGCGCCAGCGCCCGGTCGTCCGCGGCCGCCGCCCTGAGCCGTTCGATTCCGGCCTCATCCAGCTCGCCGTCGATCAGGGCATTGATCGCCGCTTCATGGTCCACCCGGTTACCCGGGGTATCGCTGTTCATGGTCTGACCTCCGCCAATTGTTTGCGCAACTGCTTGCGGGCCCGGTGCAGATACACCTTGACCTGGCTGAGGCTGAGCTCGAGCGCCTCCGCCACTTCCTCATACGAGTTCTGGTGCACGTCGCGCAGCACGACGAGCGAGCGGTAAGGCTCGTGCAACGCCGCGATGGCGCGCTCCAGCCATTGGCCCAGTTCCCGGCGCCGCGCATCGGCGGCGGGTTCGGCAACCTGGGATTCCGCGTTCTGCTCGGTGAGCTCTTCGGTCGGCCGGCGCCTTCGCAGGCGGTCCAGGCAACCATTGCGCGTCACCTTCATCAACCAGGCCTTCACCTTGTCGGGGTCGATCTCGTCACGGTGGTGCCACAGTTTGACGAAGGCTTCCTGGCAGGCGTCCTCCGCTTCGGACGGATCCTTCAACAGGTAACGCGCCAGGGTCCACGCGTGATCCTGGTACTCGTCCACCCAGATGCGGAAACGTCTGCTCATGTGATCATTAAACGCGATCCGGCCCAATTAGGTTACATTCCCGGCGCCGGTTCCCCCCGCCACCCCGGCCTGCAAGCCTCCGGACACACCACCGATTACGGTTGTCCCTTGAAACGCCAGAAATACAACCCCATTTGCCGCAACAGGCTGCGGTAATTGTGAATTGGCACCGCAGACATGCATGCATCCGGTGGGATAGGACTACCGGAACGATAATCAAGCTGGTTTGAACACTACACAGTTGGGAGATTTCGACATGAAACTTCGTCCTTTGCACGACCGCGTAATCGTTAAGCGCGTCGAGGAAGAAAAGGTATCCGCGGGCGGCATCGTGATTCCGGACAACGCGGCCGAGAAACCCATCCGTGGCGAGGTTCTCGCCGTGGGTAACGGCAAGATCCTGGACAACGGAGAACAGCGCGGCCTGGACGTCAAGGCCGGCGACACGGTGCTGTTCGGAAAATATTCCGGCACCGAGGTCAAGGTGGATGGCGAGGAACTGCTCGTCATGCGCGAAGACGACATCATGGCCGTCATCGAGGGCTGATCCGCACGGATCTCCATTCACCCATCCCTGAACAAACACTGAAGTACATCTGAGGAATTCGAAATGAGTGCAAAAGACGTGAAATTCGGTGAAGACGCCCGGGCAAAAATGCTGAACGGCGTCAATACCCTGGCCAATGCGGTCAAGGTCACCCTGGGCCCCAAGGGCCGTAATGTCGTGCTCGACAAGAGCTTCGGCGCGCCGACCGTCACCAAGGACGGCGTTTCCGTGGCCAAGGAAATCGAGCTCGAAGGCAAGTTCGAGAACATGGGCGCGCAGATGGTCAAGGAAGTCGCTTCCAAGACCTCCGACGTGGCCGGTGACGGCACCACGACCGCTACGGTGCTCGCCCAGGCCATGCTGCGCGAAGGCCTCAAGGCCGTAGCCGCGGGCATGAACCCGATGGACCTCAAGCGCGGCATCGATCGCGCCGTCGCCGAGGCTGTCGAAGCCCTGAAGACCCAGTCCACCCCGTGCACCGACAACAGCGCCATCGCGCAGGTCGGCACCATCTCCGCCAACTCCGACGAGGAAATCGGCAAGATCATCGCCGAGGCGATGGAGAAAGTGGGCAAGGAAGGCGTGATCACCGTCGAAGACGGTTCGGGCCTGGCCAACGAACTGGATGTTGTCGAAGGCATGCAGTTCGACCGCGGCTACCTGTCGCCGTACTTCATCAACGACCAGCAGAGCATGAGCGTCGAGCTGGAAAACCCGTACGTGCTGCTGCACGACAAGAAAATCAGCAACGTACGTGACCTGCTGCCGACCCTGGAAGCAGTTGCCAAGGCCGGTCGTCCGCTGCTGATCATCGCCGAGGACGTCGAAGGCGAAGCCCTGGCCACGCTGGTGGTCAACACCATCCGCGGCATCGTCAAGGTCGCCGCCGTCAAGGCGCCCGGCTTCGGTGACCGCCGCAAGGCCATGCTGGAAGACATCGCGGTCCTGACCGGCGGCACGGTGATTTCCGAGGAAGTCGGCCTCAGCCTGGAGAAGACCAGCCTGGACAACCTGGGTTCGGCCAAGAAGATCTCCATCACCAAGGAAAACACCACCGTCATCGACGGCGCTGGCGATCCCAAGGGCATCGAAGGCCGGGTCAACCAGATTCGCGCCCAGATCGAGGAATCCACCTCGGACTACGACCGCGAGAAGCTGCAGGAACGCGTGGCCAAGCTGGCCGGCGGTGTGGCTGTGATCAAGGTTGGCGCTGCCACCGAGGTCGAGATGAAAGAGAAGAAGGCCCGCGTCGAAGACGCTCTGCACGCAACCCGTGCGGCCGTCGAAGAAGGCGTGGTTCCTGGCGGTGGCGTGGCCCTGGTGCGTGCCGTGAGCAAGATTGCCGATCTCAAGGGCATCAACGAAGACCAGAACGTGGGCATCGCCATTGCGCGCCGCGCAATGACCGAGCCGCTGCGCCAGATCGTCACCAACGCCGGTGAGGAATCTTCGGTGGTTCTGAACAAGGTCTCCGAGGGAGAAGGCACGTTCGGTTACAACGCCGGCAACGGCGAGTACACCGACATGATCGAAGCCGGCATCCTGGATCCGACCAAGGTCGTGCGCACGGCGCTGCAGAACGCGGCATCCATCGCCGGTCTGATGATCACCACCGAGGCCATGGTGGCGGAGCTTCCGAAGGAAGAAGCCCCGATGCCGGCCGGTGGTGACATGGGCGGCATGGGTGGAATGGGCGGCATGATGTAAGCCGGCCCTGCCACAGCAAGACCCGGGGTCAGGTTCATGGATCTGACCCCATACCTCCGAAACCCCGCCTTCATGGCGGGGTTTCTTTTTGCGGGTGCGTTCTTGTTGGCAACACACCCGGAAGTATGACCCAGTGTCGTTTGTGGACGGGTCCTACGCCTTTCGCAGCAAGTGGATGATCTTCCAACGCAGCCGCCGACCCACTGGCGATGAACTCACTCGCCTGCTTGATAACCTCTGCCACCACGTCGTCCCGCGGCGACCCCGGCTTATCGATGCTGATCAACCGTCCAACGGCGCGGGGCCCTGGCCGTCACAACGGCGTTCGGGCAGTTCGTATCTGTGCCCGGGCGCCTGAATGCGCTCGCCGAAAAGCTGATTCGGAATTCGTTCAGGAAGAGATCCGCCTCCTTTCCATGATGGCTTCTGGAAAAAAAGCAAATCCACTGCGAAGCTGACCTGCGCACCCCTTCCTCTACTCTGTCCCTTTACTCTGACCCCACTACTGGCCTATTCGGGGCAGGGACAGGCCCGTTTGAGGTTTTTCTCGAAGTAGTTCGCGATCTTCGTGAACACGTGCTGCTGGTAATCGTTGATGCCATGGTGCTGGTTCGGGTACAGCATCATGTCGAACTGCTTGCCGGCTTCGATCAGCGCGTTGGCAAACTGCAGCGTGAATGCATACTTGACGTTTTCGTCGCCGGTACCGTGAATCAGCAGCAGATTGCCCTGCAGACGATCTGCGTAGTTCAGCAAATTGGTCTTCCGGTAGCCTTCGGCGTTCTCGTCCAGTGGCCCCATCCAGCGCTGCAGGCCAATGGCCTGGTAGCGGTCGAGGTTTATCACCGGCGCGACGCTGACACCGGTGTGGATGTGCGGCGCGCCTTTGGTCATCAACGCGGCGGCCAGATAACCACCGCCGCTCCAGCCCCAGAATCCAACACGCCCGGCGTCGATATAGGGTTGCGCCTTAAGGTGTTTGACGCCTTCCAGAAAATCCTGGATGGCGTACTTCGCGTAGTGCCCGTAGGTCAGGTTCTTGGCCAGCTTGCCCCGGCCGGCGGTGGTGCGGTTGTCGAAGGCGAAGATGACATAGCCCTGTTCGGCCATGTAACGGTGCCACAGATCCTGCTTCGCGCCGCGCTGGGTTCCCCACCGATTGACCACGACCTGCGAGCCGGCGTTGCCGTAGCCGTAACCGATCGCCGGGTAGGTGCTGGACGGGTCGAAATCCGTCGGTCGGATCAGGAATCCGTCGATCTCGATGCCGTCTTCGAGTTCCACCCGGATGAACTCCGTGCGCGGCATGACATAGTCCTTCATGGCTGCGATCCGATTCTGCTTCACCACCCGTACCGGCTCGCCGTCGGAGTGGAGCAGGGTCTGGGCCGGCGGCGTGTTGGCATTTGAGTACGTCTGGATCACGTAGCGATGGCCGGGCGAGAACGCCCACTGGTACCAGCCTGGCTCGCCGGTCAGCTTTTCGACGGGTGAGCCGTCCAGGCCGACCCGATATACGTGCTGGTCAATGTAGGAGTCTTTCTTGGCGTAGAAATACAGCCAGCTCTCAGCCTCGTCCAGCGCGATCAGGGAGCTGATTTCCCAGTCACCATCGGTCAGTTGTGTTTCGTTGCCCTGGTGGTCGTACAGATAGGCGTGGCGGTAGCCACTTTTCTCGGACGTCCACACAAAGCGGTCCTCATCTTCGAAAAAGAACAGGTCGTCGGTGATGCCGATCCACGCCGGGTCCGAATCGGTGACTATAGTGCGGGTTTCGCCGGTCGTGGCGTCACCCAGCATCAGTTCCAGCGTCTTGTGGCTCTGGTAGAGGCGCTGCAACGCCAGCCGGTCTTTGTCAATCCAGGCCACCCGGGGAATGTAGTCCTGTTCTTCGTGCCGGGTTTCCATCCACAGTGTCGTTTGCCGTTCGACGTCGTAGATGCCAATTCGATAGATCGCATGGGGATCTCCGGTGTTGGCGTACTTCAGTTCGCGAACGATGTTATAGCGGGGAAGTTCGTCGACGATATGGAACACGTTGACGTCGGTGGCGTCGAGCCGCCAGAACGCGATCTTCTTTCCGTCCGGGGACCAGTGCCAGGCGTCGCGGCGGAAAAAGCCACTGGAGTAATCGAAGATGCCGTTGAAGATGTCCGCGCTGCCGTCCGTGGTGACGGCCTGCGTCGAACGGGTCTCGAGGTCGGTCACGTAGAGGTCGTTGTTCAGCACGTAGCCGACCTTGCGGCTGTCAGGCGACAGGTAGACGTTGCGCAGGGTCGGATCCCCGTCCGCCAACGCCCAGGTTGTACCACTCGGCCGATGATGCATGTAGTAGGGTGCTTCCCGGACGCTGTCCCAGGTGAGATTCACCGGCCCGATGATCAGCAGGTATACCTGATCGTCGCTCCAACGATAAGCACTCATCAGTACGGGCTTGCCGTCGACCGTGAGCTGTGATCCGGCAACGAGCAACCCGGATTCTCCGGTCGACACATCGTAGCGGTGAATGTCGAGCAGTCCGCTCTCCGCATTCCGGCGGGAAAAAGTGAACGCGGCGCCTTCGTCGATCCACTGGATGTCGCTCAACAGGTCGTTGCTGAATTCGCCACTGGCGAAGATGGCGTCGATGGTCAGGGCCTTTCCGCCTTCGGCTGCCTGCAGCGAGGTGATCTGCTGAACCAGTGCGAGCAGGATGATTGATGACCAGCTTTTGATTTTGGCAGGCATGACGCCTCCGGGCGTGCTTTCAGGGGACTCGGGTATTCAGCATACCGTGAAATGATGCGGTCACAGTAAAGGGACAGTGAAAACCGAGAGCAACTCGCGGAACTTTTCTTGAGCGCCTGCCGAACGGTGACGAGCTGTGCGCAGGGATTCCTGCACTACGACATTCCGACGCCGGGCCTCATGGGCGTTGTGCCTGTCCAGCGGATCATGGACGATAACGTCGCCGACTGCGAGGCGGCGCAACAGGAATGATCCCACTACTGATCCAGATGGTGGCAACACATGAGCTTGAGGCCATTGTTCCACTCTCTTGCTGGCGTAAACCGCTAAACTTGCACTTCGCTACAAGATTTAAGGGGCTCGCTATGGTGAAACTCACGCTGATAGGCATGTTCTGCCTGTACTCGGCCACGGCATGGGCCCAGACCGGCAGTCTGGAAGCCCCGGCTACCGCGGACATTGGCTCGGATATCCAGGTGAACTGGACCGGTCCCCGGTACACCTACGACAGTATTTACGTGGCGGATCCGGCAGCACCCGACAGCGCCGCAGCTCTGGCCACGGCCACGAGCATACTGAGCAATAAGGGAGCGGTGCAGGTGCGTGTGCCCGATACGCCCGGGCACTACGAACTGCGCTACTACGGCTCCCGGGAAAAGGCCGTGCTCGGGCGCCGAGCGATTGAAATTGTCGATGTGCCTGCCTCGCTGGAAGCGGCGGACAGCGCCGGCATCGGCCAACAGATCGCGGTTTCCTGGACCGGGCCGGGCACCACGTATGATCGTATCGAGTTGCACACGCGCGGCGCCGCAGACGACGCCAAGGCGATGGTCGGGCATTCCATCACCGGGCGCGTGACTCCGATCAACCTGGTGGTGCCGGAAACGCCAGGGGATTACGAGATCCGCTATGTCACCGTTCAGTCCGGTCGCGTGCTGGCACGCCGGCCGGTCACCGTCACCGAGACCGCAGCGACCCTCGACGCACCGGACCAGGTGGAATTGGGAGAGGAAATCCAGATTGCCTGGACCGGACCGGGCAATAGCTACGATCGTATCGAACTACATCCCGTGGGCGCAGCCGAAGATGCCAAACCGGTGAGGAGCGCCAGTCTGCTGCACAAGAGTCCGGTCTCTTTCAAAATGCCCGAACAACCCGGGGACTATGAACTGCGTTACGCGTTGCGCCAGACGGACCGGGTGATCGCCACCGAACCCGTCACCGTGGGCGCGGTGGAGACTTCGCTGGATGCGCCCGAACGTGCCACCGCCGACACCACACTCCATGTCGGCTGGGTTGGCCCCGGCAACAATTACGACACGATTGGGTTATGGGAGCCCGATGCCGCAGACTCCGCCGAGGCGGTGGCTGGCTCTGCGATCTTGAACGAGCGCAATCCACTGCCCATCGAGTTACCGGATGTGGAAGGCGAATACGAATTGCGTTACCGCACGGCCCAGACAAAACAGGTGCTCGCGCGCAAAGCCATTGTCATCGAGCCGGCCGGACGCCTGGCGGTGATGTTCGATCGTGAGGGCGAAGAAGTGACCGGCGGTCATGCCGATGGTACCGGGGCTGTGGAGTTGATCCTCGATGCCTCGGGCAGCATGCTGCAGCGCGACTCGAACAATAAGCGCCGCATTGAAATCGCGCGTGAAGTGCTCGATGAATTCGTCCGCAATTATCTGCAGGAAGACCAGCCCTTTGCGATGCGGGTATTCGGCCACAAAGAGGCGGACAAATGCCGCACCGATCTGGAAGTGCCGCTGGGACCGATTGATCCGCAGGCGGCGGCGCAAATCATAGCCGGCGTCAACGCGAAAAACCTGGCCAAAACGCCCATTGCCGATTCCCTGGCCCAAGTACCGTCGGATCTGGCCGGCGCCAGCGGCCCGAAGACCGTGATTCTGATCACCGACGGCGAAGAAACCTGTGACGGCGATCCGTCCCGGGTGATCGAGATCTTGCGCGGTCAGGGTCTGGACGTGCAGATATCCATCGTCGGTTTCGCCATCGACGACGCGGACCTCAAGGCCACTTTCGAGTCCTGGGCGCAACTGGGCGGTGGAAGTTATTTCGATGCCGATTCGGCCGAGGAATTGAGCCGATCATTACGCACTGTCATCTCGGGACCCTTCAAGGTATTCGATGCGCAAGACCAGGTCGCAGGTCAAGGCGTAATCGGAGGTGCCGACATCGTGCTACCCGCCGGAACCTATCGAATCGAGACCGTGGGAGCCTCGCCCGAGGTAATCGAAAACGTGGAAATCAAGCCCGGAGAACTGACCCGAGTATCGTTCTAGGAAACACGCGGCATCAAGGAAGCTGATGCGCTGGGCCACCATCGCCGTGTTCAATAGCAAGACCACGGCTTCAGCCCACGCATCAAAGCCATTTGTCTGCAGCAGGTCCACTGCCTCACCAATCGGCTTATCCTCATCGTGCTGAGCCATCTCGCGTGCCCTCTTGTCTGCATTGGTCAAATCGCTTTCAAAAGGAGAACCGGATGGCTCGGCACTTCTGACCGCCATCAGAAAATTACAGAAAAAACGTTGTACCACCTGCCGTCTGTCGCGATTACTGCCTCGAACTCTCGTCGGAATGATCGGCGGCCCGTGACTCATGGATGAGGCGAAAAACCTCGTCCAGATCTCGGGTTTGCTCCAGCGCCTGGCGGATATGGAATTCACTGCGCGACATGCGCCCGCGCGCAAGCGGGCCGTCTTCCTGGTAGGCGTAGGGCGTATGGCTTTCGGGCAACACCTTCCGGGCGGCCTGTGATGGGATGTAGAACAGGAAAGCGTGCCACACATCACCCTCGTCGACACCCGCGGCTGCGGCTGCTTTTCTGGAACGTTCGTGGACCTGATCCTGGAATGGGCGGGTGTGGCCTGATTCGTGGAACAGCAAATCGAGCGCGAGCAGCCCGGGAAACCAGTTCTCAGGGGACGCGAGCACAATGTGATTGGGCCGGTTGGTGGCATAGGCACCGTGACGTCCCGAATAAACACTGACATCCACGCGGATCGTTTCCGGCCAGGCCACTCCGTAACTCGTCGCGACAAAATCAGCCATGCCTTTTTCATACTGCTCGAGGTACCTGACGAGTTCACGGATACGCGTGCGATTGGTCACATCGTGGCGCGGCCACCAGTACTTGAGATAGAGCGGCATCATGCGCTCGAGCGCGGCATATGCCGGTTCCGCGCCGGGATCACGTGGAAATGAATCCGGTCCGTAGACAACGGTGGCGCCAATATCGAAAAGTGTGCGATCGAAGAGCAGATCACCCTCACCGTATCGGGCGTAAACGGACAGCACGTTCTCAAAGATCAACCGGTCGCCATCAGTCAATCCGACATCACGGTCAGCGGGGTACGTTCGCACCCGGCCTCCAAGCATCTTCTCTCGGAGCACGGTGTTGCGTGCTTCGTGATAGAGGAAGTGGTGCAGGTTGACCCAGGGATCCGAGTGAAAGCTGAAATGGGACGTCTCGGAAACTTCTGCCGCGAGGAGTTGCGTTGCGCACAGCAACAGGGCGGCAACGACCCCGAAGTTTCGGGACGCTGATTGCAATGTTTGCTGGTTCACGGGCTTGCTCAAGACGTTGATAAAACGGATCCCAACCCTGGCAAACCAGCATATCACCCCGTCGAGATACCCGGAAAATCACGATGATGCCCTGCACGCCACTCGTGGGGCCGTCGAACAAATCCTGGTCCCGGACAGTGACAACACAGGCAGTATGATCTGAGTGATATTCCGATCCGAAGGGCCCTGGAATCAACCCCATGGCGGGCTTTTCTGGCCGGCAAATTTGGTCTCGAAGGTGAGATTATCCACGTTTGTCACCCGGAAACGGCTCAACCACGCCAAAGTGGCCGTTCCTGTCAAGGCGTGACTTTCGCCCCGAAACATGCCTATACTTTGCCTCATTGGCACGGAATCGCCACATTGAGTTAGCAAGCCAGGGAGGCTCAAGGATAGTACGGATAAAATCAAGGACGATGGCGAATTGGCCGCTAACGGCCGACTCGCAGGCCCATCCCACACACACGCAACACACCGCCCTTCTCGTCCACTCCCACCGTACGTCCCTGCGGAACCCGGTTTCGCATGGGTGACGCGTGTGTCCGCTCACATGGATACGCGACGTCACCACAGGTTTTGACGGCCACCAGCCTGTTTGCTGGCGGATAACGAAAGACTGGTATTAGAGGGAGTACGGAAATGTTTGCGTCTCGTATCGCACGCGTGTGTGCATGTTTATTCCTGTTTTCAGCGCCGCTGACGGCGTTCGCCCAGGATTCAGCCGGGTCCGCCTTTGGCGAATCCGTGGATCTGTCCATCGATTCGGCATTCAGCCTGGTCACGGTTGAGGCCACGAGCGGGCCGATTCCTTATGTCAGTGACGGCACGCCGCCGCCCTACAACACCTCCGATTCATTGCTCGGGGTCGATATCGACGCCAATATCAAGCTGATTTCCGATATCCTGCCGGCCACCGCCGTGGGCGTGCTGGAGACCGGCATCCTCAATGTCTCCACCACTGGCGATGATTCCCCACAGTCCGACTCCAGCGCCAGTGTGGCCGACGTCGATCTCGGTCTGCTCGGCGATGTGCTCCTCCCGCTGGTACTCGGAATCACGGCCGACGAAGTCGTCTCCACGGCCAGGGCATCCGGCTCCTGCGGCGCCGGTCTGAGCGCATCGGGCACCACCTCGCTGGTCAATGCCAGCCTCGCCAGCGACCTGGCCGAACTGGCCGGAATCGAAGGCGCCCTGCTCGCCAGCCCGCCGGCGAACTACGTGCTGCTGGACCTCAACCTGCTGGGCGGACACATCCGCATCGTGCTGAACGAGCAGATCACCACCGGCGACGGCACCACCAGCGCCGGCATCACCGTCAACGCCATCCACATCACCATCGACAACCTGCCGCTGGCGGCGATCATCACGGATCTGACCGGCGAGGTCATCATTTCCCAGTCGAAGGCCTCGGTGACCTGCGCCGAAGCCGATCTCTCGGTGACCCTGTCCGACAGCCCGGACCCGATCACCGCCGGCAACGTGCTGACCTACACCATCGACGTCAGCAACGCCGGTCCCGACAGCGCCAACAACATCCAGCTCGACCACGTTCTGCCGCCCGGCGTGACTCTTGGTTCCGCGACCCCGGACCAGGGTTCGTGCAATGAGTCCGGCGGTACCGTGAGCTGTGACCTCGGCAACCTGGCCAACGGTGACAGCACATCGATCACCGTGACCGTGACCCCGAACGCGCCCGGCGCGCTCGACAGTTCGGTATCGGTCAGCGCGGACGCGCACGACCCGGACCCGTCGAACAACGCCGACAGCGAAGCTTCCACCGTGGAAGCCGCGCCCGGATCGGCCGACCTCTCCATTACGATCACCGATTCACCGGACCCGGTCACGGCCGGGAATCCGCTGACGGTGACCCTCGATGTGACCAACGACGGCCCGGATGAAGCCACCGATACGGTGGTGGTCTACACGCCGCCGCCCGGAGTGCCCATCACCAGCGTCACGCCGTCACAGGGCACGTGCGACGTCGGACCGACGACCATCACCTGCGATCTGGGCTCGGTCCCCAATGGCGGCACGCCGGACATCGTCGTGGTGATGACGCCGACCCTTCCGGGCACCCTGGATCACGAGGCCACGGTCAGCTCCGCGGTAGCCGATCCGACGCCCGACAACAATGCCGACAACGAAAGTAGCCTCGTCGAGGTCGTGCCCAACGCCAGCGCCGATCTGAGCCTCAGCAAAACCGACGATGCCGATCCCGTGGTGGTGGGCCAGCCTCTGACCTACACCCTGGACATCAGCAATGCCGGACCTGATGACACAGGCAGCGTGGTCGTGACCGATACGCTTCCGGCCAGCGTCGACTTTCAGAGCGCCACGCCGTCCCAGGGCAGTTGCGATTTCACCGACCCCGACGTGGTCTGCTACCTGGGCGCAATCACCAACAGCGCCGGGGCCACGGTCGAAATCGTGGTGATTCCGCAATCGGCCGGCCAGATATCCAATACTGCGGTGGTCTCCTCCGACATCGACGATCCGTCACCGGACAACAATTCGGACACCGAGGACACCACGGTGGATCCGGGCGAAGCCGACCTGACCATCACCAAGGTGAGCTCGGTCGAGCCGGCCACGGTCGACGTGCCGTTCCAGTACACGATCACCGTCAGCAATGCGGGTCCGGACGACGCCACGCTAACGGAAGTGATCGACACCCTGCCCGCAAGCCTGGAGTACGGCTCCGCGCTGCCCAGCCAAGGCAGCTGCGATGAAAGCGCGGGCACCGTCACCTGCGCGCTGGGCACCGTCGCCAGCGGCCAGGATGCGACCATCGTGATCGAAGTCACTCCCACGGAAACGGGCATGCTCACCAACAACGCCGTGGTCGACTCGCAGATCGACGACCCCAACCCGGACGACAACGATGTGAACGAAGACACCGATGTCGACACCGGGCGGGCGACGTTCGCGGTTACCAAGGACTTCACCGACGACAACCCGGCCGAAGTGGTGGTGACCATCAGTTGCAACACCGGTCTGCCGCTGGAGCAATCCAAGGCCATTACCGAGGAGGAAGGGGTGACCTTCATCGTCACCGAGTTCGACTCCGGCGAGATGGATTGCGAAATCACCGAAGACGTACCGGCCGGCTACATTCCGGATTACTTCGACGGCGCGACCAATAGCGATACATCCTGCGTGTTCGAAGACATCGAGGGCAATCCGGACTTCACCTGCGATATCGTCAACACCCCGGGTCCCGTGGACGTCGAAATCACCAAGGAATGGGTGTTCGAAGGCAACGCCAGCGGCATCGATACCGACTTCGAACTGGTACTGCACTGCAACGGCGAAATCGTCGGCGGCAGTAAGTACTGCGGCCCGGAAAAAATCCTGGGAGACATCGACGTTGGTGAATACTCCTGCCAAAGCTTCTACGGCAACGGCTCGGAGGTGTTCAACGCCCAGGTCGTTCCCGCTTACCCGTCGACCTCGTGCTGGGTCGAAGAGATCCTCTACGACCCGTCGGTCGAAGTGGACAACGGTTGCGGCGAGCTTACGGTCAGTGCCGGACAGGGCGATTCCTGCGTGATCACCAATTCGGTGTTCTTCGAAGGGGTTCCGACCCTGGACAAGCGCGGGCTCGCGGTATTGATCCTGACCCTGCTGATCTTCGGCAGTGTCGGTGTCAGGCGCCTGAGCAGCTGAGCAGCCGGTGTGCGGGTCCGCATGAAGCGCTGACCCGCCACCCGGGATCGAAGACAGAAAACCCCGCGTCCGCGGGGTTTTCTTTGGGTGGGTAGATTGTCCGGTCGTCTTGCGGCCAGCGCGCGGCCGCCTGGCGACGGATCAGCCCTGGAAGGCCACCCGGGGTTCGGCGACGCCCTCGGACTTCGTGCCCTTCAGGTACGCCAGCATGGTGTCGGCGTCGGACACCTCGAACGGGTCGGTCGGGCAGTTGTCGCTGAACTCCGGCTCGACGAACATCTTCTCGATGGTGCCGTCGTTGACCAGCATGGAGTAGCGCCACGACCGCATGCCGAAACCGAGGTTCGACTTGTCCACCAGCATGCCCATCTTGCGCGTGAATTCGCCCGCGCCATCCGGCAGCAGGAAGATATTCTTGTTGCCGATGTGCTTGCCCCACTGGAACATCACGAACGCATCGTTCACCGACACGCAGATGATCTCGTCGATGCCCTGGGCCTTGAACTCCTCGTAGAGTTCGTCATAGCGCGGCAGGTGGTTGGACGAGCAGGTCGGCGTGAATGCGCCGGGCAGCGAAAATACCACGACCTTCTTGCCCCCGAAAATATCCTGTGTGGTCTTGTCTTCCCAGCGATACGGGTTGTCGCCTTCCACGGACTCGTCCCGAACGCGGGTTTTGAACACAACATTGGGTACTCGATTGTTGATCATGAATGTCTCCTTTTGACATGAATAACGGGTACGTACGTCTATCTGGTATCGACTTTGTCCGAAACAAGGGCCACGCCTGAACAAACGCCAGCGACCGGTTTTTGTACCGCGTCCCGTCTAACATGAAGTAAGGCGGACATAAGGAAACCCGTGTGCCGGTACATCTGGAAGACAGGCAGCTTGCCAAACGCCTGCGCCGCGGCGACACGCGCGCGTTCGACCGATTTTTTCATGATTACTTCGCACGCCTGTACCGCTTCGCGCACGCCCGTCTGCCGGACGACCACGACGCCACGGCCGAGGTGGTGCAGGCCAGCCTGACCAAGGCCATGCGCCACATCCGAAAATACCGCGGCGAGGCGGCGCTGTTTACCTGGCTGTGTTCGATCTGCCGCAATGAAATCGCGGATTGGCACCGGCGGCACGCACGCTACCGGAATCACGTGGTGCTGTCGGAGGATCATCCCGAGGTCCGTGCCGCCGTGGAGTCGCTTCACGCACCCGACGACGCGGGGCCGCAACGGACGCAGCAGCGGACCGAAGCGGCCCGGCTCATCCAGGTGGCGCTGGACCGCCTGCCACCGCGCTATGGCGACGCGCTGGAATGGAAGTACATCGAAGGCCGCTCGGTGAAGGAGATCGCCGGCCGGCTGGCCATCAGCGCCGAAGCCACGCAGTCCCTGCTGGCCCGCGCCCGACGCGCCTTCCAGGACATCTACGCTGAACTGGTCGGGCCGGCATTCGGAACCGGCGACACGACGAAACAGGCACACTCATGAAACCAGACCATTCCACACACGATAAGGCGCGGAGCAAGGACCCCGAGGCCCTGCTCGAGTCACTCTTCAGCGAGGCTCGAGTCCGGGAAAAACCGCCGGCAGAGGTCGAAGACGCCATCCGCGCGGAGGTCCGCCAGGCCTGGCAGCAGGCGGTGGGCAGGCAGCGCAGAAAACGCCTGTTCGCCATCGGTGCCGCCGCTTCGGTTCTGCTTGCCATCGGCTTTCTGGCCAGCGGCCAGCGGCCGGCGGATGGGCCCGCTTTCCCGGTGCAGGTGGAACGGGTCATCGGATCCGCGTTCGCGGATACCCCGGACGGATCCGCCGGGGCCAGAAGCCAGACGATCGCTGCCGGACTCGAACTGGTGCCGGGCTCCGTCGTCAGAACCACCGCGGGCGCGCTGCTGGCCTTGCGCTGGGCCTCGGACACGAGGATGCGGCTGGACGAGAGCACCGAGTTGATCGTGACATCCACCCACTCGGTCCGGCTGCGGACCGGGGCGGTCTATGTCGAGTCCGGGGCGGCAGCCGCCGGAGCGGAACCGTTGATCATCGAGACCGCCCATGGCCGGGTTGAACCCGTTGGAACCCGGTACATGACCCGGGTCACCGCGAATGCCACCATCGTCAGCGTTCGCGCTGGCGCCGTCCGCTTCGGCAGCCCGGTCGATGCGGGCACGGAACCGGCCCTGGCACGATCGAGCCAGCGACTGACGGCCACCGGTGCGGCGGCGCCCCGCATCGAGCCCGTCGCCACCTGGGGTCCGGACTGGAGTTGGGCCGAACGGCTCTCTCCGGTGTTCGACGCGGACGGCCGCAGTCTCGCGGCACTGTTCGACTGGGTCGCCGCCGAGACCGGCCGCACCGTGCGCTACGCCTCGCCCCAGGCCCGCCGGGCGGCCGCCGACAACCTGCTGCACGGTTCGATCGATCTCGAGCCGCTGCGCGCGCTGCAGGTCGCCGCGGCAAGTTCCGGACTGCAAACCCACATCGATGAAGGTGAGTTGAGGGTGGACGTTTCCCCGCGCTGAATCCCAGGCGGCCCCGCCCGGTTGGCCTATTCGGGTTCCGGCCTGGCGCTATAATCTGAAATCTCACCAGCCGGGGACGGATTTATTGGCCGTTATGGGTTTCCACGCCGCCAATCCAGCCGCCCGCGCCGTCCGGACCGCAATGTTTCTGATCCTGATAGCCGCGTGGCCAGCCGCCGCCCGGGCCCAGCAGATTGCCGATGCCGACTGGCGGGGCCGGTCGGTGGCCGAGGTACTCGACACCGTGCGGGCATCGGGTTTTCCCGTGGTTTACAGCACCCGGCTGGTGTCACCGGATCTGCGGATCGAGCACGAGCCCGTGGCACGGGAACCGGCGCTCCGCGTGGCGGAGATTCTGGCACCCCACGGCCTCGCGCTGGAACCGGTTGACGGCCTGTTCGTGGTGACACGAACGGCCCCGGCCGGCGAACAGCGCCCACCGCAGGCCCAGGTGTTCGTTATTCTTGAGAGGCCCGGCTCGCCACCCGGCGATCTGCTTGTGCAGATCCGGGATGGTCCCCGGAGTCCCGCGGCGAGAAAGGTCAGCACCGGAATTTACGCATTCGATGCCCTGGCGCCGGGACGCTACCGCCTGGAGGTACGAGCCACCGGATACCTCACCGCCGAACATGCCGTGAATCTCGGGGGCGGCCTGACCCACGTTTGGCGCGTCGAAATCAACACAGCCCCCGCCGAACTCGCGACACTCGACGTCTCCGCCAGCCGCTACGTTCTGTTTTCCAGTTCACCGTTCTTCATTGACCAGCGGGCCATCCAGTCGCTGCCGGACCTGGGCGAGGATCCGCTGCGCTCGGTGCAACGCCTGCCGGGCACGGCCGCCGGCGGTCTGTCCTCCCGTTCGCATTTCCGCGGCGGCGCGGAAGACGAAACCGCGATTTACCTCAATGGCCTGCACCTGCTCGACCCCTTCCACATTCGCGACTACCACAGCATCTTCAGCACCATCGACGCTCGCGCCATCGCCGGCATCGAGGCGTGGACCGGTGGATTTCCCGCCCGCTACGGCGACAGCATGAGTGGCGTCCTCCTGCTTCAATCCCAACAGCCGGACGAACCGCGGCACACCGAACTCGGTCTGAGCGTTTACAACACCTCGGCTCTGGTCAGTGGATACAGCGAGAACGAAACCGTCGACTGGCTACTGAGCGCACGGCGCAGCAATCTCGACCTGGTGCTTTCCGACGATCTGGGAAAACCCGACTATTTCGACAGCTTCGCCGCTGCGGGTTGGAATGTCAGCGCGCAGACCCGGCTTTCGATCAACGGCCTGTACGCCGACGATCGCGTCACCGTGATCACCGAGAGCGACCCGGAAGAACTGGAACGGTCCGACAGCCGCACCCGCAACCGTCACGTGTGGCTGCTGGCCGAGACCGACTGGTCGCCGACCCTGTCCAGCGCGACGGTCCTGTCCGTCAGCCGGCTCGAAAACCGGCGCGAAGCCGAGGTCAATGACCCCGAGCAACTGGTCGGTGCCGTCCTCGACGAGCGCAGCGCCTCCCTGGCCGCCCTGCGCCAGGACTGGCGGCTGGTATTGCCGGGCGGACTTGAATTCAACGCGGGTCTCGAAATGGAGCGCATGAGCGCACGTTATGACTACCGATCCGAGGCCAGCTACTTCGAATTCTTCGCTGCCTGGCCGGGCATCACCAACCCGCGCACGGCGGCCCTGCGGGCGGATCCGTCCGGCCACGCTTTCGGGGCGTTCGCCTCGCTGCGCTGGCGCCTGGCTCCGAACACCACCGTGGAGCCCGGCTTGCGCTGGGACCGGCAAACCTACACCGGATCCGCGGACGGCAGCCAGCTCAGTCCCCGCCTGGCGATGCGGCATGAATTTCCCAATGGCCTCGACCTGCGGCTGTCGTGGGGACGCTATCACCAGGCGCAGCCGATCCAGAACCTGCAGATCGAGGACGGGATCACCCGGTTCTTCGCACCACAGCGATCCGATCACTGGATCGCCGGGCTGCAGCGACGCTGGCCGAACGGCTACCGCCTGCGGCTGGAGGCTTTTTTCAAGGATTATGAGCGGCTCAAGCCACGCTTCGAAAACCTGTACGACGATCTGGCCCTGATCCCGGAGCTCGAGCCCGACCGGGTGCGGCTGGATCCCGCCTCCGCGCGCGCCCGCGGCGTGGAACTGACCCTGGAATACCGCGGCGACGGCCCCCTCAATGGTTGGGCCTCGTGGACCTGGTCGCGGGTCAGTGACACCTTCGATGGGCGCCGGGAGCCGCGCAGCTGGGACCAGCGTCATGCGCTCCAGGCCGGGCTGGCCTGGGACCGTAATCCCTGGGAGGTCGGCCTGGCGGTGAGCGTGCACAGCGGTTGGCCGACAACCGGCATGTCACTGGGCCTGGACCCGGACACCGATGCCTATTTTCCCGTGCCCGGACCACGCAACGCGGAACGACTGGGCACCTACGCGACCCTGGACTTCCGCATCGCTCGCGAATTCCGGCTTCGCCGCGGCAGCCTGACGGCTTTTCTGGAGGTCTCCAACGCCACCAACCGGAAGAACGCCTGCTGCGTCGATTTCGATATCGACGAGGACGACGAAGGCCAGGTTTTTCTCGATCGTACCGAAGACCACTGGCTGCCCATCCTCCCCGCCATCGGCCTGTTGTGGGTTTTCTGAACGACCCGCGGCAAACAAGCCTCGCCCTTGCCGACCGGTTTTTCCGTTGACACCCGTCTAACCGGGTGAGTGCCACAGACACTCACGCCAACCGGAGCCGGTTAACCGGCCCAGACGGTTCGCGCCAATCCAAAGCCCCGCCGGGGTGCAAGGGCACAGCGAGCAGTACCT
Source organism: Elongatibacter sediminis (assembly GCF_037892215.1). Taxonomy (NCBI): domain Bacteria; kingdom Pseudomonadati; phylum Pseudomonadota; class Gammaproteobacteria; order Chromatiales; family Wenzhouxiangellaceae; genus Elongatibacter; species Elongatibacter sediminis. Next base: position 172,216 of record NZ_JAZHOG010000009.1, on the reverse strand, counting down.
TTCGACAACCAGCACGGGAGCCCATCATGAATAGTCTGAAAACACGCAAGCCAACCCGCCTCCTCGCCGCGTTGTGCCTGCTGCTGCCGGCCTTGCCCGCAACCGCCGGCGGGCTGATCGAGACGGACCTCGACGCCTTCCTCGACGCAACCTTCGCAGCCGACTCGGCCGATATCACCAACCACTGGTGGACCCTGCCGGCCGGCACCAACGTGCTGTACTTCGCCGAGGAAGGCGACGAGTGCGCCTGGAACCTGGTCGAGACCCTGCCCTTGACCACCGATGCCTTCGTCGGCCCTTATGCCGGCACGTCGGCCCGCATCGTGCTCGACCGGGAATGGGTGGATGAGGAATGCGAGTACGACACCTTCGCCGAGGTATGGGCCAATGCCGATGTGGCTGAAATCACCTACGACTGGTACGCCCAGGACACGCTCGGCAACATCTGGTACATGGGCGAGGACACGATCGATGACGAGGGCAGCGACGACGGTTCATTCGTCGCAGGTTGCGACGGCGCCGAGGCCGGGATCGTGGTGCTCGGAGAGCCCGCGAAAGGCGACCGCTATCAGCAGGAGCACCTCGAAGACGAGGCCGAAGACTGGGGCAAGGTGCTGAACTTCGTCGAGATGGACGGACTGATTTGCATGAAGACCAAGGAGTGGACGCCGCTCGAGCCCGGCAACGTCGAGCACAAGTTCTACTGCAGCGACGGCGAGGTGGGCGCGCTGGCGCGGATCGAGCAACTCAAGGGGCAGACCGTCATCGTCGAGCCGATCGACTACGACGTGGCGGCGCCACCGGCACCGGCGGCCCCGCCGAGCGCGATTCCCGAGTGCTGAATCAAACCCGCACAGACCGTCTCCCGAACCGGCGTGCGCTCACGCCGGTTCGGCTTGTCTCCTCCGCGATCAGCGAAATATCGCGTAGTAAATCACGTAGAACCAGGAAAACAGGCCGTGCAGAATCGCCCAGCCGATCGACTGGTTGACGTTGAACGAGATGGCCATGGCCAGCGCGGAGCCGAAACTCACGCCGTGCCAGCCGACTTGATTGACGATGACTCCTCTCATGAATATTCCCTCCGGTTGAAACGGAATGCGGTTGCCGGCCACGCGGGCCGGTCCGCCGCGGAACTCAATGCCCGGCCGCGGCCACGGTGGGCGGTGACTCGACCGCCAGAATCGGTTCGATCGCGGCAACGGTCAACGGATGGTAGTTGGCCCGGGCGTCGGCAAACACCTCGCGGGCCCAGTCCAGATCCTCGCCATTGCGGGCCAGCGCCTCGTAGACCGGCCGCAACAGGCGAATCCGCCCGTAGTGCCGCAGGTAATCGCGCATGGCCGGGTAAGCCGGACGGAATCGCCACTCCGCCGCCCGCGTGTACCAGGTGCGAGCGATTTCGGCATTGCCGGTGCCGGTCAATCCCAGCGCCGAATCCAGTGCCGCGATGCGCTCGGGTGCGAGGTCGGCAGGCAAGGACTGCAGGAAATGCACCGTCGCCAGCGGACTCCATCGACCGGCGGGGATTTCGTCGGGCGGGCTCATACCGCCGGCGAACGCGGCCGCGGCGGCCCCGGCGCGTTCCAGACTGGCCGATGACGGCACCACGGCCTCGTCGGGGATGCCGGGCCGGTACAGCCAGGCCTCGAGCCGCTCGCGCGGAAACACTCCGGGGTGGGCCGCGAGCAGATTTTGGTCGGTGTATTCGAGAAACTGCTCGGTGGTGATCGCCTGCCAGGCGAAGTTTTCGAAGTAGCCCCTGAGGAAGGCATCGAACACCGGCCGCGTGAAGTGGTGTTCCAGGGTGTCCAGCAGCAACTGGCCCTTGCGGTATTCGACCCCGTCCTGGCCCACATCCGGATCGCCCTCGTCGAAGCGCGGCGCCAGTGCCTGCATGTTCTCCGGCACGGTGCCGAGCAGATCGAGGAGATCGTGGTAATTGAGGGTGCGCTCCTCGTCGGCCCGCTCGCGGTCGTAGATCACCTCCATCAGCCGGCCTTCGAGGTAGTTGGTCATGCCCTCGTTGAGCCAGATGTCGCGCCAGGTCGCGTTGCTGACCAGGTTACCGGACCACGAATGCGCCAGTTCATGCGCCACCACCGAAACCAGGCTGCCGTCACCGGCGATCAGGCTGGGCGTGAGAAAGCTCAGGCGCGGATTTTCCATGCCGCCGTAAGGGAAACTCGGCGGCAGGATCAGCAGGTCGTAGCGGCCCCATTCATAGGGTCCCCACAGGGCTTCCGCGGCTTCCAGCATCGCCTGGGTATCGGCGAACTCGGCCGCCGCGGCCGGCAGGATTTCCGGCTCCGCGTAAACCCCCGTGCGGTCGCCGAACGGCGCGAAATCGAGATGCCCCACCGCCAGCGCCATCAGGTAGGAGGGGATCGGCTGCGGCATCGAAAAGTGATACTCGCCGTCGTGCTGCGCCTGCGGATCGTTGTCCGCGCTCATCACCGCCAGCAGGCCTGGCGGGGTGCGGATCACCGCGTCGTAGGTGAAACGCACGGCCGGCGTGTCCTGCAGCGGAATCCAGCTGCGCGCGTGGATGGACTGCGACTGCGTGAACATGAACGGATGCTCGCCGCCCGCCGTCAGTTCCGGCGGCAGCCACATAATGGCCGAGGCGCCGGGGCCGGTCTGATAATCGATGCGAATCCGAAAAACACCCGCGAGCTCGAAATCCACCGGCAGGTCGATGCGCACGGCATGTCCTCGGACCGGGTCCGGTGCCGCGTCCGGCCGGCTGACGGTCAACGACCGCGCTCCGCCGGTTTCATCGAGCAGGGACGCACGTTCGATCTGCAATCCCCGACTGTCGAGCGTCAGTGAGTACACAGGCCGGAGTGCGTCCCCGGTCGTCGTGCGTCCCGCGTCATCCGGCCCCCCGGACTCCGCCTCCTGCAACCAGGCAAGCTTCGCCGGATCGGTCAAACCGACGTGCAAAATCGCGTATCCGCGCAGCACCTGCCGCTCGAAGTCGACATCCAGATCGAGTTCGATGTGCCGCACGGTCATGCCGTCGCGGTTGGCAAAGGAAAAGTAGTCCCGGGCGGGGTCGTACGCTTCGGCCGTGACGGGCGCCTCCCCGGTCCGCTCGACCGCATCCTGTTTCACGGCGGCTCCGCTGCCGGTGTCCGCTCCGGGATCGGCCTCGCACCCGGCCAGCAGCACGCCGGCCAGCAGAAGGAAAGCCCCGATCCTGCCCATTGCTTCATTCACTGAGTTTTTCATGGGCCACATGGTAGAGGACGCCCCGTTTCAGTTCACCTGCGCGGCGGCGGCCGGCGGGTCGCAGGCCGTGCACGCCACCGTATAATCGCCGCATGAGCACCGCCGTTCCGCCTGACCACCCGGGCCACACGCCCGCCGCCCCGGCCCGCCCCGGCGCGGCGGCCGCTGAGGCGACGCCCTGGGGCGGCGCACCCCCGGAGCCGCTGCCGGCGGACCGGCGTGCCGACCACGTGCGCGCCTGCAGTCCCTTTGTCGCCGGCCTGCTGGACCGCCATCCGGCTTGGCTGGACGGCCTCGATGACCGCATCGCGCCCACGGCGGAAGACCTGCGATCCGCTATCGCCGCGGCAGGGCCGGATTCCGAAGACCACACCATCGACCGGCTGAACCGGGGTCTGCGCGAATTCCGCAACCACCAGATGGCCCGTATCATCTGGCGCGACCTGTGCGGACTCTCGGATCTGGACGAGACCTTTGCGGCCCTCACCCGCCTCGCCGAACTGTGTCTGGATGCCGCGCTCGATGCCCACTTCGAACGCCTGGTCGGCAAACACGGCGAACCGCTGGGTCCGGACGGTGAATCGCAGCGGCTCACCGTAATCGGACTGGGAAAGTTCGGTGGCGGCGAACTCAACCTGTCCTCGGACATCGACATCATTTTCTGCATTCCCGGTGGGGGCGGCGAAACCGCCGGCGGCAGCGGCCGCCCGCTCGCCAACGACGCGTTCTTCATCCGCCAGGCACGCGGCGTGATCGCCAGCCTGTCCGATGTCACGGCCGAGGGGTTCTGCTTTCGGGTCGACACCCGGCTGCGCCCCTACGGCGACGCCAGTCCGCTGTGTACCCCGCTCGCCGCGCTGGAGCAGTACTACCAGCGCGAGGGGCGCGATTGGGAGCGTTATGCACTGATCAAGGCCCGGCCGGTGGCCGGCGACCACGAGCTGGGGAAGGAGCTGATGCAACTGATCCGCCCCTTCGTCTACCGGCGCTACATCGATTTCAGCGCCATCGAGGCCCTGCAGAACATGCATGCCAGCGTGCGCGAGGACGCCCGCCGCAAGGAGCGCCTGGACGACATCAAGCGCGGTCCCGGCGGCATCCGCGAAATCGAGTTTCTGGCCCAGTGCTTCCAGATTCTGCGCGGCGGGCGCGAACCCGTGTTGCAGACCCCGTCGCTGGCCGCAACGCTGGACGCCATCGGAGAGCTGGAACTGCTGGAGCCCGGGCAATTGGACGCATTGCGAGCGGATTACGTATTTCTGCGCCAACTCGAGAATCGCATTCAGGCACTGCACGACCAACAGGAACACCGGATGCCGCACGGCGACGACCGCGGCCGGCTGGCCCGCGCCATGGGTTGCGCCGATACGGAACACCTGGAGCGCCGTACCGCCGAGGTCCGGCAACGCGTCGAGGAGCGCTTTCGGGGGATATTCCCGCACCGGCCCGAGGCCGAACCGGACTCCGACTGGTCGGAACGCTGGCGCGCCATGCAGTTCGGCGACGAGGCCGCCGCCGACGCCAGCGAGGGCGACCCGTCGCTGCAGGCCTTCCTGCGGGCTCTGAGCCGCCGCGCGCTCAGCCAACGCGCCCGGCGCCGGCTCGACCGCCTGATGCCCCTGTTGCTGCGCCGCCTGGCCGAACGGTCCCTGGACGAAGCCACCCTGAACCGGATCTACGACCTGATACTCGCCATCTCGCAGCGCAGCGCCTACCTGGTGTTACTGGTACAGAATCCGGCCGCGCTCAATCGCATGATCGACCTGTTCGCGCGCAGCGCGTGGATCGCGGAAAAAGTGACCCGCTTCCCGGCCCTGCTCGATGAACTGATCGACCCGTCGCTGGGACGCCAGATCCCGACCGAGGAGGAATTGGGCCAGAGCGTCAACCGGCTGCTGGCCGCCGGTCAGGGTGCCGAGGCCGTACTGGACGGCCTGAACTACCTGCGCCTGGCCATTACCCTGCGCATCGCCGTGGCCCTGCTGCAGGATAATCTGCGCGGCGAAGGTGCGCAGACCGGCCTGGCCGGACTCGCGGCCGCCGTGCTGCGCGGCGTGCTGGAACTCGCCGCCGGCGAAATCGAACAGCGGCATGGCCGCATCGACACACCGGAGCCGGAAGGCACCGGCAACAGCCTGGCCATCATCGCCTACGGCAGCCTGGGTGCCTTCGAACCCGGATTCGATTCCGATCTCGACATCGTGTTCCTGTTTCGTTCGGGCGACCCGCCATCCGGGGGCGCCCGCAGCCTGCCCGCGGAGCGCTATTACGCCCGACTGGCCCAGCGCACCCTCAGTTTTCTGACCGCGATGACCCCTTCGGGCCGCTTGTACGCGGTGGACACCCGCCTGCGCCCCAACGGCCGCGCCGGATCGCTGGTCAGCTCGGTGGAAGCCTTCTCCGAGTACCAGGAGAAAGAGGCCTGGACCTGGGAATTGCAGGCCCTGACCCGGGCCCGGGCCATCGCCGGCAATCCGTCGACCGGCGCGGCGTTCGAAGCCATTCGCAAGCGGGTGCTGAGCCAGCCACGCGATGCCGACAAGCTGCAGACCGATCTGACGGAGATGCGCGCACGCATCCAGCGCGAGCATGGCGAGGGACAGGACACCAGCGGGCGCGCCAAGCTGGCCCGTGGCGGGCTGATCGACATCGAATTCATCATCCAGCGGGGCGTGCTCGAATCGGCCTGCGATCACCCGGAAGTGCTGCGCTCGACCGCGTCCCTGGAGCAGCTTCACAGCCTGGTCGAATGCGGCTGGATCGGTGCCGAAGAAGCGGCCAGCCTGGAACGGGCGGCGCGTGGCCTTCGCCAGTCCCGCATGTGGCGAGCCGTGACCGGAGACGATCCCGAAAACCCGCACGGCGAAGCCGTGGACCCGGATGTCGTACGGTCAATTTTCGAGGCCCGCGTGGGTCCCCTGGCCGAGCCCACCTGAGCGGCGCAGCCGGACGGCCACGGCCGGAGTTTCCCGCAGCCGGCGGCACGCGCGTTGCCCCGCCAGCACCCCGGCTAACTCCTCAGCCGGGTGCGCATAACCATCGGCGAGCAGGGTCCGCACGAAATCGGCGATCCGTCCGCGCACCCGTTCGGCACCCAGCACACAGACCGGCCGCCCCGTGGCACAGGCCTCGCTCAGCAGATTGACGCTGTCGGCGGTTACCACGAAGTGCGTCGCCCGGGACAGCGCGGCTCGATAGCTTCCGGCACCGGTTTCGTCGGCCCGCCAGCCGGTGAATCGCCGGACCGGCGGTACGGTCAGCTTCGTGAATTCGTCGCGCGCCCAGCCGGGCGTGCGCGGCGATGCAACCGCCTCCAGGCTGCCCCCGGCCCGGTGAACCGTTCCGGCCAACGGCGCCAGATGCTCCTCCAACCAGGCGGGTGACAGGTCGAAATGCCGTGACCGGCCTCCCAGCAGCAGCACCACGTGCGGTTCCGGACCGGTTCGCACCGGGTCCTCCGGCGTGCACGACAGCCATTTTTCATCGACCGGATTGAGGCTGCCCAGGGTGCGGATGACATTGGGAGCGCTGACCGCGTCGTGGCGGGGCGTGATCAGCCAGTCGAAGTGCCGTGGATCGATTCCGCAATGCAGAATCTGCACCGTGAGCGGACGCTCCGGCCAGTAATCCGCGAGCCAGCGCAGCACCAGCGCCGAGCGGCGTCCACAGGAAATGACGGCCCGCGGAGGCTCGACCGGCAGGGATCGGCGCAGAGCGCCGTGCACGGCCAGCCCCAGCGGCAATCGCCGAGGCGCCAACCACCGCCACGGAGGCAGCAGCCGCAGCTCGATGCGGCGGGCGCTCAAGTCGAGCTGGGCCGCCAGGGCACTCACCTGCCGCCAGTGGCCCGGCCTGCCGTCGTCCAGCAACAGCAGCCGTGCCCCGGAATCGCCCTCAGAATTTCCTGACATGGGCGGCGTGGTGTGCCGTAAAATAGGCGGTTACAGACCGCATGGGCGAAATCCTGCCTGGCCGGACGACGGGAGAAAACATTGTGACACATGCCACGGATGCCGCGGACCCCTCACTGGAGGCCGCCAACACCGAGAAAATCTACCGGGTGAGCCGCGAGGACCTGCCGTTGTCCTGCCCGATGCCCGACCAGAAACTGTGGAATGCCCACCCCCGGGTATACCTGCCGATCGAGAAGACCGGATCGGCGATCTGCCCCTACTGCAGTGCCCGCTACGAGCTGATCGACTGATTCCGCCCGCGCACCGCTGATCCTTCGCCATGCATGTCGTCCAGGCCCTGGTTTCGCTGAATCTGGGTGGATCCGAACTGGTCGCAACCGAGCTCACGGAGTATCTGGCGGCCACGGGTCACCGGGTCACGGTGATTGCCGCGAACGGCCCGCTGGCGCCGCGCGTGTCGGCCGCCGGGGCCGCGCACCTCGACTGGCCCATCGGCCGCAAGCGGCTGGCTACCCTGGCCTATGTGCGGCGACTGGCGGAATGGCTGAACGCCGAACAGCCCGATGTGCTGCACGTTCACTCCCGCCTGCCCGCCTGGATCTGCCTGCTGGCCCTGCGCCGGTTGAGCCCGGAGCGGCGACCGGCCTTCGTCACCAGCATGCACGGCCATTACTCCGTGAACCGCTACAGCGCGGTGATGGCACGCGGCGACCGGGTGATCGCGGTCTCCGACCACATCCGGGAGTACACCCTGCGCAACTACCCGATGGCACGGGCCGCCGATGTCATCACCGTCCACGGCGGCACCAGCGCCGCGCAGTTTCCATACGGTCACCGTCCAGACGCGGTCTGGTGGGCACAAACCCTGGGCGAGTTTCCGGAACTGGAAGGCAAACGCATCATCTGTCTGCCGGGCCGCCTGTCGCGCTACAAGGGCCACGCCGATTTCATCGAGCTCGTAGCCGCCCTGGCCGGCGAATTTCCGGACATCCACGGCGTGGTCGTCGGCAAGGCCCGCCCGGGCTCGCGCTACCGCAGTGAGCTCGAAGGCCTGGCCGGGCGGCTGGGCGTTCTGGACCGGGTCACCTTCACCGGCGCGCGCCTGGACATGCGCGACTGGCTGGCCGCCAGCGAAATCGTCTACAGCCTGTGCAGCGACCCGCCGGAAGCCTTTGGACGTACCGTCCCCGAGGCCCTGCACCTGGGCGTGCGCGTGATTGGCTGGGATCATGGCGGAGTACAGGAAGTGCTGGCCGGCATGTTTCCCGAGGGCGCCGTGCCCCCGGACGATCCCGCGGCCCTGCTCGACCGCACGCGCGCCTTCCTGCGCGATCCGCCCCCGGTTCCGCCCAGCGACGCCTTCGGACTGGATGAATCCATGCGGCGCACCTGCGCGGTTTACCGTGCCCTGCGCCCCGATCCGAACGATGAGGCCCCACGATGAAACTTCTGCTGCGCCGATTGAGCACCGAGTGGCCAAGCTGGGCCGCGGTCGCCTTTATCGCCTTGCTGCCTTTTGGCCGCCTGTCCGAGATTCCGCTGTCGTTGTTCGCGCTGTCACTGCCCTTCGTGGCCCGCTCGGCGGATCATCGCCGGAATCTGCGCCGGGCCGCGCCCTTGGTCCTCGCCCTGTTCGCCTGCTTCTGGCTACCGATGCTGGCTTCCGCGACCGACTCCATGAATCCCGGCAAGAGCTGGAGCCAGAGCCTGGCGGCCCTGCGCTTTCCGGCGGCGGCCCTGTCCATGGCCGTGCTGCTGCATGCCCCGTCGGCGCGCTGGAGGGTGCTGCGCTGGACCGCCTTCCTGCTGGTGTTCTGGGCGCTCGACGGCTTCGTGCAGTTGCTGTTCGGCAATGACCTGTTCGGCATCACCATGCATCCCGACCGGCTCAATGCCCTGTTCGTGGACAAGTACCAGTTCTACGGTCCGACCCTGGCCATGCTGTCGCCGCTGCTGCTTGAATACGCGCGCCGCGAATGGCCGGCCTGGGCCTGGTCCCTGTCCTTCACGCTGATTTTGGGTGCGGTGATGATTTCCGGCATGCGCTCGGGGTGGCTGAGCATGGCCATCGTGCTGGTCACCTACGTGCTGCTGATGTTTCAGCGCGAAAACCGGGAATTGCGCCGGACCATGCTGACGGTGCCGGCCCTGGCCGTTCTCATCCTGACCCTGAGCTACCTCGCCTCGCCCTTGTTCCAGGAACGCCTCGAGCTGACCCGGGCGGTCGCCGAAGGCACCGGCGAGGCCATTGACTACGCCTCGTCCGAACGCCTGCCCATTTTCACCACCGCGTGGCGCATGTACCGCAATCATCCCGTCAACGGAGTCGGCGTGCGGGCCTTCCCGGTCGCCTACATGATCTACGCCGATGAGGACGACATCCACATTCAAAAGTCCGGTGGCGTGTCGGGCGCGACCCATGCCCACAACGTGGTGCTGGAAGTGATGGCCGATACCGGTACGATCGGCCTGATCGGCCTGTTGCTGGGCGCGATCATCGCGGCCCGGTCCTGGTTGCGTGCCCCTCCGGCACGGCGGCAGGACGCCTTCCCGGCGGTCCTGGCCCTGGTGCTCGTGCTGTTTCCGCTCAACTCACATTTTGCGATTTACGGCACCTATACGTCCTCGCTGATCTGGTTCCTGGTCGGGTTGTGGGCCGCGACGATCCGGCCCAGCGTGCTGCCGGGAGCCTCCGCCACGGCCGGCCGGTGAACCCTGAAGCCGCATCCCCGCGCCTGCCGCTGTCGCTGGTGATCACGACCCGCGACAACCGGGCGACGCTGGAGCGGTGCGTGAGGAGCGTTCCGTTCGCCGACGAGGTGCTGGTGCTGGACTCGCTCAGCACCGACGGCACCGATTCGCTGGCCGAATCCCTGGGCGCCCGCGTGGTTCGCGAAGCCTTTCGCGGCTTCGGCCCGCAGAAACAGCGGGCCATCGGGCTCGCCCGGCATGATCAGGTGCTGTTGCTCGATGCCGACGAGGCCTTGTCCGATGAACTGGCGGCGGAGATCAACACTTTGCTGCAGGCCGCAACGGAGCTCCCGCCCTGCCGGCTGCGCCGGGAGGAATGGCTGTACTGGCGCTGGCCGCGGGCGGGCACCCGGCTCACCGACCACCTGCGCCTGTTCGATCGCCGCACGGTGCGGATGAGCGACCACCCGGTGCATGCCGCCCCCCGTACCGATCGGCCGACCCGCCTGTTGCGCGGCCGGCTGCGACATCACGGCCACGCGGACATCGGCGGCCAGTTGCGACGCATCGACGTCTACACCTCGGGCGCGGCGCATTGGCGGGCCGGACCGGCGTGGCTGGAAGGACTGCGCATGATTCTGGCGCCGCCCGTGGCCTTTCTGCGGGAATACGTGTGGCGACGGCAGTTTCTGAACGGCTGGGCCGGCTATATCGCCGCACGATTGGCCGCGACGCACGCATTTCTGCGCCACGCCCGCCGGCTCGAGGGAAAGCGGCGGACCCCGAAATCCGGCTCAGAATGACGACCGCAGCACCGCGATGGTCATCAGCACCACCGTCACCAGAAACAGGATGCGGAGCAGGTTTCTGATCAGATTGTCCATCCCCTCACTCCTATCGCGCGGCCTCGACGCCTGCCATGGCCGATCGCCCCGATCGCGGGTCATTCGTAAAACGGGGCCTCACCGGCCGGCCGGCTTTTGAAGCGGCGGTGAATCCACCAGTATTGCTCCGGTACCGTGCGGACATGGGCCTCCATGATCGCATTGAGTCGGCCCAGCGCCGCCTCCGGGCTCTGGTCGGCGAACCCGTCCAGCTCCGGAAGAATGCGCACCGTGTAGGTCCGGCTGCGTTCATCATACGCCGGAAACATCGGCACCACGGCACAGCCGGTCAGGCGGGCCAGCCTGTGGGTCGCCACCAGGGTCGCCGTCGGAATGCCGAAAAACGGTGCAAAGACACTCTGCTCGGGCCCGAAATCCTGGTCCGGCGCGTACCACACCAGTCCGCCACGACGCAGGTAGCGGATCGCGTCGCGCATGGAGCGCTTGCTGATCATGGCCTTGCCGTAGGCCAGGCGGGAGCGATTCTGGAACCACTCCAGAACCTCGCTGCGCAGCGGCCGGTAGATGCCGGCGGCGGGCAACTCCCGCGCCAGCAGACGTCCGCCGATTTCCAGGCACGACAGGTGCGCGGTCACCATCAGCACACCGCGCCCCTGTTCCAGTATCGTCGCCACCGCGCCGCCACCTTCAACCCGGCCGAGCCCGGCAAAGCGCCGATCGGACCACGTCCAGGACCAGGCGATTTCGAAGACGGCCCGTGCCAGGGCCCTGAAATTCTCCCGCACCAGTGTCTCGCGCTGCGCCGGGGACCAGTCCGGATAACAGCGCCGGATATTGCGTTCGGCAATGCCACGCCGGCGCTTCATGCCGAAGTGGATGAGCCCCGCCAGCGGCCGGGACAGGACCAGGGCGAGCCGCCGCGGCAGACGTCCGACCAGTCCGATCAGTCCCACGGCCAGCCATCCGGGCCAGTTCCCGGGCCTGAAAGATGGGCGCTTGCCGGCCTCGGTCATCATCCGGCGTATTGTACGGATACGCCCCGGGCGGGTGGTATACTTTCGCGCATTCGCGGATTCCCAGGGCCCAACGGACCCGAAACGTGCGCGCGCTCTACTCTCTTGCCGTCTACCTTCTGACGCCTTTCGTCCTGTTGCACTTCGTCATCCGCGGCGTGCGCAACCGGGATTATCTGCGCCGCTGGCGGGAACGATTCGGTTTCTTTCCCATGCCGGTGTCGCCCGGCGGCATCGTGGTGCACGCCGTTTCGGTCGGCGAAGTCAACGCCGCCGCCCCGTTGATCCGCGCTCTGGCGGAACGCTTTCCCGATCGCTCCATGACGGTCACCTGTTTCACCCCGACCGGCTCGGACCGCGTCCGTTCCCTGTTCGGGGACCGGGTGCATCACGCCTATGCGCCACTGGATCTGCCGGGGGCTGTCCGGCGCTTTCTGGATCATGTACGGCCCCGGCTCATCGTGATCATGGAAACCGAGATCTGGCCCAACCTGTTCATTTCGGCGGCGGCCCGCGACGTGCCCGTTCTGATCGCCAACGCCCGTATTTCGGCGACCTCGGTCAAGGGGTACCGGCGCATCCGACCTGTGACCCGGGCGGCCCTGGCCCAGGTGGCGCTGATTGCCGCGCAAAGCGACCAGGACGCCGCGCGGCTGGCCGACATCGGCGCCGACCCGCACACCGTGGAAGTGATCGGCAACCTGAAATTCGACATGAATCTGCCGGCGGGCCTGGAGGCCCAGGGACAGTCGGTTCGCGAGCGCTGGGGCCTCGAGCGGCCCGTATTGCTGGCCGGCAGCACCCACGAGCACGACGAAAGTCCGGTACTCGAGGCCTTTCGGCAGGTGCTCGAATCCCTGCCACGCGCATTGCTGGTTCTGGTACCGCGCCACAACGAGCGCTTCGGCCGGGCCACCCAGGCCGCTCGCCATGCCGGACTGGAAACCCGTCAGCTCAGCGAGGGTTCCGACATCGACCCGTCAACCCAGTGTTTCGTGGTGGACGCCATGGGCGAACTGATGCGTTACTACGCGGCCTGCGACGTGGCCTTCGTCGGTGGCAGCTTCGAACCCGTGGGGGGGCATAACGTGCTCGAACCGGCCGCGATGGGAAAACCGGTACTGGTGGGACCGCACACGTTCAATTTCGAGGAAATCACCGAACAACTGATCAGCAGCGGGGGTGCCCGGCGAGTCGCCGATGCCGGTGAACTCGCGGAGGCCTCGATCCGGCTGCTCGGCGATGCGGCGCTGCGGGCGCAGATGGGGGAAGCCGGAATGGCGCTGGTTCACCGGCGCCAGGGTACCCTTGCGCGCACCCTGGATATCGCCTCCGAACTGCTGGAACGCTGAAGCGCAAGGCGCCGCGCCGCGAGCTTTAGTCCAGCAACTCGTTGACCACCCGCAGATCCTCGGACGACAACAGACCGGCTGAATTCTTCAGGCGCAGGTGGTCGACGATGTAGGCGTGACGCGCCACCGAGTTGTCCCGTTGCGCCTGGTAATAGCGCTGTTCGGCGATCAACACGTCCACGATGGTGCGGGTACCCACCTCGAAACCCGCCTGGGTCGCCTGCAGCGCGCTCTCGGCGGACACCACGGCCTGGCCGAAGGCCTGAACCTGCTGGATGCCGGCGAGCACGCCACGATAGGCATTCCGCGTGAGACGAACCGCGGCGCGCTGCGTTTCGTCCAGGTCCTCGCTGGTCGCATCGAGCAGGTAGCGCGACTGGCGGGTCCGCGAGCTGACCCGGCCGCCCTGGTACAGCGGCACACTCAGAACGAGTTGAATCTGCGTATCCTCCACGCCCAGCGAAGTCGTGCCGATGGGTTGCTGGAAGTCATCCCGGATCAGGAACTCGTTGTTGGTGAAATCCTGGTAACTGGCGACCAGGTCCAGGGTCGGGTAATGCCCGGACCGCTCCAGCCGCATGGTGGCATCGGCGATGTCCACACCGGCCAGCGCGGAGAGCACCAGCGGGTTGCTGCGCAGCGCCATTTCCACCCAGCCATTCGCATCGGCCGGGTCCGGCTCGACCAACGGCAGGGTCTCCTGCAACACGTCGTATTCCTCGAAGTATTGACCGGTCAACTCGCGCAGCGCTTCCTTGGCATCCGCCAGGTTGTTGCGGGAAACGATCGCCCGCGCCCGGGCGTTGTCGTAGCTGGCTTTGGCTTCGTGAACGTCGGTAACCGCGGTGAGACCGACCTCGAAGCGCTGTTCGGCCTGCTCGAACTGGCGCTGGAACGCCTTTTCCTCGGCTTCGGCGAAAATGACGCCGTCGATCAGGGTCAGCACGGTAAAGTAGCTATCCGCCACCCGCAGCAGGAAATCCTGGAATTCGAGCTGGTAGACGGCTTCGGCCTGGTCGATCTGGGCGCGCGCGATGTCCAGGCTCTCGTAGTTTGCCTGCCGGTAAAGGCTCTGGCGCAGGGTAATGGAATAACTCTCGGTGTCGGTGTCGGTATCGGATACTTCAATGCCGCTGATGCTGGTTTTCGAGTCACCCCGCGTCATCGTTCCGGTGGCGCTCAGGTCGGGCAACAGATTCGCCCAGGCCTGTTTCTTGCTCTCACCGGCAGCCTCGCGGCGGTATTCGGCCGCCCGCAGGCGCGGATCGTTCTTCAATGCCAGGTCGTGCACGCCGACCAGGTCTACGGCGCCGACAGGCCCTGCGGCCGAAACGGTCGTCAGCGCACAGGCCAGGGCCAACCAGCCCCGCTTGGTATTCTCAGACATTTCCCACTCCTAATGGCTTACTGCGCCCTGGTTTTTTGCGTTTCACCGGTCGATCGTCCGGGTCGTTGCGGTCAGTCAGAACTCGAATGCCGGCGGAGGTTCCGCATTGACCAGCCGCGGCAAATCGGTTTCGAACAGGCTTTCGTCCTGCCATTCACTGACCCCCACCCGCGTCAACAGCCTGGCTTCCATGGCCGGCGAGGATCCGGTCACGATGAACATTCGCCCTCCCGGATTGACCCAACCTCGAAACACGTCGGGCACGTCCGGGACCGAACCGGTCACGACGACCAGGTCATGAGCCTGTTCCGGCTGCCACCCGGCCAGCGCATCCCCGACGAACAACTCCACGTTGTCGATGTGCTTGTCGCGCAGGCGGGCCGCAGCCTCTTCATGCAGGTCGTCGTAAAGTTCGACACTGCATACGGCTCGCGCCAGGCGGGCGAGGCAGGCCGTGATGAATCCGCTGCCCGTGCCGATTTCCAGCACCGTCTCGTCGGCATCCACTTCCAGCGCCTGCAGCATGCGCCCCTCGACATTCGGCCGCATCATGCACTGGTCGTGCGGAAGCGGAATCGACAGGTCCGCAAACGCCAGCTTGCGGTAGCGGACCGGCACGAAATCCTCACGATGCACGGCTTCGAGCACGTCCAAAACCCGGGTGTCGAGCACCTCCCAGGTTCGCACCTGCTGTTCGACCATGTTGAAGCGGGCGCGTTCAAAATCCATATTCACCGTTCCTGTCTCCGGCTGGGCGCTCAGGGCGCCTGATACAAACGGTTAAGGTTAAGCGCTGAGGGTGCAGCCAGCAAGAGTGCAGGCTGTATCACCGTGGCTTAAGTGCCATAAGTCACACGACTCCGCAGAACCGGGTTATGCCTCGGCACATTGGTGCATATGGCGCTGCGCCGCTATCATGCTCCCAACCGGGGCTTGTCCCGACGGCCGGCAATCCGCACATAGGGCTGATGCATGAGCTCGCGATACAGGCAAATACTGACGTGACTACCGAAACAGGATCAGTCCGGCCGGAGTCGAAAGGCCGAGGAAGGATGTATTTCAAATTGACTGCAAGATACCTGCCGGAATACCGGTCATGAGCAGTGAAGCCAATCGTCATGCGCGTTTCAACGAGTTGGCTGAGGCGTATGGTACGGACCTTTACCGCTACGCGATGTGGATTTGCGGTAACGACGCACTGGCCAAGGATCTGGTTCAGGAAACCTACCTTCGCGCCTGGAAGGCGTTGGACAAACTGAAGGATCCGGGCGCGGCCAAGAGTTGGTTGATTACCATCCTGCGCCGCGAGTACGCACGGACCTTCGAGCGCAAGGTGCCGAAATTCACCGACGTGGACCAGGTCGAGGTTCCCGAAGACACGGAGCCGGAACCGGATGACCGGGTCGAAATACAGATTTTGCGGCGCAGCATACAAAAACTGGCGCCAAAGTACCGCGAACCCCTGCTGCTGCAGGTGGTAATGGGGTATAGCTGCAAGGAAATTGCCGACGAGCTCGGCATCACCAAGAGCGCGGTGATGACACAGCTTTTCCGCGCACGCGAGCAATTGACGCAGCGTTTACAGAGAGACGGGGTAACGGGTAATGTCCATGAACTTTTCTGAATTCAAGCGACTGCTGGGTGCTGAACCCGGCAACAGGGACCCCGAGTTCCTGCGTGCCCGCGAGTCGTCGCCTGAATTCGCCGAGGCCGCGGCCGAATCCGACCGGCTCGAAGCGCAACTCAAACGCGCACTCGACCTGCCGGTACCGGCCGGCCTGATCGACGAAATCAAGCAGACTCCACAGCGCAGGGAGCATCCTCCGCTGCGCTACTTCGCCCTGGCCGCCAGCGTGTTGCTGGCCGCACTCGCCGCCATCGCGGTGTGGCGGGTGGATACCGGCCCCGTGCCCATCGAGGAATACGTGGCCAACCATTTCAACCACGACGGCTCGATCGTCTTGCAGCGCGGCGAAGGTCAGGTGGCCGACAACGTGCAGGAACTGCTGGCCTCGTTCGATCTGACCATGGATGCGGAAGCGGCCGGCAAGGTCGGCTACATGATGCTGTGCCCGACCCCGGAAGGCGTCGGGGTGCATTTCATGGTGCACACCGAGAACGGGCCGGTGACGGTGATCGTCATGCCGGAAACAGCGGTGAGTGGCGGTGAGCATTTCGCGTTCAATGGCATGCACGCCGAACTGATCGCACTGGATCGGGGCTCGGCCGCCATCATCGCACCACAATCCGGACTGTTGGCGGGGATGGATGCATTCGTCCAGCAGTCCATCGTGCCGGCCGAATTGGGGTCCTGACGAACACCCCGGGCCGCGGCCCGGAAAGGTTCCAAGGCGATTCGCCCCGCCTGGCGGGTCCGCATAAGCGGCGGGGTGGCCGCATGGGTGCGGTGCAATCTGCTATCTTTTCAGGATCATGATTGCCCTGACCCGTCCCAATGCCCGTACCACGCGCACTCTGCTGGTCGCCATCCCGTCGGCGCTTCTGGTTCTGTGCGGCATCGCCATGTTCTGGCTGAACCACGAACCTCCGCTGTTCGATCCACTCAAACGCAGCACCGAACATGCCCAGGCTCACGGTCATGCGCGGGTGGTGGGCTACACGACCACCGCCACCCTGATCGACGTGATCGAAGTCCTGCTGAACAAGCGCGGCGGTTATGTTTCCAACGACATCATGCCGCCATGGGTGTTTCTCGATAACGTTCCCAACTGGGAGTTCGGCGTACTCACCCAGTCACGCGACCTCGCCCGCGCGTTGCGCAATGACCTCAGTCGCTCGCAGACCCAGTCCACCGAGGATCCGGATCTGGCCGAAGCAGATCCGCTGATGCACTATGACAATGGCCGCTGGGTGCCGCCAGACACCGAGGGCCGGTACCGCAAAGCCATGGCCGCACTGGAGAGCTACCTGACCCGCCTGTCCTCGACCACCGAGGCGCAAGCGCAGTTCTATGCCCGGGCCGATAACCTGACCGACTGGCTCGCGGTGGTTGAAAAACGGCTGGGTTCCCTGTCGCAACGCCTGTCCGCCAGTGTCGGCCAGGTACGCCTGAACACGGATCTCGCCGGCGACACGGGTGCCCGGCAGTCCACCGAAGGCGCAGCAGCGGTGCGGGTGAAAACGCCCTGGACCCAAATCGACGACGTGTTCTACGAGACTCGCGGCACCGCCTGGGCGCTGGTGATGTTCCTGCATGCCATGGAACACGATTTCGACGAGGTACTGCGCAAGAAAAATGCGCTGATCAGCTTTCGCCAGATCATCCGTGAACTCGAGTCCGCCCTCGCCCCGTTGCACGCGCCCATGGTTCTGAACGGCGACAAATTCGGATTTTTCGCCAATCATTCGCTGGTCACGGCCAATTACATCGCACGCGCCAACGCGGCCATCATCGACCTGCGCAACCTGCTGCAGGACGGATAACCGCCAGCGCAGGCCGGGGGCTCTGGGCGTCGGCCGCGAAATCCCCGGCGCCGGGCGTTATAGTCTGCCCTCCATGAATGAACGAGGACCCTCGATGACCCGCGCAGTACCAACCGCCGCCTTCCGCCCGGCGTTCCACCCGGTAATTTCCGCTGCCATCGCTGCCCTGGCGCTTCTGATTCTGTCCGGCTGCGCCGGTGACGGCATCGACGATCGCCGCGCCGGTCAGCAGATCGTGTGCCACAAGGAATCGAAAACCCTGGCGGTTTCCAATGCCGACAGTTTCGTGCACCTCAATCACGGCGACTCCCCCGGGCCCTGCCCCGTGGACGACGAAAAAGACGCCGCGTCGGCGGATTGACGGGCACCATGCCTGCGCCCCCGCTGTATCGCCGGCCGCTGCCTTATCAGCATCGGCTGGAACGGCGGCGAGCAGCCGCGGTCGACCTGCTCGTCATCCACTGCACCGAACTGCCCGATCTGGTAACCGCCCGAAGCTACGGCGAAACCATTCACTATCCGGAGAGCCAGACGGGTAACGCCGGGCACTTTTACATCGATCGCGACGGGCGCATCGAAGCCTGGGTAGACCCCGACCGGGTGGCTCATCACGTGCGCGGATTCAATGCGCGCAGTATCGGCATCGAACTGGTCAATCGGGGGCGCTTTCCGGAATGGCTGCACACCGATCAACAGAACCCGGACGAACCCTATCCCGACGCGCAGATCAACGCCCTGATCGAACTGGCGCGGTACCTGTGCGAACAATTCCCCGGTCTGACCCGGGTCGCCGGCCACGAAGACCTGGATACCGAACGGGTACCGGCATCGAACGATCCACACCAGACGGTTCGTCGCAAACGCGACCCCGGGCCACGGTTCCCATGGGCGCGGCTGCTCGACGCCGTGCCCCTGCAGCGCCTGTCACCGGACCGGGATTGAGACTGAGCCCGAACCCGAACCACCCGGTAACCCGTCCCGAAGCGGGTTCAGGCACGCCTGCCGGTCAGGAGCCCCCGCCGCGGCGGCCCGACTCGACGCCCACGACCCGCCCCCGATACAGCAGGACGATGCGTTCCAGCCGCCGCGGACCATTGAGGTAATACCAGCGCTCGACCCGGACCTGCTTGCGGCCCTGCGGCAGCCAGATCGAAGCCTGGCCGCTTTCGCGTCTCCCCGGTTCGCCGCAACGCGACAGTACGTCGGCTGCGCTGTCACCGTCGCGCACCACCTTGCGGCCACAACGGAAGCTGTCCGACCAGGAAAGCGGCGGGGCCGCCATCACCAGTAACACCGTCAGAAACACGGAACTCGGCCTGGCCATCAGTCTTCCGACGAGCGAGCCCGGCGCGCGCCTCATCCCCGGCTTTTTCACGAATCCACGCATGACGTCCATGGTGGCCGGCACGCGGACCGGCGGAAAGCGGAAATCACCCCGGATTTGCGTGGGAAATCACCGCGGGCGCTGACGGAACCGGTAACGGGCGGTAAAGTGTGTGCGCATGAAACGCCCGAACTCAACACAAGACGCTCCGCGGGCCCGCGGGCGACAGTGCCTGCCCTGCACGGCCTGCTGCCAGGGCTGGCTGAGCGCCGACGTCCTGGGCCACCACATGCGGGCCGGACACCCCTGCCCGCACAGCAAACCCGAAGGTTGCGGTATCTATAGCGAGCGGCCGCAGGTTCCGTGCCGCACGTTCATCTGTTCCTGGCTGGTCGACGACAGTCCCCTGCCGGACTGGATGCGCCCCGATTCATGCGGCGCCATCGTGCTGCTGTCGATGCGCTGGGACGATGAGTACGTCATCTCCGCCGTGCCCGTCGGCCCTACCATCCCGGACCGCACCCTCACCTGGCTGAAGGACTACGCGCGCCAGCACCGCCGGCCGCTGGTATTCTATGAACGAATCCGCACCGACGGCCGTTACACCGGCCTCAAGCGTTTCGGTTTCGGCCCGCCGGCCTTCCGTGACAAGGTCGCGCGCCATTCGGCCGACTCCGGACTCGACGAGATGCGCCTGTTCTCAGCCGGGGAAACACCGGCATGAGCGCTGCTCGCCGCGCCAGGCGGCCCGCTGACCGTCGCGTGCCGACATCACCGCTTGAGTTCTCAGGAGCCCTGCAATGAACGTGCTTTATCCGATCTTCGTGCTTGCTCTGCTCACCCTCGCCGTCGCCATGCGCCTCGGTTTCCTGCGCTGGCGGGCGGTGAGCCGGCGTGAAGTCAAGGTCGAGTATTACCAGGCCTACCAGGGGGAGGGTGAACCGCCCGCGGTGCGAATCGTTTCCCGCCACCTGATCAACCTGATGGAAATGCCGGTGCTGTTCTACATCGCCTGCCTGATCGCCTACGTCACCGGTCTCACAGGCGGGGTGATTCTGGGGCTGGCCTGGACCTACGCGGCTTTGCGTATCGTGCACACCGTCATCCATCTCGGCTCCAACGTCGTGTTGTGGCGGTTCCGTGTTTTCGCCTTCAGCGTCATGGTTCTGACCCTGTTGTGGGTCGTGCTGCTGGCGGGTCTGGTGACCCGTTGAAGCCATGAGCGGCGAGGCGGCCATCCTGCACATCGCGTCGCGCTTTTGCGGCCCGCCACAGTCGGGCAACGGCGGTTACGTCAGTGGCAGCCTGGCCGCCTTCGTCACGGGCGACTGCCGGGTCCGGCTACTGCGACCCCCCCCGCTCGAGCGTGATCTGGTGGTGCATACCGACGCGGACGGCGTCACGCTCATGGACGGCCCCGACCTCATCGCCCGAGCCCAGCCACACACCCTCGACCTGACACCGCCAGCCGCCCCGGAGTTCGAGGAAGCGGTGTCCCGCAGCCGTCACTACCCGGGCCTGTCGCGACATGCGTTTGGAACGTGTTTCGTCTGCGGTCCCGACCGGGCGGTCGGCGACGGCCTGCGCATTTTTCCCGGACCGGGGGACGACGGACGGGTCGCCTGCACCTGGGTGCCTGACGCATCGCTGTGCGATGACCACGGACAGGTGCTTGCGCCCTTCGTCTGGGCGGCCCTGGATTGCCCCGGGGGTTGGGCCTGGATTAGCGGCGGCGACCGGGTTGCGGTGCTGGGCGAATTCGCCGTACACATCGACGGGACACTTCATTCTGGTGAGGACTACATAATCGTCGGCTGGACCATCGGCGACGACGGCCGCAAACACCACTGCGGATCGGCGCTCTACTCGGCCACGGGCAAACCGCTGGCCTGGGCCGCCAGCACCTGGTTCGATGTGGTTCCGGCGCAAATGGGCGCTTGAGCCGTACGACGGCAAGCCCGATCGGCCGTGCGATTCAAGCTTCCGGCAAATGCATCCGGTAGCCGACTCCGTAAACCGATTCGATCACTTCCCCCCCGGGTGCTGCTTCGGCCAGTTTTCGGCGCAGATTCTTGACGTGGGTGTCCACCGCGCGATCCGATACCACCCGGTAATCGCTGTACATGGCATCCATCAGTTGATCGCGCGAGAAAACCCGGCCCGGCTGATCGGACAGGGTACGCAACAGTGCGAATTCAACCGGGGTGAGCTGCAGGCGGACCCCGTTCAGCCGCGCTTCGAAGCGGTCCACGTCGATTTCCAGGCCTTCCGGCATGGCGGCCGCCGGCATTCGGTGGCGCCGCAGCACCGCTCGCACCCGCGCCACCACTTCGCGGGGTGAAAACGGCTTGCAAATGTAATCATCCGCACCGAGTTCCAGGCCCAGCAGACGGTCGATTTCCTCGACCCGCGCCGTCACCATGATGATGGGCACGTCGCTGTCGGCACGCAGCGCCTTGCAGACCTCGATGCCGTCCATTCCGGGCAGCATCAGGTCGAGCAGAATCAGGTCGGCCCGATGGGCCTCCTGCCACGCCAGCACCTCGTCACCGCGGTCGATCACATGGCTGCGGTAGCCGCCCAGCGACTGCAGGTAGTCCACGAGCAAACGGGCGATCTTCGGCTCGTCTTCGACCACCAGAATCATCGGGTTCGTATCGGCTGAAGTCATGCCTCAGGCCTCCAGGGGTAACTGAACGCGGATCAGCAATCCGCCCAATTCGCTGTCATCGGTCTCGATCGACCCACCGTGGGCGGCCACGATCTCGCGGCAGATCGCCAGCCCGAGGCCGCTTCCACCACCCGACCGACCACGGCTGGGCTCGGCCCGGTAAAACCGATTGAAAAGCTGTTCGCGTTGGGATGGGCTGAGTCCCGGCGGCGAGTCCTCCACTTCCAGCGAATATCCATCCTCCTGCTGGATCAACCGCACGCGGACGATCCCGCCGACGCCGGTGTAACGGCAGGCATTCTCCAGGAGGTTTTGCAGCACCTGCCGCAGGCGCTGCCGGTCACAGCGCGCCTCCAACCGGTCGGGAACACAGGATTCCAGGGTCAAACCAGCCGCCCGCAACCGCTCCTCGAAGCTGTCCAGAACCTGCCGCAACAGCCCCGCGACATCGGTGGATTGAAAGCGGAATTCCAGGGCGCCGGCATCGGCCAGCGCCAGCGTCTGCAAATCCTCCACCAGCCGGCCCAGGTGCGCGACTTCCTCGTGCAATGACTCCAGACCGGCCGGATCGGGGGTGCGCACACCGTCCCGCATGGCATCGAGCTCGCCACGCAGAATGGCCACCGGCGTGCGCAATTCGTGGGCGACGTCCGCAGTCCACCGCCGGCGAGCCGTGCGATTGCGTTCCAGGGTTTCCGCCAGCCGGTCGACATCACGTGCCAGAGCCCCGATTTCATCCTTGCGCCGCACCCCGGTGCGAGCGGCGAAATCTCCGTCGGTCAGAGCACTGACCGACTCACCCACCCGTCCGACCGGCCGTGCGAGGTTGCGCGCCAGCCAGAAACCCAGTCCGGTGGCCAGCAACAGCGCGACGGCCAGGGACGCCAGCAGGGCGCGGCGTTGAAAATCCAGGAACTGCCGGCCCTCAGGGGTCATGACCCGTCCGGTGGGCCGAAAACCGACCCAACCGACGGTTTGGCCATCAACGGTGATCGGGGCCGTGCGGGCCTCCTCCAGATCGCCATACCGCGCACCCGCCACCCATTGACTCTGGGCATCGAGCACGAACAGGCGCCGCCACAGGTGACGCACGGTGTCAGGAGACGCTGCGCGCGCCGGCGGCGGAAAGGGCCGGTCTCCGGTTTCGGGTTCCCCGCGTTCCGGCGGCATGACGCCCTCCGGGCGCTGTCGCGCCAGCAGGCGCATCCAGCGTCGCGGATCCCGCCGCAGTGAGCCCCAGTCGCCCTGTTGCCGGTACAGGCGAGCCAGCTCCGGCGCCAGCAACTCCAATTGCCGGGATTCCTGTTGCTCGAGAAAATGCAGGAATCCACGCTGCAGCGCCACGCGCGACAGCACGCTGCTGGCGATGAGGGCGAGTACGGTGCTGACGAACAAGGCCAGCAGGATTTTGGCGCGCAGGGTTTTCATGATTGTCGGCGCTATCGTGCACGTCCGCAGGCGCCGCGATCAAGGAGCTTTGCCGTGATTGGCCCAATCTTCCGATTTTCTACACATTCCCTCCGCATCACGAACCCAGAATAGCTCCCGACTTCCCGCCAAACACCGCATCCGCGGATACCGGCGAGAGGCAGTTGCAACCGGTGGCGGCAATGTCCACCACCGCACGGTTTGATGCTTACCAGCAAGGAGATGGATGATGACACGATTGACCCGACTTTCACTGACCCTGTGCCTGTTCACCCTGGCCCTGGTGGCCGCTGGAACGGCCTCCGCGCGGCCGCATGGCGACGGTCACCGCGGCTTTCCGCCCAGTGCCGAACAACAGGTCGCCCGCATGAGCGAGGCCCTGGATCTCGACGATGCTCAGTCCGCCGAGCTGCTCGTGATCCTGCAGCACGCCGAGATCGAACGAGAAGAGCTCCGCGCCAACATGGAAGAATCGTTCAAGCCGGACATCTGCGCACTGCGCGCCCAGACCGCGGAGGAAATCCGTTCGGTGCTCAACGCCGAGCAGATCGCCCAGATGGAGGAACACCTGGAACGCCGCGCGGAACGCGCCGAGAAACGGGCCGAGAAACGGGCCGAACGCCGCGGCCGACCGGGACCGCCCTGGCTGGAATGCGAGGACTGACCGGAACCTTTTCAACCCACTCACCCGGCCCTGCGGGGCCGGGTCCTTAACGCCAGGCCGTTACCAGCGCCCGAATCGGACCCGGATGCCCCTCCACGGTCCGCACCGGCCCGACCCCGGGCCGGCCTGTTTGAGGCGGCTTCTCCAGCGCATCGGAAAGGGACTGGAAGCGCATCCATTCCGTCGAGCGCTGCTCAGCGGGCGTGGTAGCGGTCACATCCGCCACGTCCACGTCGGCGAAGCCCGCCTCCGCGACCCACCGGGCCAGCCGCCCGACCCCCGGGACCGCCCACACGTTGCGCATCCGCGCATACCGGCCTTCAGGAACCAGCAGTCCATCCGGCTGATCACCGGGCAATACCAGGGTTTCCAGTACGAGCCTGCCACCCGGCCGCAACAAGGCCCGCAGCCGCCGCAGATGCTCCGCCGGATCTCGCCGGTGGTACAACACGCCCATGGAGAACACCGCATCGAAGCCCGCCTGTCCGGACGGAAGGTCCTCCACTTTCAGTGGCAGAACATAATTCGGGAGCACACCCGCGAAATGCCGGCAGGCCAGCCACTGCATGACGTATACCCAGGTCGGATCGATGCCAACCACCTGCCTCGCCCCGGCGCCCAGCATGCGCCAACCGAAGTAGCCGTTGCCGCAGCCGATATCCAGCACCCGGCTGTCCGTCAGATCGACGTGGGCACGGACCCGGTCCCATTTCCAGTCCGAGCGCCACTCGCAGTCGACCGGCACACCACCGAGTTCCAGCGGACCCTTCCGCCACGGATGCAGCTCCATCAGAGTGCCGCGCAGCGCCTGTGGATCGGCCACGGGCGTGCCCAGTCGCGGCGCCGGTCGATCCGGCGCGGCCGCCGGTTCGGTCTCCGGCAGCGCTGCCAACGCCTGCACCCAGCGGGCGCGATCGCCGTGGCGGCATCCGGCCCATGCTGCCTGCGCCCGATCGGCTAACTCGTTCACCCAGGCGTCACCATCACCTTCCCGCCGCAGATGGGCCAGGGCGTCGGCGAATGCGGCCACCGGTCTGGTTTCAGCGGAAAGCAACGTAAGCGGCGAAATTGAAGGCCTGGAAACACCGGTACGCCCGGGACCAGCCGTTCTCCAGCAGGCGTTCGATGTGCCGGGAGCCGGTATCCGGCCGCAACACCCGCTCCAACGCATCCCGCTTGCGCGCGATTTCCAGCTCGGAATAGCCGCGGGCGCGTTTGAAATCATGGTGCCATTCCACCTGCTGCCGGTGTTCCCCGGAATCGTCGAAACGGATTTTTTCAGTCAGCAACAGGATTCCCCCGGCACGGGTGCCGGAGGCGATGCGGGCGAGCAAGCCGGCCCTGAGACCCGGCTCCAGGAACTGCAGGGTGTAGTTCAGCACACTCATGGAGGCATCCTCGACGGGCAGATCGCAGATGTCGCCCTGCACCACGTCGACCGGGCTGCTGCCGCCATCTTCGTCCAGCAGGCTGCGGCAGCGCGCCACCATGTCGGCGGAGCTGTCGGCCGCCACAAAATGAACGTCGCGATCCCCCACCGCCGCCCGCATCGCACGGGTCGCGCCGCCCAGTGAACAGCCCAGGTCGTAAACCCGGCTGCCCGCGGCCGCGTGCCGGTGAGCCAGCAGGGCCGTCAACTGAAGCATCAAACCGTAGCCGGGCACGGAGCGTTCGATCATGTCGGGAAACACCCGCACGACCCGGTCATCGAAGACGAAGTCGCCGGCTGGAGCCCCCGGGCCGTCGAACAGGCGATCGCGATCGCTCATGCCCGGCACCGCCGGTTCGGTTCGACCCGGCCGGTCCGCGGAAACCGGCGGGTGGACGGAATGAAAGCTGAAATTCGGAGTGCTGCGGCGCGCATGGGCGCCATGGTACCCGATCGTGTTCGCACCTTCTGTCGGCGCAGGCCATTGTCTATACTAGGCGGCTTCACGAAGCTGTGGATCCCCATGACGTTTCAGGAGTTCATCAAGCAGCTGGACGCCTACTGGTCCAGCCAGGGTTGCGTGCTGGTGCAGCCGCTCGACACCGAGGTCGGAGCGGGTACCTTTCACCCCGCGACGTTTCTGCGTTCGATCGGTCCCGAACCGTGGAGCGCGGCCTACGTGCAGCCCTGCCGCCGGCCCACCGACGGCCGCTACGGCGAGAACCCCAACCGCCTGCAGCACTACTACCAGTACCAGGTGGCGCTCAAACCGTCACCGGACAACATCCAGGAGCTCTATCTGGGTTCCCTGTCGGCCGTGGGCATCGACCCCTCGATCCACGACATCCGCTTCGTCGAGGACAATTGGGAGTCGCCCACGCTCGGGGCCTGGGGCCTCGGCTGGGAAGTCTGGCTGAATGGCATGGAAGTGACCCAGTTCACCTACTTTCAGCAGGCCGGCGGGCTCGAATGCCGCCCGGTTCTGGGGGAGATCACCTACGGCACCGAACGCCTCGCGATGTATCTCCAGGGCGTTGACAGCGTCTACGACCTGGTCTGGACCGATGCGGGCGGCCGGGTGGTCACCTACGGCGAGGTGTTCCTGCAGAACGAGGTGGAACAGTCCCACTACAACTTCGAGCACGCCGATGTTCCGTCCCTGTTCGGCTGGTTCGACACCTGTGAGAGCGAGGCCCGCAAGCTGGTGGAGCTCAACCTGCCCCTGCCGGCCTACGAGCAGGTGCTCAAGGCTTCGCACACCTTCAATCTGCTCGACGCCCGGCGCGCCATTTCGGTAACCGAGCGTCAGCGCTACATCCTGCGGGTGCGTGATCTCGCCCGTCAGGTCGCCGAAGCCTACTACGCCAGCCGTGAGTCCCTGGGCTTTCCGGCGCTGAAGGAGGCCGCCGGTGCCTGAATCCACAAGCGCCACCGCGAGCGCGGACCTGCTGATCGAAATCGGTTGCGAAGAACTTCCGCCCGGCGCGCTCGACGCGCTGAAGGACGCTCTGTTCAGCGGGGTCTGCGAGGGGTTGGCGAATGAACGCATCACCTTCGATCGTCCGTCCAGTCACGCGTACGCCTCGCCTCGGCGCCTTGCCGTGCTGCTGGGCTCGGTATCTGCCGCACAGCCCGACCAGGACCTCGAAAAACGCGGTCCGGCAGTCACCGCGGCCTTCGACGACGACGGCAGGCCCACCGCGGCCGCCGAAGGTTTCGCCCGCTCGGCCGGTGTGGCGGTAAGCGATCTCGAACGGCTCGAGACCGACAAGGGTGCCTGGCTGGTGGCGCGCACGCACCAGGCCGGCAAGCCGCTGGCCGAAGTGCTTTATCCGGTTCTGGAGCAAGCGCTGCGCCGCCTGCCCGTCCCGCGGCCGATGCGCTGGGGCGACCACGATTTCAGCTTCGTGCGGCCCGTTCACTGGCTGGTGGTCCTGCACGGCTCGAGCGTCGTTCCCGGCCAACTGCTCGGCCAGGTAGCCGGTGCCCGCACCCGTGGCCACCGCATTCATGCACCCGGTCCGCACCCGGTTCCCGAGGCTGGCGCGTATCTCGACACCCTGCGCGACGCCCGAGTGCTGGCCGACCCGGACGAACGCCGTGAACGCATCCGCGATCAACTGCTCGCCGCCGACCCTGCCACGCGCATCGAACCGGCGCTGCTGGACGAGGTCTGCAACCTGGTCGAGTGGCCGGTCGCCATCGCCTGTACCTTCGACGCCGACTTTCTGGCCGTGCCGCACGCCGCCCTGGTCGCCAGCATGCAGGACCATCAGAAGTTCTTTCCGGTGGCCGACGCGGAAAATCCCGACGCCGTCACCCACCGTTTCGTGGCCATCGCCAACCTGGAATCGACCGAGCCGGCAGAAGTCCGGGCGGGATTCGAGCGGGTGATTCGGCCCCGGCTGGCCGATGCGCGCTTCTTCCTGGAGCAGGACTCCAAACACCCACTCGACGCCCTGGCGCCGGCGCTCGACAAAGTCGTATTTCAGAAGAAAATAGGCACTATTGGCGACAAATCGAGGCGTATTAGTGAAATTTCCAAGATTTTAGCGGGAAAATTAGACGTGGATGCGGCAGCCGCCGAACGCGGCGCCAGGCTCGCCAAGTGCGACCTCATGTCGCAGATGGTCGGCGAGTTTCCGGAGCTCCAGGGCATCATGGGACGCCACTACGCGCTACTGGCCGGCGAGCCGCAGGCCGTCGCCGATGCCATCGCCGATCACTACCTCCCGCGTTTCGCCGGCGATCGCATCCCTTCGTCGGCGACCGGTCGGGTTGTCGCCCTGGCCGATCGGGCTGACACCCTGGTCGCCATTTTCGCCGCCGGCCTGCGACCGACCGGCAACAAGGACCCCTTCGCCCTGCGGCGCAGCGCCCTGGGACTGGTTCGGATTCTTCTCGAGGCCCGCATGCCACTGGCGCTCGATCGCCTGCTGGCGCTGGCCGCGAACGGCATCAGCGCACAGGGCGTCGAGGTTGCGCCCGGGCTTCTGGCCGACGTGCGCGACTTCATCATTGAACGGGCCCGGCAGCATTTCCGCGATGCCGGACACCCGGCCGAGCGCATCCAGGCGGTACTGGCCTCGAACTGGACCACCCTCGGCGATCTCGAGGCCCGCCTCGAGGCACTGGCCCGGTTCATGGACGAGGACGCAGCGCAAAGCCTGGCAGCCGCCAACAAGCGGATCAGCAACATCCTGAAAAAGTCCGATTCAGAAGATAATGGCAAGATAGACGAAGATATCCTCATGTTAGCGGAGGAAAAGGAACTCTACGAGCAAATCGTGCTGGCCGAGCAAGCCGTTGACCCCCTCCTCGAAGGCCGCGATTACGGGGCCGCACTGGGCCAGTTGGCGCTTCTGCGACCCGTTGTGGATCACTTCTTCGATGCCGTCATGGTCATGGACGAAGACCCTGCTCTGCGGCGCAACCGG
Source organism: Elongatibacter sediminis (assembly GCF_037892215.1). NCBI lineage: Bacteria > Pseudomonadati > Pseudomonadota > Gammaproteobacteria > Chromatiales > Wenzhouxiangellaceae > Elongatibacter > Elongatibacter sediminis. Next base: position 143,383 of record NZ_JAZHOG010000009.1, on the reverse strand, counting down.
CTGGCGTTACTGGCCCGCCTCAAAGGACAGTTCGATCGCATTGCCGACCTCTCGGTCCTGGGTTGATCCATGCCCGCCGTTCGCCTCTTGCTGATCAGCCGCGACGACATCCTTCGGGATGTGGAACGCGGTGAGGCCGAACCGCTGTTTCGCCGTCTGGCCGGGCTGACCCGCCAGGGGTTCCACCTGCTGGCGACGGCCCCGCAACCGGAAAAGTGGAGCGGGGAACACGGCAGCCCGGACGATGCACTGCTGGGGCCGGACAGTATCCGAAAACGGCTCCTGGATGTGGGCGGTAAGCTCGACGGGGTGTACTACGTGCGCCGGTCCCTGCTGACCCAGAAGCGCAACCGGCAAGATGCCCTGAACGACATGCTGGAACGCTACGGTGCCAGTCCAGGCAACTGTACGTTATTGAGTTCCAAGCGGAAATACATGCAGACCGCCATCGAAATGGGTATCAACGGCATTCAACTGAGCCGCGATCTCCGGCTGCTGGAAGCGCTGGCGGGATTTGGTGAAGAACCGGACAACCCGACCCGGGATTCATGAGCCCGGGTGAGTGCCGGGTGCCGGCTCAGACGTCGAGATTGGCGACGTCGAGCGCATTCTCTTCGATGAAATTGCGCCGCGGCTCCACTTCATCACCCATCAGGGTGGTGAAAATCTGATCAGCCGCGACAGCGTCTTCAATGGTGACCTGCAACAGACGGCGCGTTTCGGGGTTCACCGTGGTTTCCCAAAGCTGATCCGGATTCATTTCACCCAGGCCCTTGAAGCGCTGGATGGTGCGGCCCTTGCGGCTTTCCGCCATCAGCCACTCGTAAGCCTGGCGGAATCGCGCAATGTCGTGCTCGGCGTTGCCACGGACGATGCGGGCGCCATCCTGGATCAGGCCGTAGAGCACGTCAGCCAGGCGTCCGATCAGCCGGTATTCCGGTCCCAGGAAAAACTCCCGCGGTACCCGCTGTGACTTCGTGACACCGTGGGTGTGCTTGTCGATCTGCAGGTCACAACCTTCCTCGCCGCCAATAACCCGGATTTCATAGCGCACGCTGGCCGGACTCTGTGAGTTCAACCGGTCGGTCAGTCCCTGCGCCCAATCGGTCAGCTTGTCCGCGGCCCATTCCGGAGAAAACCTTTCAGAATCAATGATTTGTTCCAGGAAATTGGGATCGTAACGTTGCGCCAGACGGGTATTGGCCTGATTAACGGCCATGAAATCGCGCAGCAGTTGTTCCAGCGCTTCACCCTGCAAGGGGGGTGTTTCCGGCTCGAAGTACAGCGCGGCACCATCCAGAGCCCGGGCCAACAGGTAATCGTTGAGCTCACCATCGTCCTTGAGATAATGCTCCTGCTTGCCCTGTTTGATCTTGTACAACGGCGGCTGGCCGATATAGATGTGGCCACGCTCGATCAATTCAGGCATTTGGCGATAGAAGAACGTCAGCAACAGGGTGCGGATGTGCGAGCCATCCACATCGGCGTCCGTCATGATGATGATGCGGTGGTAGCGAAGCTTGTCCGGGTCGAACTCGTCCCGGCCGATACCACAACCCAGCGCCGTGATCAGGGTTCCGACCTCGGCTGAGGACAGCATCTTGTCGAAACGGGCTTTTTCGACATTGAGAATCTTGCCTTTCAGCGGCAGGATGGCCTGGTACTTGCGATTCCGGCCCTGCTTGGCGGAACCTCCGGCGGAATCACCCTCGACCAGGAAGATCTCCGATTGCGCGGGATCCTTCTCCTGGCAGTCCGCCAGCTTTCCAGGCAGCCCCGCCACGTCCAGTACGCCTTTCCGGCGCGTCATCTCACGGGCTTTGCGCGCCGCTTCGCGCGCGCGTGCCGCTTCAACGACCTTGGCTGTAATGGTCTTGGCTTCGGCCGGATTCTCGAGCAGAAAATCCTTGAGGCTGGTGGAAACGACCGATTCCACCACCGGTTTCACCTCGGAAGACACCAGTTTGTCCTTGGTCTGCGAGGAGAATTTCGGATCGGGGACCTTCACCGACAGCACCGCAATCAGGCCTTCCCGCGTGTCGTCACCCGACGTCGACACCTTGTCTTTCTTGGCTGCGCCACTGTCTTCGATGTAGTGATTGATGGTTCGGGTCAATCCGGCCCGGAACCCCGCGAGGTGGGCGCCACCGTCCTTCTGCGGAATGTTGTTGGTGAAGCAGAACACCGTTTCCTGGTAGGCATCGGTCCATTGCATGGAAACTTCCACGGTGATGCCGTTGTTTTCGGCCTGGAAATGCATCACCGTGGGGTGCAGCGGGTTTTTGTTGCGGGCCAGATGCTCGACGAACGAACGTATTCCGCCCTTGTATTCGAAAATATCGGATTTTCCGCTGCGCTCGTCGGTCAACTCGATGCGCACGCCGGAATTCAGGAAACTGAGCTCACGCAGGCGTTTGGCCAGTATTTCGTAGTGAAATACGGTATTGCTGAAAATCGAGGTGCTGGGACGAAACCAGATCTTGGTCCCGGTCATGTCGCTGGTGCCGGTTTCCGTCAGCGGTGCCTCGGGAACACCCAGATGATAAGTCTGACGCCACACACTGCCTTCACGCCGGATGCGTAACTGAAGTTCTTCGGACAGGGCGTTGACCACTGACACACCCACGCCGTGCAGACCACCAGAGACTTTGTAGGAGTTGTCGTCGAACTTACCGCCGGCGTGAAGCACCGTCATGATGACTTCGGCAGCCGAGCGACCCTCTTCCTCGTGGATGTCGACCGGAATGCCGCGTCCGTTATCTTCCACGCTGATCGCATCGTCAGCATGAATGGTGACCCAGATGTGATCGCAATGTCCGGCCAGAGCTTCGTCGATGGAATTGTCGACCACCTCAAACACCATGTGATGCAAACCGGTGCCGTCATCGGTATCGCCGATGTACATGCCGGGCCGTTTACGGACGGCGTCAAGGCCTTTTAAAACCTTGATATTCCTGGAATCGTAGTCGGATCGGGTCATATGTCTTCTGGCCCCTGGAGGGCGCTCCGTGGCTGTTTTCAGGCAGGCGGGCCGGGACTTCGCCGAGTCAGGCCAATGCCGGTCGTACGGGTGTGGAAGCGAGGTTTCGAACCAGCCGGAATTATACCATTTTCCGGAGGGCACCGTGTTCCACGTGGAACACCGTATGCGGATGTGCCACGGCCAGCGGTTCGACCCCGGTGACCCAGACCTGGGGCGCGTAGCGCACCGCGGTTTCCAGCACGTTCTCCAGATGCGGACCATCGAACTCCGAGGCCAGGTCATCCAGCAGAATGACCGGTGCCTGTCCCTCTTCCGCCAGCAAGCGAGCCTGGCTGAGCAACAGGGCCGCCGCCAGGGCCTTCTGTTCGCCGCGGGACAATACCGTCCGCACCCGTTGACCGTCACGCAGGATGGCCACCTCGGCACGATGCGGACCCTGGCTGGTGCTGCCCTGCTCCCGGTCCCGCTGGCGTGTCCTGCGCAGCGCCTCCAGCAGGGAATCCTCACGCCATCCGGCCTCATAGCTCAAGGCAATGTCCGTCAGAGCCGCCCGATCGTCTTGCAGAGAATCACCCACCAGCGCATCGAGGCGACCCACATACCGCGCGCGCATTTCACTCAGGGCCGATCCCGCGGCAGCCACCAATTCGTCCAGGCCGTCCAGCAGGCGTTCATCGTTCCCCCGCAGTGCCGCATTGCGTTGTTTGAGCGCCCGCGCATACCGGCGCCACCATTCCAGGTACTCGGGTTCCACGTGGAACACACCCCAATCCAGAAACCGGCGCCGCGCGTCGGGAGAGCCGGAAACCAGTTCGTGGCTGTTCGGCTCCATGAGTACCACCGGAAAGCCACGCGACAACTCGCTCAGAACCGTCACATCCTGACCGTCGCGGCGGGCTTTCCACTGCCGTCCGTCCCGCTCCAGCCCCAGTCGGTGTGATTCCCCGTCCCGGTCAAGCCCCAAAAAAATTCGAAAAACCCCCGATTCAGGGCCGATCAGTTCCTCGGACCGAACCGTTCGAAAAGACTTTCCCCGTGAAACCATAAAAACGGCTTCCAGGACGCTGGTCTTTCCCGCTCCGTTCGCACCGTGAAATACATTGACACGCGGATGCGGTTCAATATCCGCATCCGCGATATTGCGGAAATTGGTGATCCGCAGGTGAGTGATATGCAACTAGAATGAAACCCGACCGCTGGCGCCTACAATTTCAGCGGCATGACCACATGCCGATCCAGGCTTTCACCCAGCGCTGTGATCAGACAGGAACTGTTGGCATCACGCATGTCCAGCGCGACCCGTTCCGACTCCAGGGCATTCAACGCGTCCAGCAGATAGGTCACATTGAAGCCCACCGCCATCTGCTCGAAATCCAGTTCCGCTTCCAGTACCTCTTCCGCTTCTTCGTGCTGGGGATTGTGGGCGATGATTTTGATCACATCCCCACCCGCTTCCAGACGCACACCCTTGTATTTTTCGTTGGACAGAATCGACGCTCGCTGCAGGGCGTGAATCAGATCTCCACGATCAACCGTCATATTGCGCTCGGTACCCACCGGAACCACCGCCTGATAGTCCGGAAAACGACCGTCGATCAGCTTGGATGTCAACACCAGCCCCGCTTTGACCAGGCGGACATGATTCTTGCCCAGCCCGAGACTGACCGGGTCGCTGGTATCGGTCAGCATCCGGGCCAATTCCAGTACCCCCTTGCGGGGCACGATCATCTGCCGATCCTGACTCACTTCGACTTTGCCATCGAGGTCGCAGACCGCCAGCCGATGCCCGTCCGTGGCGACCGTTCGCAACTGACCGTCCTTGAATTCAAACAGCAAACCATTGAGGTAATACCGAACGTCCTGGTTAGCCATCGCGAACGAAGTTTTGTCCAACAGCCGTTTGAGTGCCTTCTCCTCCAACTCGACCGATTCCAGGCTTTCCACCTGGTCGGTCGCCGGGAACTCCGTCGCCGGCAAGGTGGCCAGCGTGAAGCGGCTGCGCCCGGACGACAGCATCAACTTGTCACCGTCGAGCGAAACATTGATGGCCACCCCATCCGGCAGCATGCGGACAATATCCAGCAACTTCCGCGCGGGAACCGTGACCTCGCCTTCCTGGGCGACTTCGGCTTCACCGTTCGCAATCAGTTCGACCTCCATATCCGTTCCGGTCACAGCCAGTTGACCTTCCGACTTCGCCTGGATCAGGAAGTTGGCCAGCACAGGCAGCGTTTGCCGGCGCTCGACCACACCGATCACCTGGCTCAGGGGATGCAGGAAGGTTTCTCGCTTGATGCTGAATTTCATGGACGATTCCCGTCTGTGATTATTAAGGTTTTAGATCTATAAAACAGTAGTAGTAATAAGCGCAGTGGATAACTCGAGAAATCCCTAAAAGCTCTTATTTTTCAATGGATTATATAATTATAAACCCTGTCCGTAACCAGTCCGCCATCCTGTGGATCACCTGTGGATGAATCGGTGAACGAATTTCATACCCGAGTTATCCACAGCTCTTACAGACTTATATCACCCATTTGTCCCCGGCTTCGCCCGGACTGATGTTCACCCTCGAATGGCGGGCCGGCTCATGCGGTCAGCAGGCGAACCAGCTTGGCCTTGTCTTCACGAATTCTTCCGTCCGTGGAGCACAGTTCCTCAATTCTACGACATGCGTGCAAGACCGTGGTATGGTCGCGGCCGCCGAAGGCCTCGCCAATTTCCGGCAGGCTGTGCTCGGTCAGTTCCTTGCTCAAAGCCATTGCCATCTGGCGCGGCCGCGCGATGTTCCGCGTTTTGCGCGGCGACAACAGGTCCGCGACCCGCAGGTTGTAGTATTCCGCCACGGTTTTCTGCGTATTCTCGATGGTGATCAGGCGATCGTGCACCAGCAGCAGGTCGCGCAGCACTTCCTGGGCAAACGATTCGTTGATCGGCCTGCCGGTGAAGCGGGCGTTGGCGCACAAAGTGTTTAACGCGCCTTCCAGGTCGCGCACATTGGACCGGATGCGCCGGGCGATCAGCGAGGCCACTGCCTCGTCGAGCGCCACGCCCCGCTCCTGGGCCTTGTTCAGCAGGATGGCCACCCGCGTCTCGAAATCCGGCGGCTCGATGGATACCGTCAAACCCCAGCCGAAGCGTGAACGCAGCCGGGCTTCCAGCCCGTCGACTTCCTTGGGGTAGCGGTCACAGGTCAGGATGATCTGCTGCTGACTGTCGAGCAACGCGTTGAAGGTATGGAAGAATTCTTCCTGGGTGCGATCCTTGCCGGCGAAAAACTGGATATCGTCGATCAACAACGCGGCCGCCGAGCGGTAGTGTTGTTTGAAATCCTCGATGCTGTTGCGGCGCAGGGCCTGGATCATCTCGCTGACGAAGCGCTCCGAGTGCAGGTACAACACCTTGGCTTCGGGGTTGTGCTCGTGAATCAGGTTGCCGGCGGCGTGCAGCAGGTGGGTCTTGCCCAGGCCGGTGCCGCCGTAGAGCAGCAGCGGGTTGTAAGCCAGGCCGGGCTTCTGCGCCACCTGTTGCGCGGCGGCGTAACCCAGCTCGTTGGATTTGCCCTGGACGAAGTTGTCGAAGCGATAGCGGCTGTCGAGACCGGTATCGAACGCCCGGCGAGGCGGCACGGGCCCGCCGGTTTTCCGGGTGTCGGGATCGCGGCTGCTCAACACCTCCACCGCCACGGAGTCGCGTGAAGCACCCAGATGCTCGAAAATGTCGCGGATTCGTTCGAGGTGATTCAGGGCGATGTAGTCACGGACATAGCCATTGGGTGCGAACAGAACGGTCTGCCCCTTCGATGAACGGGGTTGCAGGGGCCGGATCCAGGTATTGAAGTCTTCGGCGGGGAGCTCGCGCTCCAGGTGCGCCATGCAGGTTTGCCAATGATTCTGCGCCATCGGTTCAGGCGAAACAGCAGGTCGGTTCGGTCGATTGCATGGGTCAACAGGTACCACAAACACGCCGGGGGGCGACAAGTCTAGCGCGCTGTGGATAACTTCGCCAGACGGTGGCCCGGTGTACCCGCTGAACTTGTCGCAGACCGCGCGGGCAGTTACAATTCGCCTCTTGTGCCGAACGTCTTGCGAAGCGCTGTTGCGCACGCCGGGACGGGCGCTGTGGCCGGAACGACTTTTCCGGGCGGCGCCTTGGAAGGCAAGAAGGAACCAGAGGACAAGCCGACATGAAACGTACCTTTCAACCCAGCCGACTCAAACGGGCCCGGCGTCACGGATTTCGCGCCCGCATGGCAACCCGCAGCGGTCGCGCCATCATCGCCGCACGCCGCGCCAAAGGCCGCAAGCGGCTGAGTGCCTGACGATCCGGTAAGTCCGGTAAGTCAAAGCACGCAGCGGCAAGCGCCTGATACGATCGCCCTGCGTGAGGGACGGCAACCCGCATGACCCTGCCCCGCCGGTCCCGGCTGACTTCAGCCAGCCAGTTCAGTCAGGTATTCCGCCGGCCGGTGGTTTCGGCGGACGGGTGCTTCAAGGTGCTCGCGCGCGTCAATGAGAGTTCGTGCTCCCGGCTCGGTCTGGCGGTGTCCCGCAAGGTCGATCCCCGGGCGGTCCAGCGTAATCGGCTCAAGCGCATCATCCGGGAGAGTTTCCGCCGGCACTATACGACCGGACCGGACCCTCAGCCGGCCGACTTCGTGGTCTTGCCCCGCCGCGCGGCGGTCACCATATCGAATCAGATTTTGCGCGAACACCTGGAGCGCCACTGGGCGCGAATCGACCGCCGACTCGGCTAACCGCAAGCGTTAACAGGCCCTGAACATGGCAAATCTCCGACCCGTATTACTCATTGGACTGCTGGTTCTCGGTGGCATGCTGTGGGTAGAGTGGCAGAAAGATTACGGACCGCAGTTCGGCGCGCAACAGGCCGCCCCGGAAGCACCGGCGGCCACGGGTAGCGCCACGGTCTCGGCCGACGGTCTGCCTTCCGTTCCCGGGGGCGCATCCGACCTGCCGCCGCCGGACGCCGCTCCGGTGGTTCCCGGCGATGAAGCGGCCAGCCAGACGGCTGACGGAATGTCGGCATCGAGACCCGCCAGCGGAACGTCACCCAGCCCGGTGGTGACCGTGCGTACCGATGTGCTGGCCATGGAGATCGACCTGGTCGGCGGTTCCGTGGTCAGCGCGCAGTTACTGAACTACCCGGTGACCCTGGAACAGCCGGAAAACAAGGTGCAGCTGTTGCGGCGCGCGGGACCCCACCTGTTCATTGCGCAATCGGGACTGTTGTCCGAAAGACCCGCACCCAACCACACGACGACCTACCAGGCCGAGCAACGGGAATACGTGCTGGCCGACGGTGCCGACGAACTGCGCATACCCCTGAGCTGGACTTCCGGCGACGGGATCCGGGTGACACGAACCTTCGTGCTGCGCCGCGGCGCGTACGAACTGGCCGTGCACGACCAGGTGGAGAACCAGTCAGCCACGCCGTGGACGGGCAGCCGATACGACCAGTTGCAGCGTTCGATCACCGACGAGGACACCGAGCGTACGTACACCAATCCGGGCACCTATTCCTTTACCGGGATCGCGTTCTACAGTCCCGAGGACAAATTCGAAAAAGTCGCGTTCGACGACGTCGCCGACGACCCTTTCAACAAGACCTTCAGTGGCGGCTGGCTGTCGATGATCCAGCATTATTTCTTCGCCGCCTGGATTCCGCCAGCCGATGTTACGGTGGCCTACTCGACCCAGGAGATCGCGCCCGACGGCTGGCCGCGCTACCTCGCGCGCGCGGTCGCACCGGCGCAAACCATCCAGCCCGGCGCACGCGGAGAATTCGTCAGCCGGCTCTATCTCGGGCCCAAGCTGCAGGAAGAACTCGAGGAAGTCGCCCCGGGGCTGGAACACACGGTCAACTACGGCATTTTCACGGTGTTTTCCAAGCCGCTGTTCTGGCTGCTGTCGCACATCCACGCGCTGGTCGGCAACTGGGGCTGGGCCATCGTGCTGCTGACCGTGTTGATCAAGGCGGCGTTCTTCAAGCTGACCGAAGCCCAGTACCGTTCCATGGCGCGCATGCGCAAACTGCAGCCGCGCATCGAGCAGCTCAAAGAGCGCTACGGCGATGACCGCCAGCGCATGAGCCAGGCCATGATGGAGCTGTACAAGAAGGAGAAAGTGAACCCGCTTGGTGGCTGTCTGCCGATACTGGTGCAGATTCCGATCTTCATCGCGCTGTACTGGGTTTTGCTGGAATCGGTCGAGTTGCGCCAGGCGCCGTTCGTGGGTTGGATCCAGAACCTGTCCGTGCGTGATCCCTACTTCATCCTGCCGGCACTGAATGCGGGCTTCATGATCGCGACCCAGCGCCTGACGCCGATGGCCGGCATGGACCCGCTCCAGCGCAAGATGATGAATCTGATGCCTGTCGTGTTCGCGGTGATGTTCGCGTTCTTCCCGGCCGGCCTGGTGCTGTACTGGGCGACCAACGCCGGATTGTCGCTGGCCCAACAGCTCTACATCACGCGCAAAATCGCCGCCGCGGACAACTGAGAACCGCGCAAGCACACGCCTGACACCGGAGTTCGCGGTGCTGGATATTCGCGGCGTTGGCTTCGGCCGCGGGCGTTCCAGTAAGCTGATGGCATGAGCGCAAACGGCTTCAATTCCCCCGGTCAACCTGGTGACCAGCCCGCTCGACAGCCGGCCGCACCGTCGCCGGAGCCAGCCGACCGTGAAACCATCTGCGCCGTCGCCACTCCGCCGGGCATGGGCGGCATCGGCGTGGTTCGGGTCAGCGGTCCCGCCACCGCCGCCATCGCACGGGCCGTTTGCGGCCGCCTGCCGGCGCCGCGCCATGCCGTGTACACGAGCTTTGCCGATGCCGGCGGGACGCCCATCGACACCGGCCTCGCGTTGTACTTCCCCGCCCCGCATTCCTTTACCGGTGAAGACGTGCTCGAACTCCAGGGGCACGGGGGACCCGTGGTGCTGGCGGGAATGATGCGGCGATTGGTTGAGCTCGGCGCCCGTCCCGCGCGGCCCGGCGAGTTCTCCGAACGGGCCTACCTGAACGACAAGCTCGACCTGGTGCAGGCCGAGGCCATCGCGGACCTGGTGGCGTCCGGAACCGAGGCCGCGGCCCGCGCGGCGCAGCGGTCGCTGTCGGGCGTGTTCTCGCAGCGGGTTGACGAGGTACAGGAACGATTGACCGCTCTGCGCGTGTTCGTCGAGGCCTCCATTGATTTTCCGGACGAGGAAATCGACTTCCTGGCAGACAGCGACGTGGTGGAGCGTCTCGAAGCAACCGCCGGAGCCATCCACGCACTGTTGGCGGAAGCCCGGCAGGGCCGAATCCTGCGGGACGGCATCGAACTGGCCATCGTGGGGCAGCCCAACGCCGGCAAGTCCAGCCTGCTCAATGCCCTGGCCGGCGCCGACCGGGCCATCGTCACCGAAATTCCCGGCACCACCCGGGATGTTCTGCGCGAATGGATCGACCTCGACGGCATTCCGGTGCACCTGGCGGATACCGCGGGACTGCGTGAAACCGGCGACCGGGTCGAAGCGGAAGGGGTGCGGCGCGCCCGCGCGGTTCTGGCCGGCGCCGACCTGGCCCTGCTGGTCGTGGATCTTACCGAGGCACCCGACCCGCAGCTGGCGCTGCTGGACGAGTTTCCCGACCTGGAACGCGCCCGGGTGGTTTTCAACAAGTCCGACCGCATGACGCGCGACCAGACCGTGCCGGCGACCGCCGTGCCCGCCACGGTGGTTTCGGCCCGAACCGGCGCCGGCCTGGATTCGCTGAAGGCCGCCATTCGCGAGTCCGTCGGTGCGGGGGAGCAGACCGAAGGGGGGTTCTCCGCCCGCCAGCGCCATGTGGATGCCCTGCGGCGGGCCGAACGGCATGTCGCCCAGGGCCGGGCCCGGCTGGTCGATGAAGGTGCCGCCGAATTGCTGGCCGAGGAATTGCGGCTGGCCCAGCAGGCGCTGGGCGAACTTACCGGCGAGATGATGCCCGATGATCTGCTGGGAGCGATCTTCGCCAGTTTCTGTATCGGCAAGTGAAGCCGTGAAGGCGTGGCGGCCACACATCCTGGCCTTTCTCTGCGGACTGCTGCCGATACTCGCCGCCCACCTCGCTTACGTCCTCAACTGGTTCGCCGGCGCGGAGCCGTTGGCCGCCGAATACCGCTGCTTCCCGTACTGGGACGGGTGCGTTTCGGTCAGCCGGGCGGTTCGCTCCGGTCCCGGGCTGGCGCTGTTCCGGGCGATGATGTTGCCGCTCGCGGCGCTGCTGGCGCTGACCTGGCTGCTGACGAGTCACTGGTTGCGCCAGTTGAACGGCGCGGCCGGTGCGGCGGCACGCCGCGTGGGTTGGACCGGTTTCATCGGCGCTCTGTTCCTGGTGCTGTACGTGGGTTGGCTTGGTACCGAAGGTCCGTGGTACGGCTGGTTGCGCCGCTATGGGGTGACGGTCTACTTCGGCCTGACGGCCCTGGCCCAGTTGCTGCTGGTCCACGCGCTGTGGCCGCTGCGCAAACTGCCTCAATCACCCCTTCCGGGCTCCGCCGTGGCCGGGTTGCTGGCGCTGGTCACTTTGCAGTGGCTGGGGGGACTGGCCTCGGTCGCCAAGCGACTGCTGGTCACCGATCCAGCCCGCATGGATCGCATCGAAAACAGCATCGAATGGGGCTTTGCGCTGGCGTTGTCGCTCGGTTTCCTGGTGCTGGGCCAGATGATGCGCCGCACCGGATATCGCCTGGACGGCCGCTTGTCGCCGACGAGGCCGGGACGATCAGAACCGGACCGGCCGCAACGGGGTCAGCGGCAGTAGATTCGGTGCAGTTCCCGAACGATGCCCAGGGCCGGGGTGTTGGCCAGGCGGTAGTGGATGGTCTGGCTTTCGCGGCGGGTCTGCACCAGACCCTGTTCGCGCAGAACACCCAGGTGCTGCGACAGGGCGGACTGGCTGAGGTGGATGCGTTGGTTGAGCTCGCCGACCGACTGCTCGCCTTCGCTCAGCACGCACATGATCATCAGGCGGCTTTCATTGGCCAGTCCCTTGAGCAGGGAAACCGCCTCGGAGGCATGCCGCTGCATGGTCTCGAAATCGAGGTCGGCGAGGGGTGCGGGAGCGGCGGCTTTCATGGGTGAATTTTATTTCCAGGTCCGCTAAATTACAATCATCTTAAATACCTCGATGGGCTGACAGATCCTCACGATGGGGCCTGTGACCGATGGGGTTGTCGACCCGGGAAACAAGACCGAATGGATATCCTGCCCTTCTACGAACCGCAAACCGGCACCTGGAGTTACCTGCTCGTGGACCCCGGCGAACATGCCGCCGCGCTGGTCGATCCGGTACTGGAATTCGACCCCGTGTCCGGCTTGACCGACACGTCGTTCGTTGACGCCATTCTCAATGCCGCGGATGAGCGCGGCGCACGGATTCAATGGGTGCTGGAAACCCACGCGCATGCCGACCACCTGACGGCCGCCGATTACGTTCGCCGCAAGCATGGTGCCCGGGTGGTCATCGGCCGCGGTATCCGCGCGGTGCAGCGAACCTTTCAACGGGTCTTCGACTTCACCGACCTGAGCACCGACGGGCGCCAGTTCGACCGCCTGGTCGACGAAGGCGATGTCATCCGGCTGGGTAGTCAAGAGATAGCCGTCATGGAAACGCCCGGCCACACCAGCGACAGTGTCACTTACCGGGTCGCCGATGCCGCCTTTGTCGGCGACACCCTGTTCGCTCCGAATTACGGCACCGCGCGCTGTGATTTTCCCGGTGGCGACGCCGGAACACTCTACGATTCCATCGTCCGCCTGCACGCCCTGCCCGACGACACCCGGCTGTTCCTGTGCCATGACTATCCCGGTGAAGGCCATCAACCGCAATGCAGGGTGACGGTCGCGGAATCACGCCGGTCCAACATCCACATTTCCGCGGATACCCACCGCGACGATTACGTGGCCATGCGCAACGAGCGGGATGCCGGTCTCGACCTGCCACGCCTGATCCTGCCGTCGGTGCAGGTGAACATTCGCGCCGGCGCGCCGCCTCCACCCGGCCCCAACGGCACCGCTTACCTGCGCACGCCATTCAACCGCAGCCTGGCGGAGCTCGTCGCGGGCACCGGCCCCGAGGCGGACTAGCCTACTGCGCCGGACTCGCCCGGGATCAATTCGGCGGCGGCGCCAGCACTTCGCCCGGCCGCAGTCCGGACTGCACCTCCACCCGGCCGCTACCGTCGGCCTGGCCCAGGCGCACGAAGCGCCGCTCCGCCGCACCGTCCGTCCACACCCAGACCATGTTCAATTGCCCGTAGGCGACGGCGAAGTCGGCCGGCACCAGAATACGCTGGACCGTGCCGGCGGGAATCATCAGCCGGGCGTACATGCCCGGCAGCAGGTCGTCCCGGTATGGCAACTGCGCCTTGACCAGAAAACTGCGCGATCCGGGGTCGGCTGCGGGAACGAGTTCTTCGATGCGCGAGGTGAGCCGCTGCTGCAGCGCGGGGATTTCCACTTCGATTTCCTGGCCGAGGACGAGTGGCAGCGCGAGGCTCTCGCGAACCGCCGCCTCGATGCGCAGTGACAAGGGATTGTACAGGGACAGCAGGCGGGTACCCGGTGACGCGGTATCTCCGGGTTCCGCGAAACGATCGATGACGCGGCCGTCGATGGGTGAGCGGATTCGGGTATAGCTGATGGCCACCTGCGCCTCATCGACGGTGCGCCGGGCGGTGGCGAGTTCCGCATTGAGGCTGTCGTGGGTGGCACGGGCCTCGTCCAGCGCGGCACGGGAAACCAGGCCCTGTGCCTGCAGACTTTCCGCCCGTTCCAGGCTGAGACGGGCCTCGGTGAGGCGGGCGGACACCGATCGGACCCGCTCCTCGGCCTGCGACAAGCGCGATTCCAGGTCGGAACGCTCCAGTTCGAGCAGCAACTGGCCTTCTTCCACGGTGTCACCGGCGCGCACGTGAATGCGCGTGATGCGGGCGATGATGCGCGAGGATATCGTCGTGGCCTGGCGCGCGCTGATGGTCGCCGGCACCGGTTCGGTCAGGGCCGTTTCCACCTCGCTCACTTCAATCGAGCCGGCCGGCGGCGCGCCGGTGGTCGCGGACCCGGAGCCGGGCTCCACCTTGTCGCGGAAAACTCCCGCCATCCATGCGACCACCAGCAGCAAGGCGGCCACGGCGGCAATCGGGAGCACTATTCGGATGGTTCGTGTACGCATGGTTCAGACCCTCGAATCTCCAGGTGCGGTGACACTCGCGGGTGATTCGGCGTCGTCGGTCGCCTCGAACACCAGCAGATAGACCACGGGGACCACCAGCAGGGTAAATGCCGTGGAGGCCACGATGCCGAAAATAATGGCCAGCGCCAGCCCGCTGAACACCGGATCCAGGGTAATGATCAGGTTGCCCAGCAGGGTGGTGCCCGCGGTCAGGAGTACCGGTCGCATGCGCACCGATCCGGCCTGCAGCAGCGCCTCGCGCAAGGGCAGACCGCCACTCCGGGCCTGGGTGATGAATTCCACCAGGATCAGCGAATTGCGCACGACGATGCCGGCCAGAGCGATCATGCCGATCATCGCGGTGGCCGTGAACAGTACCGGGTCGGGTGCATTGGCCACCACCCGCTCGCCAAAGCCGTTCATCAGCCAGAAGCCCGGCATGATGCCGATGATGGTCAGCGGAATGGAAGACATGATGATCAGGGCCAGCGCGGTGGATCCGGTCTGCAGGCGCAGCACCACGAGGATCGCGCTCAACGCGAACAGGAAAGCCAGGCCCATGTCACGGAACACCCGGATGGTGATGCGCCACTCACCCTCGCCGGACCATGACACGCGGGTACCCTCAGGCACCGTCCAGTCGAGCCCGCCGCCCGGCCGCAGATAGCTGCGCTGGTCCCAGGCCCGCTGGCCGCCGGATTCCTCTGCTGCCGGTTCCGCCCCGTCGACGAAATCCGCCTGCAGATCGGTGATCACCTCACCCGGCGTGCGGCCGTTCAACTCGGCGGTGACGTAAACCACCCGCCGCAGATCCTTGCGGTGGATGGCCTGGTCGGCGGGCAGGCTTTCGAAACGCCCCAGCTCGCCCAGCGGCACCAGCGGCTGCGGTCCGCTGTCCAGTCCGGCGTCGGTGCTTTCCTGCACGATGCCGGCCCGTCCCTTGATGCTCAAACGCAGAAAATCACCCGGATCGGCCCGATCGGCGACCGGCAGGCGCAGCTCGATCGGCAGGGGGGCGGCCTCGTGCGGCAGTTGCAGGTAACTGACGACCAGTCCCGCATTCGCCATCGACAGGGTCTGGTTGATGTCCTCGGTGGCAATACCGGACAAGGCAGCTTTCTCCTTGTCGGTGACGAAACGGCGGCGCTCCCGCGGATGCTCCACCGTCGAGTCCACCTCGACCACCAGCGGCTCGGCGCGCAAACGATCCATCACTTCTGCCGCCGCCGCGCGCTGGCGTTCATAGGGCACCAGATCCCCGCCGTACACTTCGGCCACCAGGGTGCTGAGCACCGGCGGGCCGGGCGGCACCTCGACCACCTTGATCGAGGCTCCGTCGCGGTTCAGCGGCTCCAGCAGCTCGCGCAGGCGCAGCACCACCGCGTGTGACTGGTGTTCGCGGTCGGCCTTGTCGATCAGCTTCAAACGCAGGTCGGCGACATGCGCACCGGTGCGCTGGTAGTAGCGCCGCACCATGCCATTGAAGTCCATTGGTGAGGCGAGGCCGACGAAAGCGGCCGCCGCCTGTACTTCCGGCAGCTTCAGGGCGCGATCGGCCACCTGCCCGGCCAGGGCCGCGGTGCGCTCCAGGCTGCTGCTCTCCGGCATGTCGATGACGATCTGCACCTCGTTCTTGTTGTCATACGGCAACAGCTTCAAGGGCACCAGGCGCAGGGCGGGCAGCACGGCTGCCGCCAGGAACAACGCCAGCACGCCCCACAATACCCAGCGCGCCCGCGCCCGCCGTTCCAGCAGCGGGCCGACCACGGCGCGGTAGACCTTCATTCGAGTGGGATCGGGCCCGGCGTGGGCCGCCGCGGCATCGCCGCCGGTCCTCGAGTCGACTCGCAACAGCCGACTGGCCAGCCAGGGGGTGACCAGGAAGGCCACTGCCGTGGAGACGCCCACGCTGACCGGTACGTTGAACGCCATCGGCGCCATGTAAGGACCCATCATGCCGGTGATGAAAGCCAGCGGGACGAAGGCCAGCACAATGGTCAGGGTGGACATCAGCAGTGGCGTGCGGATTTCGGCCACCGCGTCGACGATGCGCCGCTTGAGGCTGCCGCCGGCACGGTGCAGAAAGCGTTCGATGTTGTCGACGCCGGTGATCGGGTCGTCGACCAGCAGGCCCAGTGACAGAATCAGCGCGAACAGGGTGACCCGGTTGATGGTGTAACCGAAGGCCAGGTCCAGGGCGAGGGTGACGCCATAACAGATGGGAACGGCCAGGCCCACCACCAGGGCCGGTCGCAGACCGAGGAAAACACCGATGAATACCACCACGGTGATGATGGCGAAGCCGAGGCTGGCGGCTAGGTTGTTGACCTTTTCGTTGGCGGTGTCGCCGTAATCGCGCAGCACCTCGATATGAATCTCCGGCGGCAGCACCTCACGCCGCAACCCGTCCAGGTGCCGGTGCACATCGCGGGCCACCCGTACCGCATTGCTGCCGCGATGCTTGGCAATGCTGATGGCCACCATCGGCAGTCGGCTGCGTGGGCGTCCGGCATCGGTCCCGCCCTCGGCCGCATCCTCGGCGAAATCGATCCAGGTGTACTGATCCACTTCCGCCGGCCCGTCCACCACGGTTGCGATATCGCGCAGGATGACCGGCGTGCCGTCAATCACGTTGACGACCAGGTTCCGCAGCTCCTCGACACCGCGAATGAAATCGCCGGACTCGAGTACCAGTGACTGGTCACCGAAGGTCCAGTCGCCGGCGCTGAGGAGCTGGTTGGACAACTGCAGCGCCTGGGCGACTTCCAGCGCGGTCGTCTTGCGCGCGGCCATGCTCTCCGGGTCGAGCAGAATGCGCACCGTGCGCGGCCGTCCTCCCGTGACCCGGACCTCGCTGCTCTGGTCGATCTGCTTCAGCGATGTCGAAAGCTCATCGGCCAGCCGGCGCAGTTCGTACGCATCGTAACGTTCCGCGTCCTCGCTCCACAGCGCCAGCAGCAGGATCGGCACATCGTCCACCTCGACCGGTTGCACCACCCAATCCGTCACCACCTCGGGGACTTCGTCCTGATTGGAATAGAGTTTCGTGTAGGTATTGAGTATGGATTTTTCGCGATCCTCGCCGACGTGGAAGCGCAAGGTGACCGAGGAACGCCCGGTCAGGCTGGTGGAATAGATGTGCTCGACCCCGGGAATCTGGGTCAGCAGCTTTTCTATCGGAACGGAAACCTGGCGTTCCACCTGATCGGCGCTGAGCCCGGGTGCCGTAACCAGTACGTCGACCATGGGCACGACGATCTGCGGTTCTTCCTCGCGCGGCGTCAGATACAGGGCCGCGGCGCCGGCCAGCAGCGCGATGATGAAAATCGTCAGGGGTGTGCCGCCACGCAGCGCGTAGGCGACAAGGCGGTCGAAGAAATTCTCGTCCGCGCGGTTGGCCGGTGCCGGATCAGCCATGGCTGTGCCGATGCCGCCCGGCTTCAGTCGCCGGCGGATTCACCGGCTTGCGCGGTGTCCTCACCGGCGCGCTCCAGTGCATCATCGATGCCACCGAGATTCTCGACGTCCGTGTATCCGGCCGCAAGCAGCGTATCGCGTGCGAGACCGGCCCGGCGGCCGCTGCCGCAGTAAACGAGAATGGGTTCGTCCCGGGCCAGTCCGAGCTCGCGAACGCCGGCCAGGATGTCCTGATGCGGAATATGGTGCGCGAAAGAGACATGTCCGTCATCGTACTCGGCCGCGGTGCGCACATCGATCCACGTACCGCGTTCCGGCGGCGGGTTGTTGATCGCGCAAGCCGTGACGGTCAACAGGGTGAGAATCAAAAGCAGGCACAGGCGGGAGGAAACAGGGGCCGGCGTCGGGTTGCTTGGGATCATGGTATGGGCTCCGGTATCGGATGCAGTGCTAGATAAATAAATTCTAATGTAATTTCTTCTAATATAACAGGGCCGGCGCATATTACGCGTTTGGCGGGGAGACACCCTCATCCTGAGTGACGCAGCAGGAAGCGAAAAACTCCGTCCCGCTCCTCGAATTCGATCAAGGCGTGCCCCGCCATGCGGCAATAGGCCTCGAAATCCAGTTCCGAGGCCGGATCGGTGCTAAGCACCTCCAGCACCTGCCCGGCCTGGAGATCACGCATGGCCTTGCGCGTCTCGATCACCGGCTGCGGGCAGTCGAGATCGCGGGCGTCCAGGCGCCGGTCGGGCGCAGGCCTCGTCCCGCTGGTATTCACGACGCGTGGTGGCAAGGGCTCATTGCCGAGGACGTCCGCAACCGCTCACGACTCCCGGGAACAGGCGCTGGGAATGGAAAAGAAGCGCAACTGCTCGAGTTCTTCATCCAGCTTCAGTTCCGGCCCTTCAGCGTCACGCGCCAGGCTCGCGGCAATGCGCTGGGCTTCGAGCATGTAATCCGCGTAGCGCATCGCCCGTTCGGCCGCGTCCAGCGAGGTTGGTGTCGGGCCGCAGCAATCCAGCGCGGCATCCAGCGAAAACGGCTCAAGGACCACCTCACCCTCTTTATGGGTCCAGGCGCCGGTCGCCAGGTCGAAATGGTACAGGGGCAGAAACAGATGTCCCCGTTCGGCGACGAACTCGATCGCTTCGGTGATGAACTCGACCTCGTTGTCGTCCATGGTGTAGTGCAGGCTGATGCGGCACCAGCCGGGTTTGATCCCCGAATAGCCCTGCCGGATCCACTTGCGGTAGCGCTCGGAGGTGTCGTTGTCGATGCCGAGCAGCCGGTGCCCATAAGGGCCGGCGCAGGAACAGCCGGCGCGCGACTGAATGCCGAACAGATCGTTGAGCAGGGTGGTCACGAACTTCGGATGCAGGTACTTGCCGGCATGATCGCGCAGGTTGAAGGAAATGATGCCGATGCGCCGATCCGGGTCGGGGTTGCCGAGGATCTCGATCTGCGGGTGATCCTGCCAGCGTTGAAACAGGCGCCCGATCAGCGCGTACTCGCGCTGCTCGATGGCTTCCACGCCCATCGCGTCCTTGATCTGAAACGCCAGCCCCGCCTTGAGGATCTGCAACACGCCGGGCGTACCGGCCTTCTCGCGTTCTTCGATGTCGCGAATGAAGTCCTGGCTGGTGGGGCCCACGTAATCGACCGTGCCGCCCGCGCCCACCGTCGGCGGCAGGTCGGAGCGGTACAGCCGCTCATTGAAAACGAGTATGCCGGAGGAGCCCGGTCCGCCGAGGAACTTGTGCGGCGAGATGAACACCGCGTCCAGTGAGGCATCGCCGTCATACTGGTCCTGCGGTGGATTCATGTCGATTTTCACGTACGGTGCGCTGGCCGCGTAATCAAAGCAGGCGACAGCGTCGTGTCGATGCAACAGCGCCGCGATCTCGTGCACCGGCGATATCATCCCGGTCACGTTGGAGGCCGCGGAGAAGGAACCGATACGCATCCGGCCCTGGTAACGGGGGTCACGCAACAGCTCCTCCAGCGCCGCGATGTCGATGCCGCCGTCATCGGCCAGCGGCGCCTCGACCACGGTGGACAGGCCCTGGCGCCAGGACACCTCGTTGGAATGGTGTTCGTAGGGGCCGACGAAAACCACCGGCTGGTGTTCCGCAACGAAGGCCTCGAAAGCCTCGCGCCGCTCGCTGCCGATGGCTTCGTCCATCAGGTGACAAAGATTCTGCCGGGTGGCTGGCGGAAGCATCACACCGACGATTTGCTGAAATTTGTCGATGGCCCCGGTGGCGCCGGAACCGACCGGCACGATGCGGCCGCTGTCGCCGGCATTCACCGAGCGCTTGATGGACTGTTCAGACTCTTCGAGCAGGTGGGTCATGGACCGCCCGGAAATGTCGTCCTCGGTGTGTGAGTTAGCGTAAATGCGCTGCAATTGCTGCAGGTAGCGTTCGACGAAACCCAGGCACCGGCCGGAGGCCGTGTAGTCGGCGTAGACCATCAGCCGTTTGCCGAAGGGCGTGCTGATGGGCGCGTCGCAGCCGACGATCTGCGCCCGCAACGTGTCGAAATCCAGGTTCAGTTTCTTGCTCATCCGATTTCCGTGTGCTTGTGCGTGCCGCGGAACGCTGCCGCGCCCGCGGCGCTTCGACCCCATTGTAACGCCGTCCCGGCTACCGGGTCGGTCCAAGATGAACCAGACACATGGGAGTTATTAGAAATGTTCGCCCGCCCCGGCTATTGACTTTTACCTGGGCCGCAGCCAGTTTTGCCATAAGCGAACCAACCCGACCAACCAATACAGGAATACATCATGCTGGACCGGATCAAGACCTCTGTGAAGCTCGACGACCCCGACCTGCTGCGCACCCAGGCCTACGTCAACGGTGAATGGATCGGTGCCGACGACGGTGCGGAATTCGAGGTGACCAACCCGGCGGATGATGGCCTGTTGGCCAAGGTGGCGGATGTGGGCGTGGCCGAAACCCGCCGTGCGATCGACGCCGCCAATGCCGCCTGGAAAGGCTGGCGGGAACGCACCGCCAAGGATCGTGCCGCGATTCTGCGCCGCTGGTTCGACCTGATCGTCGAGCACAAGGACGATCTGGCCCGCCTGATGACGGCCGAACAGGGCAAGCCCCTGGCCGAGTCGGCTGGCGAAGTCCTGTACGGCGCTTCGTTCATCGAATGGTTCGCCGAGGAAGGCAAGCGCATTTACGGCGATGTCATTCCAACTCACCTGCCCGACCGGCGCATCCTCGTGATCAAGCAGTCGGTTGGCGTAGTGGCGGCGGTCACGCCGTGGAATTTCCCCAATGCCATGATTACCCGCAAGGCGGCCCCGGCCATGGCGGCAGGCTGCCCGGTGGTGATCAAGCCGGCCTCGGAAACGCCGCTTTCGGCGTTGGCGCTGGCCGAACTGGCCGGTCGCGCCGGTGTTCCGGCGGGTGTGTTCAACATCGTCACGACCACCCGGTCACGCGATGTGGGCAAGGAACTGACCGAGAGCCCGCTGGTACGCAAGTTTTCCTTCACCGGCTCGACCGCGGTCGGCAAGACCCTGATCCAGCAGTGCGCAAGCACCGTCAAGAAAGTCTCGATGGAGCTGGGCGGCAATGCGCCGTTCATCGTGTTCGATGACGCCGACATCGACGAAGCAGTCAAGGGCGCCATCATTTCCAAGTACCGCAACGCCGGCCAGACCTGCGTGTGCGCCAATCGGATTTACGTGCAGGACGGCGTGTACGACGAATTCGTCGAGAAATTCTCCCGGGCCGTGGCCGACCTGAAGATCGGTCGCGGAGAGGAGGAAGGCGTAAACGTGGGCCCGATGATTTCGCCCAGCGCGATCGACAAGGTCGAGGATCTGCTCAAGGACGCACTGGACAAGGGCGGCACGGTCACCGAGGGTGGTGGCCGCCACGAACTGGGTGGCCTGTTCTTCGAGCCTACCGTGGTTCGTGACGCCACCGCAGACATGGAATTCGCCCGCGAGGAAATCTTCGGGCCGATCGCGCCGGTGTTCAAGTTCGGCTCCGAGGACGAGGCGGTCGAACTGGCCAACGCGACCGAATACGGCCTGGCGGCCTACTTCTACGCCCGCGACCTCGGCCGGGTCTGGCGCGTCGCCGAGGAGTTGGAATACGGCATGGTCTGCATCAACGACGGCATTCTGTCGACCGAGGTGGCGCCGTTCGGCGGAGTCAAGGAATCCGGCATGGGCCGCGAAGGCTCCAAATACGGCATCGACGAGTACGTCGAAATCAAATACGTCACCCTGGCCGGCCTGAAGGCCTGATCGCTCCCGTGAGCAGCCAGACCGTGCCAGCCGGGACCGCCGCGTGGCCACTCGATGACGAGTTCGTGCGCGCTGGCTTTCCGGCGTTCTCCGAGGACAGCCTGGCGAATTTCGCCCACTTCGAGAACGCCGGTGGTTCCTACGCCTGCGCACCGGTGATCGATCGGCTCAATCGCTATTACCGCCAGACCAAGGTGCAGCCCTACTACGCCTTCGCGCCGTCGCGCACCGCCGGCGAGGAGATGGACGCGGCACGCCAGCGCCTGGCCGCCTGGATGAATGTCGATTCCGATGAGGTGCATTTCGGCCCGTCGACCACGCAGAACGTCTATGTGCTCGCGCAGGCGTTGCGGCGGCATTTCCGGGCGGGTGACGAGATTGTCGTGACCAACCAGGACCACGAAGCCAACATCGGCGCCTGGCGGTGCCTGGAGGACGAGGGTTTCGTGGTACGTGAATGGTCCGTCGATCCACAAACCGGCGAACTCGACCTGGCGGGTCTCGAGGCCGTCCTGACCGACCGCACCCGCGCCGTCGCCTTTACTCATTGCTCCAATCTGGTGGCCACCATCAATCCGGCGCGTGACTGGGTGCGGCGGATCCAGCAGGCCGGGGCGATGGCCATCGTCGACGGCGTCTCCTACGCCCCGCACGGCCTGCCCGATCTGCGGGCACTCGGCGCCGACGTCTACCTGTTCTCCCTGTACAAGGTTTACGGCCCGCACCTGGGGGTGATGTACCTGGCCGGTGATCTCAATGCCGAACTCCCCAACCAGGGCCATTTCTTCAACGCCAAAAACCCCACCGCGCGGTTCACTCCGGCCGGCCCGGACCATGCGCAGATTGCCGCGGTCAACGGGGTGATCGATTACTTCGAAGCGCTCTACCGGCATCATGGCGGCGAATCAGCCGAGCCAGCCGAGCAGGCCATTGACATCCGCAATCGATTGCGCGCCCGGGAGATCGAACGTGTTCAGCCCCTGCTCGATTACGTGGCCAGCCATGAGCGAATTCGTCTCATTGGCCGTGCCGACGCCCGGGAACGGGCGCCCACCGTTTCCTTCACGGTCGAGGGCATGCCCTCTTCCTGGCTGGGGCAGGCGCTGGCCGACCGCGGACTTGGGGTGGGCGTGGGGGATTTCTACGCGTACCGGCTGGTCGAGGCGCTGGGCATCGATCCGAAGGACGGTGCGGTGCGCGCCTCGCTGGTGCATTACACCTCAGAGGACGAGGTTTCCCGCCTGATCTCCGCCCTGGATGAACTTGTCACTGCCTGAGCGGTTCCGCACTCATTAAGAGCGCAACGCTCACCTGGATTACCGGGGACGGGCGAGTGCACACCGCCCGGTCGTTCGGAAGTCCGCGGTTCCGGTTCTTTCGAACCGAAACTTCCCTCGCTCCGCAACCGCCTGATCGGGGCCGCCCATACGGGCCCTCCCTGGCCCGGATGGGCTCGATTGGGCCTCCCGCCCAATCGTCCCCGGGCGGTTGCTCCACTCGGCGCTCCCACTCACGCCCGAACAGCATGCACCCACCCGTCCCCTGTGCAGTACCGGGTTTAAGGGGGGCGCTCAGGTGAAGGAGTCCAGCTTGGGCATATTGGTCTGGACAAGCCAGCAGGGCTGGCAGGAGCAAAAGGTAAGAAAAGCACGTCGGACCAATTCAGCAATCAAAGGCTGCTGGGGCTAGTGAAGGTGTTCATCGCGAGTGGGAGCGCCGAGTCACTGAGTGGTCAGGGGTCAATTGGGCAGGAAGCCCAATTGAGGCCGTCCAGGCCAGGGATGGCCTGTACGGCCGACCCCGTCAAGACCGCTCAGTGGCGAGGGAAGCCCCGGTTCGCCAGAACCGGGGCCGCGGACTTCCGAGTGATGAACACCTTCACTAGCCGCGGCAGCCCCCATTGCAGCATCAATGTCAGGACTGAAATACTACCCAAACAGCGATCAAACCAAAGAGCCCGGTGTCAGAGTTCCGTGATCACCGCCGCATAGACCTCGATGGCGTCCCAGAGATTCTGCAGGCGCAGATTCTCGTTGGCGCCGTGCTGATTATTGTCGTGGTTGGCGATCGGCAGAATCAGGATCGGCGTCTCCACCGCTTCGTACACCAGTTTGAGCGGCAGGCTGCCGCCCATCGTGGGCAGGTGCACCAGTTGACCGTCCGCCACCGCGTCGACGATGGCCGCGACTCGTTGTGCAATCGGCAGATCCATCGGTGCCCGGTAGGCCGGATAGCCGGCCTCGGTCCAGTCCAGCAGCGCGATGCGGTCGTGCTCCGCCCGCTCGGCGGCTGTCGGTGGCGTATACACGATGTGATAGCCCTGCCCGCGGATGTGCCGTTCGATCACCTCGCGCAGGTATTGCGGTGTCTGGTTCGGTACCAGCCGCAAACCGATGGAAGCGGTGGCTTCGGTCTGGATGCTGTTGCGCGCGGCCTCGCCCACATCGCCGGAGCGGATGCCGCGCAGGTTCATGGCCGGCCGCATGATGGCCAGTTCGACGCGATCATCGGTTTCGGGTGCTCCGATGCCCAGTTCGCGCACCAGGCCCTCGTCCACCGGGGGCGCGGCGTTGACGGCTTCGAGTTCGCTCAGGGAGGGCTGTACGACCTCATCGCCGTAGCCGGCGACCAGAATATTGCCTTCGCCATCGCGCATCGACGAGATGAGTTCGATCAGACGCATGATGGGATTGGGCGCCCAGTTGCCGTAGTGGCCGCTGTGCAGCGGGCGATTGGCGCCGTAGACCGTGAGCCCGAAGCCCCACGCGCCGCGCACGCCGTAATTGATCTGCGGGCGCCGGCTCTGGTGCATAGGGCCGTCGCAGAACAGCCACAGGTCCGCGGCGACGAGATCACGGTGGCGCTCCAGGATGGCCGGCAGATGGGGCGAGCCTGCCTCCTCTTCGCCGTCGAACAGTATTTTGAGGTTTACCGACAGCGGCGTGCCCGCCGCATCGAGTGCGTCCAGGGCGGTGAGCAGCGCGATGACCGGGGCCTTGTCGTCACCCGCCGAGCGCGCGAACAGGCGGGCCTCGGGATCGAAGGGCGCTTCCAGCGGCACGGGCTCACCGCCCAGCTCCACCGGGCCGTCGCGCAGCACCGGCGTCCACGGGTCGGAGGCCCAATCCGCCGCATTTACCGGCTGGCCGTCGTAATGGGCGTAAATGAGCAGTGTGGTCTCCGCGCCGGGGGTCGTCCGTTCGGCGAAGACCGCTGGCGGTCCGCCGTCCGCTTCCAACAGGCGGGCCTCGAATCCGCGTGACGGCAACAGGCTCAGAATGTGCTCGGCGTTACGGCGGATGTTTGGGGTGTCACTGGCGACATTGGGGATCGACAGCAGGGTGACGAAATCCTGGACAATGGCCTGTTCATGCGACTTGCGCCACTCCCGGGCGATGGTGACCGCGTCTTCGCTGGCCGCGGTGGGCGTCGCTGCGGAGGTCAGCAGCAGGGCAAGGATGAACGGCAGATTGCGGGCGAGGCGCATGGCGGGGACTCCTGTCGATGGCAATGGTCTCAGAGGGCTCATTGTACCGGCCCGTAACCGCCCGGCAGTCCCCTGCGTGGGGCGCTGACCCGAAAAAACTGCGCTCTCGGGATAATTTGAGCACTCAAACGGTTACAAATGCGTGATAAAAAGGTTATCCTTGCGGCGAATTTACGGTTTGCGCGACGCGCGGCAGGGCCAGCTCAGGAAATGAAACGCACGGATACGTCGCATCCGGATTACTACCACAAGGTGGTG
>NZ_JAZHOG010000009.1:73269-117652 GCF_037892215.1 Elongatibacter sediminis | reverse complement strand
GCGCGACGCGCGGCAGGGCCAGCTCAGGAAATGAAACGCACGGATACGTCGCATCCGGATTACTACCACAAGGTGGTGGATTGCCAGTGGGGTTGTCCGGCGCACACCGATGTCCCCGAGTACATCCGCCTCATTGCCCAAGGGCGGTTTTCCGATGCTTACATGGTTAACCGGGAGAGCAATATCTTCCCCGGTATTCTCGGCCGCGTCTGTGACCGGCCCTGCGAACCGGCTTGCCGGCGCGGGCGCATGGACGAAAAACCGGTGGCCATCTGCCGCCTGAAACGGGTTGCGGCCGACCACAAGAGTGATATCAGTGATCGCCTGCCGGTGGTTCCGGCCGAGAAAAACGGCAAGAAGATCGCGCTGATCGGAGCCGGCTGTGCCTCGCTCACGGTCTGCAACGACCTGATGCCGCTGGGCTACGAATGCACGATTTTCGAATCCCAGTCCGTGGCCGGCGGTCTGATGCGCTACAACATTCCCGCCTTTCGGCTCCCGGTCGAAACCCTCGAGGAAGAAATCGGCTACATCGTCGACATGGGGGTTGAGGTCAAGTACAACCACCGCGTCGAAAGCATGCAGGCCCTGCTCGACGAAGGTTACGACGCCGTATTTGTCGGCACCGGCGCGCCACGAGGCAAAGAGCTGAAGCTTCCCGGCCGCTACGACTCCGACAATATTTTCATCGGTATCGACTGGCTGGAGTCGGTGGCCTTCGGCCATATCGATTCCATCGGCGAAAACGTGCTGATCATCGGCGTGGGCAACACGGCGATGGACTGCTGCCGGACTTCGCTGCGACTCGGTGCGAAAAACGTCAAGGTCATGGCGCGCAAGCCGCGGCAGTTCTTCAAGGCTTCGGACTGGGAGCTGGAGGACGCCGAGGAAGAAAACGTCGAAATCGTCATCAACCATTCACCCAAGTCGTTTGTCGTTGAAGACGGCCAGCTCAAGGGCATGCTGTTCGACCGCATCGACTACACCATCGAGGATGGACGCATCCTCGACCAGGAAGTCATCGAGGAAGTTTTCATCCCCTGCGACGATGTGGTGCTGGCCATCGGTCAGGAAAATGCGTTTCCGTGGATCGAGCGGGAGCTCGGCATCGAGTTCAACGAGTGGGAAGAGCCGCTGGTCGACAAGGAGAC
Source organism: Elongatibacter sediminis (assembly GCF_037892215.1). Classification (NCBI taxonomy): domain Bacteria; kingdom Pseudomonadati; phylum Pseudomonadota; class Gammaproteobacteria; order Chromatiales; family Wenzhouxiangellaceae; genus Elongatibacter; species Elongatibacter sediminis. The sequence goes on along the minus strand of NZ_JAZHOG010000009.1, from coordinate 116,501 downwards.
GTTCGAGTCCACCCGTCCGGGCGTGTTCTTCGGCGGTGATTCGGCCTTCGGGCCCAAAAACATCATCTGGGCCGTGGAACACGGCCATCAGGCGGCCATCTCCATTCACCTGCATTGCCAGGGCAAGCCCCTGACCGAACGCCTGCCCGACCAGCTCAACCTGGGCAGTCGCAAGATGGGCATCCACGAATGGAGCTATTCCAACAATTTCGATCCCGCCGCACGGCGTCAGATGATGCACGTGCCGCTGGAGAAGCGTTTCGACGAGCTCGGTCGCGAGGTCGAACTGGGTTTCGACGCCGAGCAGACGGCGCGCGAGGTCGAGCGCTGCCTGAACTGCGATATCCAGACCGAATTCACCGATTCGCTGTGCATCGAATGCGATGCCTGTCTGGACATCTGTCCCACCCAGTGCCTCACCATCACCCCCGACGGTGAGGAAGTCGATATTGTCGAAAGCCTGCGCGCCCCGCGGTTGGAACCCGAACAGCCTTTGTTCGTGTCCGATCCGCTCAAACAGACCGGGCGCGTGATGGTGAAAGACGAGAATTTCTGCATCCACTGCGGGCTGTGCGCCGAGCGCTGTCCGACTGCCGCCTGGGACATGCAGAAGTCCCTGTTGCATTTTCCAAAGGCCGGAGAACACGGCCCTTCCATGGGTGACTCGCCATGTCAGCGACGCAAGGCCGGATAAACGACTTCGTACTGAAGATCGCTACCGTCAACGGAACCGGATCGGCAAGCGCCAACGGTTTGTTGATGAAAGCGCTGTTCCGGATGGGTATCCCGGTCACCGGAAAGAACCTGTTCCCGTCCAACATCCAGGGTCTGCCGACCTGGTACGAGGTGCGCGCCAACCGCGACGGTTACATGTCGCGCTCGGGACGGGTGGACATCATGGTGGCGATGAACGCCCAGACCTACGAGCAGGACCTGGGCGACGTCAGTCCCGGCGGCTTCCTGGTGTACGACTCCACCTGGCCGCGGGATCATCAGCTGCAGCGCGACGACATCACCATCCTCGGCGTGCCCCTGTCCAAGATGTGCAACGAGCACTTCAAGGTCGCCCGGGTGCGCATCCTGATGAAGAACATCGCCTACGTGGGCGTGCTCGCCGCGCTGCTCGAAATCGAGCTGGATCTGCTGCGCGAGCTGCTGGAGGAAACCTTCGCGACCAAGCCCAAACTGGTCGACAGCAACCTCGAGGCCATCCGGCTGGGTTACGACTACGCGCAGCAGAACTTCACCAGCCCCCTGCCGGTGCATGCCGAGAAGATGGGCGACAATGCGGGCAAGATCCTGATCGACGGCAACGCCGCCGCCGGCCTGGGATTCGTTTACGCCGGCGCCACCGTGGGCGCCTGGTACCCGATCACGCCATCCACCTCGCTGATGGACAATTTCAAAACCTTCTGCGAGATGTTCCGCACCGATCCGGACAGCGGTGAGCGGCGTTTCTGCATCATCCAGGCCGAGGACGAACTGGCCGCCGCCGGCATGGTGCTGGGCGCCAACTGGGTCGGCGCGCGCGCGTTCACCCCGACCTCCGGTCCCGGCATATCGCTGATGAGTGAATTCATCGGCTTTGCGTACTACGCCGAGATTCCGACGGTGTTCGTGGATGTACAGCGGGTCGGCCCGTCAACGGGCATGCCCACCCGCACCCAGCAGTGCGACATCCTGACCTGCGCGTTCGCCTCGCACGGCGATACCCGCCACCCCATGCTGCTGCCGGCCAACCCGGGCGAATGTTTCGAGATGGCGGTGCAGGCTTTCGATCTGGCCGACCGGCTGCAGACGCCGGTGTTCCTGATGACCGATCTGGACATCGGCATGAACGACTGGATGATTCCCGAACTGACCTGGGATGATAATTACCGGCCCAAACGCGGCAAGGTGCTGCACGCGGACGACCTGGAGAAAATGGAGCGCTTCGTGCGCTACACCGACTTCGACGGCGATGGCATTCCCTACCGCACCCTGCCCGGCGAGCACGCCAAGGGCGCCTACTTCGTGCGCGGTTCGGGGCACAATCGCCAGGGCGGTTATACCGAGGACTCGACCGAATACCAGGAAGTCATGGACCGCCTGCTGGTCAAATGGCAAACCGCCAAATCCATGGTGCCGCCAGCGGTACTGAACGGGGCGAGCCAGAAAAGCCGCTTCGGCATCATCGCTTTCGGCAGCTCCGACGGCGCGGTCATCGAAGCGCGCGACCGGCTCGCCGAACGCGGGATTCACGCCGATTACCTGCGGCTGCGCGCGTTTCCGTTCGGCGAAGAAGTCGAAGAATTCGTGCGCGCGCACGACACGGTGTTCGTCGTGGAGCAGAATCGCGACGCCCAGATGAAAAGCCTGCTTACCCTGGAAATCGACGGCATCGCCGAACGCCTGGTCTCGATTCTGCACTACAACGGCATGCCCATTCCCAGCGACTGCATCATCGACGCCATCAGTCGGCACATCGAATCCGGGTCGGAGGCCGCCGCATGACTTACATCACCAAACCGAAAATCGACCTTCCCGGCCAGGAGCGGAACGCCCTGGGTTTGCTGCAACGCGATTACGAGGGCAGCCTGTCGACCCTGTGCGCCGGCTGCGGTCACGATTCGATCACCGCGGCACTGGTCCAGGCCTTGTGGGAGCTGGCCATTCCACCCGAGAAACTGATCAAGCTTTCCGGCATCGGCTGCTCGTCCAAGACGCCGGCTTATTTCGTCCGCGGAGCCCACGGTTTCAATTCGGTACACGGCCGCATGCCCTCGGTGGCTGCCGGTGCCCACGCTGGCAACCGCGGCCTGGTTTGCGTGGGCGTGTCCGGCGACGGTGACTCGCTGTCGATTGGCTTCGGCCAGTTTGGCCATGCCCTGCGGCGCAATCTCAACATGCTCTACCTGATCGAGAACAACGGTGTGTATGGCCTCACCAAGGGCCAGTTCTCGGCGTCTGCCGATCCCGGCAGCAAGGCCAAGCGGGGCGAAGTGAACCAGATGCAGAGCATCAACCCGGTCACTACCGCCATCGCCATGGGCGCCAGTTTCGTCGGCCGCAGTTTTTCCGGCGACCGCACGCAACTGGTATCCCTGATCAAGGCCGGTATCCGCCATCCGGGCTGCGCCCTGCTCGATGTGATCTCGCCCTGTGTCACCTTCAACGACCACGAAGGATCGACCAAGAGTTACGCCTACACCCGCGAGCACATGCATCGGGCCATGGAAGTCGGCTTCGTGCCGCCGAAAACCGAAATCACCGCCGATTACGGGGACAGCGAAACCACGCGGGTGACCCTGCATGACGGGTCCACCATCGTGCTGACCAAGACCGACCCCAATTACGACACCGCTTCGCGCAGTTCCGCGCTGCGTTACCTGGAACAGACCCGCAGCCGCGAGGAAATCCCCACCGGGCTGCTGTTCCTCGACGAAGACCTGCCGGACATGCACGCCATTGCCCGCACCGCGGAAAAACCGCTGGTCGACATGGACTACGAAGAACTCAATCCGGGCAACGAGGCACTGCAGAAACTTCAGCGCTCGATGCGCTGATTCGCCCCAGGCACACCGCCACCGGAATCCTGGCCCCGGCTGTTTCCGGGGCCTCCATCCGCATCGCCATAGGGCGAACGCCCAAGAGCCTGCATTGACCCCCAATGGGGGCCCGCGTAGCATTCTCACCATAACGAGAATAATTAGCGGGACCTGAACCCCCCCGCCCTTTGACTGAAACGAGATCTGTATGAGGAGCACGCTCAGCGGACTGGCCCGAGGCCGGTCGGTTTGGCGGTGCCCATTTCCACTACACACCTGGGAAGACCCATTATGAACAATCGCATTTCAAGCGCCATCCGCCTGGCCCTGTATTCTCATGCCCGATCTCCGCGCCAGCAGTCCGCAGTCGCGCCCTTTCTGATGGGGGTGTCGTCAGCCGCCCTGCTCGCACCTGCCGCCGCCCTGGCGCAGGACAATGCCGACTCGAGTGCCGGTGCCCTCGAAGAAGTGGTCGTAACCGCCAGCAAGCGCGGCGACCAGTTTCTGCAGAACATGGCCACCAGCATCCGCGCGATCACGTCGGAAGACCTGGAAAAAGCCAACATCCAGGATTTCGAGGACTGGGTGGGCTTCGTGCCCGGTGTAACCTTCAAGGATCTCGGCCCGGGTGAGAAAACCATCGTCACCCGCGGTCTGGTGTCCACCGGTGCGGCGACCACCGCGGTGTACTTCGATGAAACCAACATCACCGCCTTCAACGACGGCGAGGGTGGCGGCCGTAACGTCGACTTCAAGCTCTTCGACCTCGAACGCATCGAGGTACTGCGCGGCCCGCAGGGCACCCTGTACGGCGCCAGCGCGCTGGGCGGCACCATCCGGATCATCTCGGCCAAGCCGGACCTCACCGAGTGGTCGGCATCGGCCGAAATGGAACTGAGTTCGACCAAGGAAGGCAGCGGCAACTACGCCGCCCGCGGGCACATCAACCTGCCCATCGTGCCGGACGTGTTCGGCATCCGCCTGGCGGCCTGGGCCGTGGACAACAGCGGGTACATCGACAACATCCGGCTGGGCAACAGCGAAATCAACGACGAAGAAACCGTTGGTGCCCGCCTGACCGCCCGCTGGCAGGCTACCGAAAACCTGACCCTGACCGCGACAGCCATGACCCAGGAACAGGACATCGGCGACAGCAGCCGCTTCAACCAGGTGGGAGACGATGCGCTGATCTTCCCCGGCGAAACACCGTTCTCCGTCACCGATGAACTGCAGGTCACCGATTTCACGCGCAACCCGCGTCAGGACGATCCGACGATCCTGTCCCTGGTTGCCGACTATCAGACCTCGTTTGGCTCATTTGTGGCCACCACCAGCCTGTACGATCGTGAAGTGCTGTTCAATTTCGACTCGACGCCGATTCTGCTGTTCTTCGGTGTGCCGATCCGGGCCATCTCCTCGTTCCCCGAGGATCGGGAAATCTGGTCCAACGAAATTCGCTTCTCGTCCGACTTCGACGGCCGGGTGCAGTTCGTGGGTGGTCTGTATCACCAGGAAGAGGATCTGGAATCCGAGTCCAACGTGTGGACCGTGGACGCGAACGGCAACATCAACGAGAGCAGTCCCAGCGTGTTGTCCGTGCTGCGTGACCGCAGCTTCGACGAGACCGCCATCTTCGGTGAGCTGACCGTGAACATCACCGACCAGTGGGATTTCACCGTCGGTGCGCGCTACGCGGAATTCGATTTCGTCACCGACGAGAACGCGGTCGTGCCGTTCTTCGGCCCGCCGATGGGCCCCGAGCCGACCAAGAGCGGTGACGACTCCAGCTCCATCTTGAAATTCAATACGTCCTACCAGGTCAACGACGACGTGATGGTTTACGCCACCGCATCCGAAGGCTTCCGCCGCGGTGGTCTGAACCTGAATGCGTTTGGCGACCTGTTCGACATTCCCGAGACCTTTGGTTCCGACGAGCTGTGGAATTACGAAGTGGGCGTGAAGTCTTCCTGGTTCGAAGACAAGCTGATCGTCAATGCGACCCTGTATACGCTGGACTGGTCCGACATCCAGCTCGAAACCGTCAGCGAACTGGGCGGCGTCGAGTTCTTCACCAATGCCGGCAAGGCCCGGGTCAACGGCATCGAACTGGAACTGTTCGCCCGCCCGGTGGCTGGACTGAATCTGTCCGCGGCCATTGGTTACACCGATGCCGAACTCACTGAAGATGCGCCGCCGATCAATATTCCACCCCTGCCCAGCGAGGGCCAGGACGGCGACAGCATCAACAACGTGCCGGATCTGACCGCCAGTTTCGCCGCCGACTACACCTGGACGGCTTTTGGCGGCTGGGATGCCACCGTCGGCGGGGCCCTGCGCTACACCGGCGACTCCGATACGCGTATTGCGGCCAATCGCGACCCGTTCAACGTGCACCTGCCGAGCTCGACCATCGTCGATCTGCGTGCGGGACTGGGTAATGACAATTGGCGGGTCGAGTTCTTCATCGAGAACCTGACCGACGAGCGCGCGATCAACGACGCGATCAACGAAGTGACCAATATTCTGGCTTTCTTCACCAATCGTCCGCGCACCACCGGCGTACGCGTCAACTATCAGTTCTGAGCCAGGAGTCAGAGGCCAGGTGGATCCCGGGTCAAGCCCGGGATGACGATAAGAGCTCAAGCCCGGGATGACGATAAGGGCTCAGGCCCGGGATGACGATAAGGGCTCAGGCCCGGGATGACGATAAGGACTCAGGCCCGGGATGACGATAAGGGCTCAGGCCCGGGATGACGATAAGAGCTCAAGCCCGGGATGACGATAAGGACTCAGGCCCGGGATGACGATAAGGACTCAGGCCCGGGATGACGATAAGGACTCAGGCCCGGGATGACCCAAACGGGCCGAGCCTATTGAAATCGGTCACCCCGGCCTCGAGCCGGGGTCCACTAACGGTACCGTCACCCCGGCCTCGAGCCGGAGTCCACCAGAGGTACCGTCACCCCGGCCTTGAGCCGGGGTCCATGGACTTGGCGTGGCCTGGAACAGCCGCTTGCCTCGGTCGAGGCGAAACCCTTGCCGTTCGGGATCAGGCGTCGGGCCGGTCCAGTTGTTGGACCAGGGGTTCGAGAAACCGGAGGTAGGCCTCGGCTGAGCGCCGGGGCGTGGCGTCCAGCCCCTCGCGGACCTGCAGGGCGCTGGCCGTCTGGATCATGCCGGCGGCCGCTTCCGGTGAGCGGCAGGCCTCATCCCATTCCAGCCCCAGGCGATCGAACACCGGGACCAGCACCGCCCGCGGATCGGCGATCAAGCCGTCGTATTCGACGGTGACGATCCGGTCCGGCCGGCGACGGGCCGCCGACTGCATGAAAGAGTCGACGGCGAGTGCGTAACGTCCCAGTTGCTCAAGGTCACAGGTGAAAGCCTGGCCGCCGGTAAACAAGTGGCGGTAGCAGGACCAGCAGGCTTCCAGCAGGTCGCGCCGGGCGTGGATGACGACGGCGTCCGGAAACAGGCAGTGAATGGTGGGCAGGCACAGGAAATTGGCCGGCAGTTTGTCGGTCACAAAGCGCCCGCCCCGCTGGCGAATCCGCAGCGAATCCAGGTACCGTTCCCGCAGTGTTGTGAGATCCGCTGCGCTCAACCGTGCCTGGTCTTCGGGAAAGCCCAGCCGGCGTTCCCGCAGCAGGTTTCTGAGGTGACGCTGCAGCCAGACGTTCTCGCCACCGGCGTCGATCGCCGGGTGCCGGGCCAGCATCTGCTCGATCAGGGTCGAGCCCGTGCGTGGCAGCCCGACGATGAACAGCGGTACCGGCTCCTCGGCGAGAGGCGCCGCGACGGCGGATGCCGCGGCGTGGCCCGCACTGGCCCCGCTGAGCCTCAGCACCGCGTCAACATCGGCCGCGGCCCGATTCCCGAGCTCCGCATGCCGGATGCGATTGCCGCGGCGCAGGTGTTCAAACGCGGGTCCGTGTTCGGCGCGGCGGTGCAGGAGGTGCGCGGCGGCGAAATGGAGGGCGGCCGAGTCCCTGGATTCCGGTGAATCCGCCCTATCGAGTATCCGCCCGGCCAGCGCCTCGTCGCGCTCGTCCATTACCTGGCTCAGATACCAGTAGGCCTGGTCCAGCGACCCATCGAGGATCAGGGCGCGCCGGTAAGCCTCGCGGGCTCCCTCGCGCTCGCCCTTCATCAACAGGAAACTGCCCAGGTTGAGCCAGTTTTCAGGCACCGCGCCGCCGCCCTCGCAGGCGCGCCGGAATGCCGGCTCGGCAAGATCGGGACGCAGGACCCGGGCAGCGAGTTCGCCGAGACTCGCCTGCACGCGGTCGTCATTGGCGAACCGTTCAGCGGCTTCGGACAAAACCGCAATCGCGCCCGCCTCCTGCCCGTCCCCGGCCAGCAGGTCGGCGAGTTGCAGGCTCAGGTCCGCGTTATCGGGTTCGAGGGCGAGCGATTCGCGCAGCGCGGTGATGGCCTGCCCGGTTTCGCCCAGGGCCAGCAGCGCCTGCCCCATGTTGCTTTTGACCGCCGCCGTGACGTAGCCGTGGCCCACGGCCCGCACACAGCACTCCAGGGCGTGCCGGTGGCGTTCGAGCTGGCCGCACAGCACCCCCAGGTAATGCCAGGTCTCACCGTCCGCCGGCCAGGTCTCGAGTATGGCCCGGTAGGCTTGTTCCGCACGCAGCAGATCGCCCTCGCGGTGCAGCGCCAGTGCGTCGGCCCGGCGCTCACTCAGGGTCGGACGGGACTCGCTCATGCGCCTGCAGGTGAATCTGCCACCAGTCGAACATACGCCGGTAGAAATCCACAAAGTAGTCCCGGTTGCCGCGCACCACGCTGTGGTCCGCACCCGGGTAGACAATCAGTTCGGTGGGTGCCTGCCCCAGCCTCCGCAGCGCCTGGAACATCCATTCGCCGTGCGCCAGCGGCACCTGTGCGTCCTCGGTGCCATGCAGAAACAGAATGGGCGTGTGGATGCGGTCAGCCAGCCAGAACGGCGAGTCCAGCAGATAGGCGGGCCGGTCCGCGTACGGGGTCGCGCCGCCCATCAGGTATTCCAACAGGTCGGCGTCGCGGTCCTTGCCGGTGGCCCAGCTCAGGGCGAATTCCACCGGCGCGGCACGCAGCACCGCGGCGTCGGCCCGATCGGAATTCGTGACCAGGGCCATCCCGGCGTATCCCCCCAGGCTGCCACCGTAGTAACCGATCGAGGGACCCACCCCGTGGGATGCGATGACGTGTTCGGCCGCCTGGGGAATGACCTGCTGGTAAGCCAGGCGGAGTTCGCCACGGCGCGGAAACACATCGGGCAGCAGGTAGGCATAGCCGTTCAGCGCGTGCAGCTGGGCTTCGTAATTGAATTCGTTCAGCCGGTGCGACTGGCGGCCGTAGGTGGTGACAACCAGCGGAACCTCGTCCTGCGGACCCGGTTCGGGCGGCCGGTACAGCAGGCCGTGCCACTCGCCGGCCGCATCGCCGCCGGTAGCGGCCCCCGAAGGCGCCCCCGCATCAGCGGGTCCGGGCGCTGACCGCAGCGCGCCGCGAACCGCAACCGCCGCGCTGAATGCCGTGCCATCCAGTTGTGGGTTCAGATGGCTGATACGCCCGGGTTCCGGCTTGGCCAGGTTCAGCACGTACCAGTCGGCGGGACGGTCGGATCGTTCCAGCGAAAACGCCAGATCGCCGGACCGGGCGGCCGTGCCGAGGCGGCCCGCATGGCCGGGAATGCGCAGTACCGGGTGCTCGCGGCCCTCGGCCCACAGCGAGAAGGCTTCATCCCGGGAACCGAGTTCCCGGGTATGGACCAGCAAGGCCGCACCCTGCCGCACCCATCGGGCCGACAGCACTTCGACGTTTCGGTCACCGTCGAGCAAGGTTTGCGCCCCGGTTTCACCCGCCCCCAGCAGGACCAGGCGGTGCGGGCCCGGCGGCGGGATGACGTAGCCGGAACGATCGCCGCCGCCGGCAGGCATCCAGGCCGCGGTGGCGTCGGCGCTGACCGCCGCGCCCAGGAGGCCTCCGGGCAGCGCGGTGCCGGATTGCCCACTGTCGAGGTCCAGAATCTCGAGACCCCGGGGCGTCTGCACCACGAGGCGGGCGCCGTCCTGCCAGCCCCACACGTGCTGCAGGTCGGTAAGGTCCACGGTACGCGGCTTCCCGTCCGGCAACGCCAGCACTTCGACCGTCAGCGGCTGTACGTAGTCGTCGCCGGCGAAGAACCCGGGTGCATCGATCTGCGCATGGGTGATCAGCACGGCGCTGCGGTCCGGTCGCGGCAGAAGTTGCCGCAGCGCGATGCCTTCGCTCAGCGTCCGGTGCTGGCCGGTATCCACGTCGACCAGCAACAGACGCCAGCGGCGCTGGTCGCGGAAGTGCGCGTCGAACGGCGAATGGGGATCGTCCGAGCGCAGGCGCAGCGGCCGGTTCGCTTCCGGCACCGGAGGATTCGGCAACGCTTCGGCCACGACGAGATGCGTGTCGTTCAGCACCCACACGGGGGCCGGATGCTGCGCGCGGTAGCGGGACACCTCGCCCGGCAGCGCCAATCGCTGCGGCTCCGGGCCGGCCAGCGGATCCCGCGACCAGACCAGGGTCCGTTCCGGCCCCAGGCCTTCGAACCAGGCCAGTTGCGCGCCGGATTCGGACCAGACGGGGTCGGAGGCCTGCTCCGACAACACCGTGTCCTGGCCGGTGGCCGGTTCATGGAGGATGAGCCTTCCGGTGGACTTGTGGGCACGCACCGCGGCATCGCGCCGCCAGTCGGTATGCAGGACCGCGACCGCACGCCCGTCGGCCGCCCACGCGGGCTCGCCCACCGGGCGGCTGATCGCCAGAACATCCTCCGGACCGAATGCGGCAGTATCACTGGCCACGGCGGGATCCATGCCGTTCAGCCAGGCCATCGCCCCCGCCAGCAGCAGGCCCGCGCATCGGATTTGGCGCACCCGGCTCACGGCGCCGCCCGCTCGACCGGCTCGCCGCCCTTGATCACGGCGTGTGGGCGAGTCAGTTCGGAAATGTCGTTCAGCGGACTGCCGCGCACGGCGACGAGATCGGCGTACTTGCCCACTTCCAGCGAACCCACGTCGTCCGCCCAGCCCATGGCCCGGGCCGCATTGAGCGTCGCGGTGGCGATCACGTCGGCGGGTTTCATGCCCAGTTCCACCATCTGCACCAGTTGTTCGGCATTGCCGCCGTGCGGCCGCCAGCCCGCATCGGTTCCAAAGGCGATCGGCAGGCCGGCTTCGCGCACTCGCTGGAAGCTGGCGACCATGCCGTGGTAGATGGCGAGGTTTTCCTGGCGCCAGGCGTCGCTGAGCGGCAGGTCCGGGTTCTCGGCCATTTCCTTGACGGTGCGTGCCGCCACCAGGGTGGGGATGAACCACGCGCCGGACCTCTGCAACAGCTTCAGGCTTTCGTCATCGACGAAGGTGCCGTGTACGACCGCATCGAAACCGGCCTCCAGCGGCCGGTTGATGGAATCCGCCGAAAACGCCGAGGCCGTGATCTTCACGCCCAGTGCGTTCGCCGCCTCCGCCATGGCGCGCAATTCTTCGAGCGTGAACTGCGATTTCGAGCCATCCGCCAGATCGTACTTGGTCGCGACCTTGATGGTGTCCGAACCCAGCGCCACCTGCTCACGAATGGCGCGGCGGCAATCGTCCGCCCCGTCGCAGACCGCACCGGTATGGAATACCGCCTCGACCTCCGGGCGGTACCAGTCGCGCAGATCACCGCCGGTGGCCATGATGATCTCACCGGCCACCTGGATTCTCGGCCCCGGCACCTTGCCGGCATTGATGGCGTCACGCAGCGCATACATCGCATCCCCATGGCTGCCCATGTCGCGGATGGTCGTGAAACCGGCCGCCAGGGTGCGCCGGCCGTGCACGTAGGCCTGCAACGCGTTGTCGGCGTCGGTCCAGGTCACCAGCCGCAGCATCGTCGGCGGCAAGCCGAGCTGGGATTGCAGGTGGGTCTGCGTATCGATCAGTCCCGGCACCACGAAACAGCAGCTCAGATCGATGTGCCGCACGCCGGAATCGTCACCAGGATCCTCCGCCTCCACTCGCCCCTCCTCGACGGTCACGAGACGGCCATTGCGCACGTACAGCGAAACGTTGTCCCGAACCGGCTCACCCGCCACCAGCAGGGCGTGCCGTGCGAAGATCACCGTGTCGTGTTCCGGCACTTCGCCGGCCTGTACGGCCATGCTGCACAACACCGCAAGGACCATGGCCGGCAGCGCTTCCACCCATCTGCGCCCCCGGTTTCTGGAGGACTTCAGGCGGCGCATGTTCCCGTGGTCGGGGTGTGTCCGGGCGCCGGTGTGTCGGCGGCAGGCCCGGACGGGAAGCGGGCCGGCTTGCTTGCGGCTGTGGGTTGTAGCTACCACTTATTTACTCCAGTCATCGGCGTGTGTCGGCGGCTGTGGTCCACGATCGATTTTCCGCTCCGCAGGTATTGGCCGACGGGTACCCGGCCAGGGCCAGGTTCGCGGCTGATTCAGGGTCGATAGCCACCAAAATCGGTATCCATGTCACGATGCCAGGCTTCTTCTGTCGAATAATGACCGTTCCCGTCGCGAAAAAAGCACAAGATGGTCTTGAGTCTACGATCAATCTCGCGTCCTGACATGCTGTCCTGCAATGTCACTGCACGCTGAAGCCCGGGTCGAATGCACAGGCCTCCATGATAGGTGTGGCCGGACCCGCCCGGGCCGGGCTTTTTAGTCATCGAGCGCTAAAATGCAACTTGTTCCACCGCGGCAACTGTGACACTTCTAAAAAAGAGGAATGCGGAATCGCCTGGGGATTACAGACAGGTGACGAATAAATACACACCCGGCCGGCTGTTGTTGAATGCCGGCGTTTTGGCACTGACCGCATGCTCCGTTGCAGCCTGGGCGCAACAGCCGACTGCTTCGGAAAGAGCGGAGATCGAAGAAGTCATCGTAACCGCCACCAAGCGTGGCGCTGAAAGTGTGCAGGATGTGCCCATAAGCATTACCGCATTCTCCCAGACACTGCTGGAAAACAAGGGTGTCGACAGTTTCGAGGACTTCGCCAATCTCGTTCCCGGACTGTCATACGAGGATGCCGGGCCAGGGGATAAGACGTTCATCGTACGTGGCATCAATTCGACCGGCACCGGCGTGGCCACGGTGGGTCAGTACATCGATGAAATTCTGGTCACCGGAGACCTCCGCCAACCCGATCTGCGCCTGTTCGATGTCGAGCGCATCGAAGTCCTTCGTGGCCCCCAGGGCACGCTGTACGGTTCGGGCTCACTGTCGGGCACGATCCGCGTTGTCACCAACAAGCCGGATCCGACCCGATTCGCCACGACCGTCCGTCTGGAGGGCTCGCATACCCGCAACGGCGGTGAAGACTATGAAGCCAGTGCGATGGTGAACCTGCCGCTGGTGGAAGATACCCTGGCCTTGCGGGTGGTCGGCTATCACCGCGATTATTCAGGCTTCATCGATAACGTCCGCCTGGGCGAGGACCGGGTGAATGACGAGGAAACCTCAGGTGGCCGCGCGGTGCTGCGCTGGACACCGAATGATGACATGACGCTGACGGCCAGCGCCTACTTTCAGGATACCCGGCTCGGCGGCCGTAACATCTTCACGACCGCGGACGGCACTCTGGGAGAGTTCAATACCGATCAGTACGTTCACGATCCGTTCGACGACGATTTTGAAATCTACAACCTGACCTGGGAGCAGAGGTTTTCACTCGGCACCCTGACCGCCTCGACCTCGTACTTCGACCGCCGCGTATCGGACAACTTCGATTCGACCCCTTTCAATCAGCAATTCGGGGAGTTCCTGTTTCTGGAGGTTCTCGGTTTGCCGACCATCAACGGCCTGACCAACCAGACCGATACCTCGGAACTTTTTACCAATGAAATCCGCTTTGCCACCGACCTCGAAGGGCCGGTCAACGCGGTCGTCGGCCTGTTCTACCAGGAAATCGACACGACCTTCGACACCCTGGTGGCTTCCTCGGATGATGCGGGCTTCGTCATACAGCCGGTGCTGCCGATTTTTGGCGAATTTCTCGCGCATTCGACCGATCAGTTCGCGGTGTTCGGAGAGATCAGTTACGACATCAACGAGCAATGGACCGCACTCGTCGGAGCCCGTTATTTCACAGCGGATCAGAAAGACGACCGGGTCAACACCTTTCCGTTCGGGGGATTCAACCCGCCCTCGGTGGAGCCGACGGTCAATACCAGCTCCGATAAATTCACACCCAAGTTCTATGTGTCCTATGCACCCAATGACGACCGGCTTTATTTCGCGACGGTCAGCCAGGGATTCCGGGTCGGCGGCGGCAACCAGAACCCGATTTTCCCGCTTCCGGAAGAAAACCAGAACTACGATCCGGATCAACTGTGGAATTTCGAGTTGGGCGCCAAGACCGAATGGTTCGACAATCGGCTGCGCGTAAACTCCGGGATTTACTACATCCTCTGGGAAGACATCCAGGTAGCGGACTTTACCGACGACGCGAACTCGTTCACGTTCACGTCGAATGCGGGTGAAGCGCGTGCTTACGGCCTCGAGCTGGAAATCGCGGCCCAGCTCACCGAGCGCTGGGATCTGACCACGACTCTGTCATATGTGAATGCCGAGTTGACCGAAGACCAGCCCTCCCTCAACCCCGAAACTGCCGCGCGCGATGGCGACAAGTTTCCCAACACACCGGAATGGTCCGGCAGCTTCTCCGCCCAGTACCAGTGGCCGATGACGAATGGTTGGGATGGTTTTTTCCGGGCTGATGCGGCTTATGTCGGAGATTCGGAAACCCAGTTCAATCCGGAAAATCCGATCAGCAACCACAAGGACGATTATGTTCTGACCAACCTGCGCCTGGGAATTCGTGCTGAATCCTGGGACGCGACATTGTTCGTCAATAACCTCTTCGACGAACTGGCCGAGGTCAATATCATCGAGCAGGCCAGTAATCTGACCCCCCGGGCCATCGTCGCAGCGCGGCCGCGACGGGTGGGTGTGAGCCTGACGTATCATTACTGAAGACCATCAAGAGGGAAGTCCCGTGAAATTTCTGCTTGCACTGCCGTTATACCTGTTTTGTCTGGTGTGCGGCTCGACTGCGCTGGCCCAGGTTGAACTGCCCGACTGGGATACCGTCGAGATCAAAACCGTCGAGCTCGGTGACGGGCTGTACGTACTGGAAGGGTTCGGCGGCAACATCGGTGTGCTGGACGGGCCGGATGGCGTGCTGATCGTCGACGACCAGTACGATGAGCTGTCGGAAAAAAATCTGGCCGCCATCGCCAGCATCACCGATCAGCCGGTCCGCTTCGTCGTCAACACCCATTGGCACGGCGACCATGCCGGCGGCAACAAGGCGATGCACGAAATTGGCGCGCACATCTTCAGCACCGACGAAGCTCGCGCCGCGATCGAGCGACACAATGCCGGCATTGACAGTGAAGACGCCGGCACGCACCCGATCCATGCGGCCTCGACAACATTCCGCGATCAGCTGACTTTTCATGTGAACGGCCAGGTGGTGCGTGTCTTCAAGACTCGCCCGGCCCATACCGACGGCGATGCCATTGTCGAGTTTCAGCCCGCCAACGTGATTCACATGGGCGACACCTCGTTCAACGGCTTCTATCCCTTCATCGACGTCGCCAACGGCGGCTCCATCGACGGCATGATCGCCCTGCACCGGGAAATTCATGATCTGGCCAATGACGAGACGGTCATCGTTTTCGGTCACGGACCCAACGGCCGCCGCGGTGATCTGCTGGAATACCAGGCCATGTTGCAGACGGTGCGCGACCGGGTCGCCGCCGCTCTGGAACAGGGCACCACCCTGGAAGACCTGATCGCGGCCCAACCACTGGCCGACCTCGACCCCGAGTGGGGCGGCAACCTGATCAAGGCACCCATGCTGCTGCAGATGGTCTATACCGACCTGTCCCAACGGTTACCCTGACGACCCGATCGAGCCCATGCGGGCCCGGGAGGGCCCGTATGGGCGGCCCCGATCTGGCGGCGACGCTGGCGGGACAAAGCTCTGCAGTACCTGGATAGCACTGGCCCCGAAAATATTGCTCTCCTTAACAGGATGGGGAGAGACCACTAAAACCGGGTAGCCAAGGAGTGCTTTGATGAAGAATAAAACGACGTGCGGAGTCATTACTCCGTTCACGGTTCTTGCGGTCGGAATGTGCCTGTCCGTATCCCAGCCAGTCGCCGCACAGGACAATGCGCAAGCCAATGCGGCCCTAGAAGAAGTCATCGTCGTCGCCCGCCGGCGTGAAGAATCTCTGATGGAAACGCCGGTATCGATTACAGCCTACTCGGCCGAGGATCTCGACGCCCGGCAGATCACTCGCTCCGACCAACTCGCCGAGTCCACGCCCAACCTGGTGTATCGCGGTGTTACCGGCAATACCAGCATGAACAGCTCCATCATCTACATCCGCGGTATCGGTCAGGGCGATTTCGCGCCCAGCGTGCAGCCGGGCGTGGGCCTGTATGTGGATGGGGCGTATGTGGCTGGCAGCGTCGGTTCGGTCAGCGAAATCTACGACATCGAGTCCATCGAAGTGCTGCGCGGGCCGCAGGGCACCCTGTTCGGGCGCAACACGATTGGCGGAGCCATTCTGATCAATACCAAAAAGCCCAATGATGTGCTGTCGGGAAATTTCGAGGTCCAGGTGGGCGAACGCTCGCACATGCAGGCCTCCGGCACGGTCAATATACCGCTGACCGACAACCTGTTCGGAAAAGTATCGGTACTGGCCAGAACGGCCGATGGCTGGATCGACACACCCAATATTGACGGCGACGATGATTTTGGCAGTGACGAGACCAAGGCCATTCGCGGCTCCCTGCGCTGGCAGAGCGATTCGGTAACCCTGGACCTGTCCGCGGATTACGTCAAACGCGAGTCGGACGGCTTTCCCGCGATTCTCACCCTGATCGCCGAGGACATGGGTCAGGCCGCTACCTGGAACCAGGTGGTCGCGCCGGCCCTGGGTCTGGGACTGTGGACCAACGAGCTCTATGTTCCGCCACCCGGCTCGTACACGAATTACTCGGAGCTTTTTCGGCCACTCGAAGGCGAAGTCAAATCCTTCGGGCTGACCGCGCAGTGGGACATCTCCAGCAACCTCACCTTCAAGTCCATCACCAGCTATCGTGAAGTAGAGGACTTCGGCGCCCAGGACTGGGATCTGAGCGCCCCGCGGGTCATGGAACACAGCGACTTCATCGACTCGGAGAACTTTTCCCAGGAATTGCAGCTGTTCGGTACGGCGATGGACGACCGGCTCAACTGGCTGGTGGGCGCATATTACTTTTCCGAGGATACCGTTAACCTCAACGGTGTGATCTTTTCGGCCTTCAGCCTGATGTCCGGTTCCATCGTCGACAACAGCAGTTCGGCCCTGTTCGGTCAGTTTACCTACGATGTAACCGACAAATTCTCGGTCACCGTGGGCGGGCGGTATACCGATGAAAAGCTGGATTCCATCGTTAACGATGAACACCAGTACATCACCCAGCTGTTCGATCCGAATTGCACCGGTGAGTGCACGGCACTGCCGCCATCCGCGGCCGCCAGCCCCTACCCCTGGTCGCGCCGCCGCGGCACGCCCGATGGCTGGGTGACACTGCCGCTGCCGCCGGAAGAAGGCTCGTTTCGTATTCAGCCGGTCAATGTCTTCGAGTCGGATCACAGCGATTTCGAACCCTATTTCAATTTCTCCTACCAGTGGAACGACGACCTCATGACCTACCTGTCCTACTCCGAAGGATTCAAGGGCGGCGGGTTCACGCAACGCATTCCGCCGGGCCGCACGGTCGAGGACTTCGGGCCCGAGCAGGCCAAGGTTTATGAGTTGGGCGGAAAATGGACCGGCCTCGGCGGCCGCGTGCGCCTGTCCGGCGCGATCTTCAGAACCGATTACACTGACCTGCAGGTCAACGTGAGCCGCGAACTGGGTGGCACGTTGGAAAACGCCAGTGACGCCGAGATCGATGGTCTGGAACTGGAGGCGGTAATTGCGGTGTCCGAGAATTTTCAGTTATCGGCCGGGCTCGGCTATCTCGACGCGGAATACAAAAACGTCGATCCCTTCGTCAGCTTCTCTCCGGACAACGAGCTGCCGAGTGTGCAGGAGTGGCAGTACAACGCGTCCGCGATGTACGATTTCGCGTTGGCGGAAGGCACCCTGACGGCCCGCCTCGATTATTCCTATTCGGATGAGTTCTACATCAACGCGCAAAACAATGCGCTCACGCCCAGCTTCGATGTGTTCAACGGCAGCCTGGTCTATCGCCCCACGTCGGAGAAATGGGAGCTGGCGCTGCAGGCCCGCAACCTGTTCGACGAGTACTACCTCTACGGCGTGTACAGCAACCTCGAGTCCGATGCGCGGCTGCACTCCACACCCGCGCCGCCGCGCCAGGTGATTCTGCGGTTCAAATACCTGTGGTAGCTTGATTCCGCTGGAATTCCCGGGCCCTGGCGGCCCGGGCCAGGGGTCCAAAATGAAACGAGGATCGGCCATGCGGCAGCGTGTAACGAAGTTGGGCCTGACGGCTTGTTTGTTCGTCAGCGGATCGGTATTTGCTGCCGGGACCACGGTGACGGATTTTGTGCCCGTCGATGATGCCACCTTGCAGAACCCCGCCGCAGACGACTGGCTGATGTGGCGGCGTACGCTCAATAGCTGGGGGTACAGCCCGCTGGAGCAGGTGGATCGGGACAACGTGCGTCAACTCACCCTGGCCTGGTCGCGGGGTCTGGCCGAACCGCAGGGCGCCGGGGTCGACGAAGGCACGCCATTGGCCTACGGCGGGGTGCTCTACGTGCCCAGCCGGGGCGATGTCATCCAGGCGCTCGACGCCACCACCGGCGACCTGATCTGGAACTACCGGCGCAGTCTGCCTGACGACATCGAGGAATACCTGTTCGCTTCGGCGACCAATCGCAACATCGCCATCTGGCAGGATCTCATCATCAGCACCAGCGCGGATGAGTACCTGTTCGCGCTGGACGCGCGCAGCGGCGAGATGGTGTGGGAAACCCGGATCAACGACTACCACACCCACCCGGCCCTGCAGACCTCCGGCCCCATCATCGCCAACGGCAAAGTCATTTCCACCCGCGGTTGCGAGCCCAAGGGCGGACCCGACGCCTGCGTCATTACCGCGCACGATGCGCGAACGGGCAAGGAACTGTGGCGCACCAGCACCATCGAGCCATTCCAGGGCGAGGACGATACCTGGGGCGGCATGCCCTGGGAGGATCGCTGGCACGTCGGCGCCTGGCTGGTGCCGAGCTTCGATCCCGAACTGAATCGGATTTTCGTCGGCACCTCGGTGACCTCGCCGGCCCCCAAATTCATGATGACGGGCAACGAGAACGAGTACCTGTATCACAACTCGACCCTGGCGCTGGATGCGGAGACCGGCGAAATCGCCTGGCATTTCCAGCACCTGGTCGACCACTGGGATTTGGACCACACGTTCGAACGGCTGTTGCTGGACACGGTTGTTGCACCCGATCCTGACGCGGTGCGCTGGATCAACCCGGATCTCGAGCCGGGAGAGAAGCGCCGGGTCGTCACCGGCATTCCCGGCAAGACCGGCATCGTTTACACGCTCGACCGGGTCACCGGCGAATTCCTGTGGGCGACCGAAAGCGTCCATCAGAACGTCGTGGCCGATATCGATACCCGCAGCGGCAGGGCCACGGTGAATCCGGAGAAACTGTTCACCGGTCCCGGCCAGACCCTGATGGTGTGCCCGTCCACGGGCGGTGGCAAGAACTGGCAGGCGGGTGCCTACAGCCCGCAAACCAATACGATGTACTTTCCGTTGCAGAACACCTGCATGCAGGCGACGTCCATCGGTGAGAAACCCGATCTCGGCTCGTTGTACTCGATGCGGCTGCGCACCATTATGGCACCGGATGTCACCGACCTCGGAACGGTACAGGCATTTTCGGCCGCCACCGGCGAGCGTGTGTGGCGGCACGACCAGCGTGCGGCGATGATGTCACTGGTCGCCACCGGGGGCGGACTGGTGTTCGGCGGTGATACCCGCGGCCGTTTTCACGCCTTTGACGACACCACGGGCGCGACGCTGTGGGAGGTGCCGCTGGGCGCGATGATCACCGGTTACCCGATCACCTACGCGGTCGACGGCCGGCAGTACATCGCCGTCAGCACCGGCGAAGCCGTGGTTACGGGCAGTTACATGACCCTGACCCCGGAAATTCAACCGAGCAAGACCCGCAGCCTGTATGTCTTCGCGCTGCCCGCGCCGGCCGGGAGCGGCGGGGAATGAAGCGAGACGTTGCCGGCCGCTGGGTCGCGGCGCTGGCGTTGGGGTTCGCCGCGGTGACCAGCGCGGCGTCCGAACCGGGAACGGCCGTGTTCGGGCCGACCACCTGGGACGGCCTGTATTCGCCCGCCCAGGCCGACCGGGGTCAGACCCTGATGGAACAGCACTGCGTGCAGTGTCACGCCGCCAACCTGGGCGGAACCCAGGCGGCGCCGGCGATCGCCGGTGTGGAAATGCTCTACGTCTGGGACGGGCGTAGCCTGGCTGAACTGCTCGATTATTTGCGCGAGTCGATGCCGCCCGGCCAGACCGGCACCATTACGCCGGACGGCTACGCCGACATCATCGCTGCCCTGTTGCGGGCAAATGGCTTTCCGGCCGGTGAAGGCAGCGAACTGCCTGGCGATCCGGGCCGGCTCGAACAAACCATCATCCGGCGCCAGGATCCCCGGACCGAATCCTGAGGGACCGTCGCCACCGGCCCGTGCGTGACGCGGGTGCCGAGGAGGACATCATGGACCAAACGGAAATCGGATCTGTGGCACGCGCGCCATTGACCCGCGTGGTACTCGCCGCGCTACTGACGGTATCGGGAGCGGACCTGTTCGCTCAGCAGACAGCACCCAGTTTCACCACCGAGCAGGCCGTTCGCGGGGCGTCGGTGTACGGCGAGCAGTGTGCCAGCTGTCATGGCGAGAACCTGAGCGACGGTGCCTACGGTCCGCCCCTGAAGGGCCCGGGTTTTCTGCAGCGCTGGGGCGGCAAGCCGCTGGACGAACTGTTCATTCTGATGGCCAGCACCATGCCCACGGCGGCTCCACGCTCACTTACTGACCAGGCCTATGCCGATCTGCTGGCTCACATCCTGTTGAATAACGGCGTCGCTCCGGGCCCGGACGAAGTTCGTCCTGACCCGGTGCCCCTGGCGAAAGCCGTTCTGCCCACGACGGGTCCGACACCGTCCGGCGGCATCGCCGGCGGCGTGGCGCTGCCGCCGCCACCCGATGTGCCGGCCAATCCGCTGGACCGGATCACGCCGGTAACCGCCGACATGCTCGCCAACCCGCCTGACGGCGACTGGCTGACCTGGCGCCGGTCGAGCGCCGGCACCGGTTACAGCCCGCTGGACCAGATTACGCGCGAAAACGTCGACGACCTCCGCGTGGTCTGGAGCTGGGCGCTGCCCGAAGGTCCGGCCCATGTCGCGCCGCTGGTGCACGACGGAGTGATTTTCGCCCACGGCTGGGGCGACATCGTGCAGGCGCTGGACGCCGGATCCGGAGACCTGTTGTGGCAGTACACCCGCTGGTTGCCGGACAGCCTCGATTCCTTCGCTTACGGCAAGCGCAGTATCGCGCTGTACGGCGAGCACGTGATCCTGGCGACCTCGGACGCCCATGTGGTGGCGCTGTCGATGAAAACCGGTGAAGTCGTCTGGGATCAGGCCATCGGTGGTCTGCAGAAAGGCCATCGCGTCACCGGTGGTCCGCTGGTGGCCGAGGACCGGGTCATGATCGGCACGTCCGGCCAGGTGCCGGGCGGTAATTTCATCGTCGGCCTCGATGCGGCGACGGGTGCCGAGGTGTGGCGCTTCCGGACCATCGCGCAACCCGGCACGCCGGGCGGCGACACCTGGGTGGATCTGCCGGCCGCCGAGCGTACCGGCGCCTCGTCGTGGGTGCCGGGCAGTTACGATGCCGCGACCGGGCTGGCCTATTTCGGCACGGCGCAGACTTACAACACCGGACCGTTGCTCGCCGCCGGACTGGATGCCGGCGCGGCGAACGCCGGCCTGTACACGGATTCCACCCTTGCCATCGACCCGGCAACGGGGGAGTTGGCCTGGCATTTTCAGCACCTGCCCAATGACCAGTGGGATCTCGACTGGGTGTTCGAGCGCATTCTGTTCTCGCGCACCGTCAACGGCATTGAAACTCCGGTCATGGTCAGCGCCGGCAAGTCCGGCATCCATGACCTGCTGAACGCCGAGACCGGCGGCTACATCGCCTCCGTTGATCCGGGCATGCAGGACTTCATCCAGTCCATCGATCCCGAATCGGGCCGGCGCACCATCGACCCCGCCCGCCTGCCGCGCGCCGATCGCACCGTGTCGGTGTGTCCGCACGCCGACGGCACCAAGAACTGGATGCCAAGCGCGTGGAACCCGCAGACCCGGATGCTGTACGTGCCGCTGATGGAAATCTGCATGGACATGGTGCCGGTGGTCGAAGGCGAGCAGGCCAATCTGTCATCCGGCGTGCGCTGGACCGGCCGGCCGCGCCCCGATGCCGACGGCCGCTACGGACGCCTGCAGGCCATCAACCTCGATACCGGTGAACTGACCTGGGCGCACCGTCAGCGCGCGCCGCGCACCAGCGGCATCCTGACCACGGCCGGCAGGTTGGTCTTCGGTGGTGATCTGCAGCGCTACCTCACCGCCTTCGATGCCGACAGCGGCGAGGAACTCTGGCGCTTCCGGCTCAACGACGTGCCGGTGGCGCCGCCCGTCAGCTTCGAGATGAACGGCCGGCAGTACCTGGCCGTCACCGTCGGCCGCGGCGTGATCGCCACGGCTCGCGGTTCCCTGGTGCCGGAAATCCGTTTGCCGATGGCGCCGGCGGCCACCCTGTGGATCTTCGCATTGCCGGAATCGGGAGAACACTGACCCCCCGGCCCGGCCGTGTGGCCCGGTCAATCGCCGTCGATCGACGAAGCTCCGCCGGGGCCTGCCCGCACGGGACTAATCGGCGACGGCCGCATCCGGCAGCGTGAAGCCGTTCGCGACGACACCAATGTCGTTGGCCGGTACCACGGCCGCGAAGCCCTGCCCGCTTCGGGCCCGCGCGTCTTCGGCCGACATGCAGAAAATGCCGCAGGGCACGCC
This sequence comes from Elongatibacter sediminis, assembly GCF_037892215.1. Taxonomy (NCBI): domain Bacteria; kingdom Pseudomonadati; phylum Pseudomonadota; class Gammaproteobacteria; order Chromatiales; family Wenzhouxiangellaceae; genus Elongatibacter; species Elongatibacter sediminis. The sequence continues at coordinate 93,787 of NZ_JAZHOG010000009.1, read as the reverse complement.
GGCGAAGCGGCACGCGTCCTGCACCGCAAGGCAGGCGTTGGCGTGGCGATCGTCCACCTGGGGAAAAGAGTCCAGCGACAGGGCCAGGTCGCCCGGGCCGATGAACACGAAATCAACCTCCGGGACCGACGCGATGGCCGCCGCGTTCTCCACCCCGAGGGCCGATTCGATCATCAGCCCGACGACCGGCTTCGCTGCCACGCACTCGACCAGGCCTTCGGCCAGCGCCCGGACACTACCGGCGGACCGGTGCCCACCCGCGGGAAAGCGCGCAGCCGCCACGGCCGCCTCGGCCTCGGCCCGGGTTTCGACATAGGGGACGATCACGCCAGCGGCGCCGCTGTCCAGCGCTTCGCAGATGGCGAGATCGGTATTGGCCGCGGCCCGCATCAGCACCGGCACCTCGCGGATGGCGCTGACCGCCAGGTAGGCAGACATGCGGTCCCACAGCCCGTGCTGCAGGTCGATGACCGCGGCCGCGTGCCCCGTGCGCGCGCCGATTTCCACCAGGGGAATCGACCCCAGCGAAAACCAGGCCAGGGTCAGGCTGCCTTCGCGCAGATGGTCTCGCACGGTGGCGATGTGTTCGCTCAAGGGGTTCGCATTCGACATGGAGAGGTTCTGGCCTTGTTGGGAAAATCAGGCAGCGGACCGCTGCATCGCGGTCCACGTATTGGGCTGCATCATAACGCAGCATCATCGTTTGCGTGCGCAATGCCGTAGCCGCGAAAGTGGCGGTCGCTGCCCCTGCTTTGGCCTGAATCGAAGCTCGCCATACGAAGCCGTCGAGGGCCAGTCTGGCCCGGTCGGGTCATTCGAATCCGTTGGCGAAGACCTCACCGGTGTTTCCTTCGCCGTCAAAGATCACCGTGACATTGCGGGGTCCATCCATGGTCAAGGAGCAGGAGGCGGGGTTCGTGCCGGTGCAATCGCCCTCGAATCGAACAAAACCGGATGCGGCATCGGCGGAAACGTCCACGCGGGCGCCATTGCCGTGCTCGTAATCGAGCGAACAGGTCGTGGGGCAGTCCAGGCTTACGCCTTCATCCGGCCCAAAACCGGTATTGGAGTTGAAGGCCCGGCCGGTACCCGTGCCCGCCAGGCTCACGGTCAGGGCGTGGCGCTCGGAGAACCAGGCGATGACACTCTTGTTGGCATCCATCACCACCGTGCACGTGGTGCCTGAAGAATCGGGACAGTTTTGCCAGTAGGACAGCCCCGATCCGGCATCCCCGGCAGCCTCGAGTACGATCTCGGTTCCGGGCAGGACGTAGAGTTCGCAGACCTGGCCGGTGGTGCAGGACAGGCCCGCGGGATCGCTGGTTACCGTGCCGAAGGCCGCCGGACCGGCGTTGATCTGATTCTGCACAGTGATCTTTACCTTGTGCTCGAACAGCGCCGTCACGGATTTGGCAGTATCCATCGTAACCACGCAGGTTCCCGTGCCGGTGCAGCCACCCCCGCTCCAGCCGGCGAAGTAATAGCGTTCCGGGTCCGTTACGAAAGCGGTCAACGTGATTTCGCCATTCACGGCCCAGGTTTCCGAGCAGTCCGAAGGGCAGTCGATGCCGACGGGTGTGCTGACGATTTGCCCGAATACGCTCGCTCCGCCCTGGCGATCGACCGTCAGCTGAACGCCGGGCTCGAACAGAGCCGTCACGGTTTTCGCTTGGTCCAGCGTCACCAGGCAGTCACCGATGCCGGTGCAATTGCCGCCGCTCCAGCCGGCGAACGCAGCGGACGGATCCGTGCTGCGGGCTGCGAGTAGCACCTGCGTTCCGCCGATATAGGTTTCGGCGCAGTCATTGGGGCAGTGAATGCCCTCGGGCTGGGATGTGACCAGCCCGGCCGCCGCCTCGCTGCCCTGGCGCTGCACCGTGAGGGTGAACGCCTCGGGTTCGAACACTGCGGTGACATCATGCGGACCCTCGAGGTTCACCTGACAGCTCGGGTTGGCTCCGCTGCAGTCGCCCTCCCACTCACGGAACTGACGGCCCGCATCGGCGGTGGCGGTCAGGGTGATCACGGTGCCCTCCGTCCACGACTCGCTGCAGTCCGCGCCGCACTGAATACCCGTCGGCGTACTGGTCACCTGACCGCCACCGGTGGTGTGCACCTGCAGTTCATGGCTGCCTTCGCAGGCGTCGCCCTCGCCATCGTCATCCGTATCGGTCTGGTCGGCGTTGGCGACGGTCGGGCAGTTGTCGCAGAATGCGGCCAGGCCATCCCCGTCGTCGTCTCCGCCATCGCCGGTGGGGCCGCAGTCGAGCTCGAAGGCGCCAGCGTCACACATCGCCGTCAGGTCCCCGTCGCCATCGAGCGGGCGGCCGAGCTGGCGTTGATCGTCGGTCTCGCAGGTGCCGTTATCGCCGAGTTCCACGGCCGGGTGGCGGCGGCCAGGTATTTTGAGAAAGTGATAGCCGCCCCAGCCGTTGGGCTCGAAGAGCGAGGTCAGAGCGACATCCTGACGCAGGGCCGCCGGGCCGTTGACGATGACCGGGGAGCAGTCCGGGTCGTCCCCGATCACGTTGGGTCCGATCGTCTCCAGTAACGAGGTCGTATCGCATTCGTCCTGGGAGGGCCAGTCGAGCCGGTCGTTGCCGCTGAGGATGCTGTTGCGCATGCGCACGTAGGCCAGACCCGCGAGATGGATGCCGCCGCCCGAGCCCCCGTTTCCGTCGGCGGCCGAGACATTGTCGGTGATCGTGCTGTTATTGATCGTGGTCGCTCCGGACGTCGTCAGCGACAGACCGCCGCCGGCTTCGTCGGATCGATTTTTCTGGATGCTGCTGTTGGCGATCAGCAGACTGCCCCCGGAGGTGTGGATGCCGCCGCCGTTCACCGAAGCATGGTTGTTGCTGATCAGGGTGCGGAGCAGGTAAACCGAGGCCGCGTCCCCCTCGATGAGCAGCCCGGCGCCGGAACCGTCCACCGCATTGGCCCGCACCTCCGAATCGACGAGGTCCAGGCTGCCGCGAACCTCGATCGCACGGGTTTCACCCCCGGCGAAATAGCAACGCAGGCACGTCACATCCCCGCCGGCTTCCACCCGAAGCCCCACCTCGTCGGTATCGTTTCCCACCCGGAAGATCGAATCTTCGATCAGCACACTGGAGGGTGCCGTCGCGTCTTCGATGGCGGGCAGGCCGCCGAACTGCAGATCAAACGTCAGGTCGCGGAAGGTCACGCTGGCGGCGTCGGAAGTCACGAACGTCGCGGCCGTATGCGGGACGTTGTTGGGATGCATCGGGATGATGACCGGGCGCCCCGCCCCGGTTCCGACGATCTCGACGTCGCCCAGCACATACAGGCTCGGGAAAACCAGGTGGGTGCCATCGTGGTTTGGCGGGACATCGTAGGGGATTTCCACCCGGTGGGGTCCGGTATCGCCCTGATTCACGAGCTGCTCAATTTCCCGAACGGCGGCGTTAAGCGTGCATTGCTCGCCGGGGGTGCTCAGGTCGTAGTCGCACCGGCCGTCACCGGGAACGGCGTCGAAGAAGAATTCTCCGTAGTTGACCACGAACGTATCGGCTGGCACGGAACCGCAGACGGTGATCGCGAACAGTCCGGCAAGCAGACGCAGCCAGGTGGGCGGGAAAAGACGGGATTCGGATTTTTCCATGATGCTCACAGTCATCGGACGGGTTGGGCAGAATTCATTGGGGGATCAGCGTCGCTGGAGATAGAAGCGGTCCTGCGCGCCTTCCAGGTACGTCATCGGGTCCGCGGATTCGCGATCCTGCCGGCCGGTGAACGGGATCCCGCCGTCGGCGGTGTAGCCGTAGGTGCCGTAGACGTCCCCGTTGAGCTTCACGGTCACGGTGTAGTCGCCCGGCGCCAGGATCTCGCTGGCGGCGGTGAAGCCGCCGTCGTCGGGTTGACGGAATGCCAGTTCCTGGGCCACCCACCAGGGCTTGCCCTGCAGGGTCGCGTGGGTCGCCGCGCCCGGGGAGATGCCGTGCTGGGCGATCAGCTCACCGTCGCGGTGGATTTCCACGGTGACGTGCAGCTCGGACCAGGAGCCGGGCTTGGCGTCCCGGTCGCGGACGAAGAGGTTGAACGTCGGCGCCTGTGCCAGGTTGCCGTTGGGCACGTAGATGTATGCCCAGTCGTTCCAGGGGCCTTCCAGATACGTGTTTGGCTGGTCATAGGCGCTGGCCGCGGCGCCGGTGGCAACCTCGAAGGGCAGCTTCCAGAATGGCGTGCCGTCGACCAGCCAGGTCAGGGTGTAGTCGCCCGGGTTCAGCGGCGGCGGATCGTAATTGTCGACGGCCGAAGCGGTCCAGTACGGGAACCGATCCTGGCGCGCCTCCCAGAACACGGTGCGAACCACCGCACCGCTGGCGTCGCTCAGTTGCGAGACCAGGTGTGCGCCGGTATTCGGGTTGTAGGCGGCGATGTGTTGCGGATCCTGGAAGTCGGGCAGAAAGGTCATGCGCACCCGCTCGAAAAAGCGCAGCTGGCCTTTCTCCCAGAACACCTGGTCCGACATGGACTTCAGGATGTCGCTGTACATGACGGATGGAAATGGCTTCGCCGGATCGATGGTGACGGCGTGGGCGCTCTCGATGGAGGGATCGGCTTTGACCGAAATCGCATTCAGGGTCAGTGTCAGAGTGGCAAATACCGCGGTCAGCCAGGAATGTTCGTGGCGCATGTCAGTCTCCTGTCGGCAGGTCCAGTGGGTGTATGTTCATTCCTTCTAACTCGCAGGGGGAGGAAAAACTGACAGATCGGCAAGCCGCGCCGGCTGGAAACGGCGTGCCCGTCATGCGTCCGGGGCCGGCGCACCGGCGGCGGGCGGTGAGAGAGTCGGCTCAGTCGAGCCCGTGTTCGCTCAGAAGCGCCGTGAACTCCGCGTCATTGAGCCCGGCGGCGCGCACGGCATCGACCAGGGGCCGGGCTTCGTCGTAGCGGCCCAGCAGAATGAGGGGTACGGCCAGGGAGTGCAGGTAGTACTTGTTGTCCGGCTCGCCGCGCTGAATGGGTCGCATCAGGTTGACGGCTTCGTTCAGCAGTTCGCGGGCCTGAGGTTCTTGCCCTTTGCGGATCAGGATGTGGGCCGTCCGCGTGAGGTCGATGGCGTAGTCGTTGGCCGAGGAATAGCCGGCGGGATCGGCTTGCGCGATGTCCCCCGAGAGTTCGAGACTTCGCTGATAGAAACCGAGCGCGGCTTCCAGGTCGCCCTGCTGTTCAGCAGCCTCGCCGGCGGTGGTGTAGGAATAGGCCAGCTCGCGCTGATACTTGCGGTTTTCCGGGGTCAGAATCTGCAGTCGCTCGCCGGTGGCGATGGCCTCAGTGATGGCTTCGTCCGCGGACCGGGTCCGGCCCGTGCGCAGCATTAAGAAGGCCTGTTGATTGAGTAGAATCCGGTAGTTGTCCAGGTACTCGATGTCTTCGTGATCGAACTCGAGCGTGAGCCGGGCGAGACTCAGCGCATCGCCTATGGCGGCCAGTGCGTCCGCTTCGGCGCCGTAGTCAAAAGCATGCCAGGCGCGGGCCTGCCAGGCTTGTGACAGATTCAAGGTCCAGGCGGGAATCCGCAGGCCGTCCTGGTCGGGTGCCGAGCGGCGTTGGGCCGTGGCCATCGCCGCGGCGATGTGCGCGTCCGCTTCGTCCGGCCGGCCATACTCCATGTAATGCCAACCGAGCTGGATATGCGCTTCCCAGAGCAGGTCTTCGTCTTCATCGGGGAACTCGGTGATCAGGCGGTCGGCCAGCTCCAGGGCCCGCAGCAGGCTGCTCTCGGTCCGCTCCCCCTGCCCTTCGGTGGCCAGGGTCCGGCCCATGGCGGTATGCACCGTGGCGGCCTGCCGCAGATACGGCCGACGGTGGCCCGCGGACTGCTCGATCTGGCGCAGGTGCAGCAGGGCCTGATCGAAGGCGGCTAGCGCCTGATCCGAGACTTCCAGTGCGTCGAAGACCTTGCCGGCGTTCGTATACGCGATGGCCGTCTGCAGCCAGGCCGCCGCGTCGTAGGTGCGCTGGTCCTGTGCGCCCAAGTGGGCGAGGCTGCGTTCGGCCACCAGTTGCAGGACGTCTACTCGCCCGATCTGCACCAGCCGTTCGAACAGGTCGTTGGAAATGAAGTTCAGCAGGGCATCGCCGGCCGTCTTTTCCGCCAGCGTACGCTGCTGCAGTTCGTGAATGTCGCGGGTGTATTTCCCGGTAAACGCCGCGGCCGATGCCAGCACCAGCAGGGCCGTGGCGAAGATCAGCGGGTGACGCCGAACGCTCTTGGCCGCGACGTGCAGCGGCCGATTGCGGTTGGCGATCAGCGGATAGTCGTGCCGCCAGTTGTTGAGGTCGGTCCGCAAGGTGTCCATGGACGGGTAGCGGTCGCCGGGCCGCTCGCGGGTGCAGGTGGTGATCACGTCGATCAGGTCGGCTGGCACGCCCTGCTTGCGCAACAGCGTCTGGCGCTTGTTAGCTTCGAGCAGGCCGATGTTGTCGCACCTGCCGCGGGTCAGCACCTGCGCCAGCATCATGCCCATCGACCAGATATCGGCCCGCTGGTCGACGGGCCTGCCGGCGAGTTGCTCCGGGGCCGCGAAGCCGGGCGTGCCGAACGGCGGACGTTTGGTCCCGGGTTTCAGGCTGGCGGACCGCAGCGCGATACCGAAGTCGATAACCACCGGAAAGGCCGTGCCGTTGATCTGTTTGATCAGGACGTTCGTGGGCTTGAGATCCATGTGGACCACGCCGCGCCGGTGCACGTGATCAAGGGCGTCGCACAGGTCCAGGAACAGCGGTACGACGTCTCGCGGGCCCAGGTGTCCTTCAGAGCACCAGGCGTCCAGGTGCCGCCCGTCGATGTGATCCAGCACCAGCCACGGTTGGTCGTTCTCGGTCAGGCCGCCATCCAGGATCTGCACGATGCCGGGGTGATTGAGGTCGGCCAGCAACTGCATCTCTTCCAGGAACTGCCGGCGCAACAGTTCCTGGCCGTAGCGGTCGGCGATGAACTTGATGACCACGGTCCGGTGGTAGACGCCGTCCGATCGCTCCGCCAGGTAGATTTCACTCTGCCCGCCCGTTTCCAGGCGCTCCCGGATGCGGTAGCGCGACAACTCGGGCGCTTCGTCCTCACCCCCGAGAGCCACCTGCAGGAGCTCCGCCGCGGAGTGGCCCACCGAATCCGGCACGACCGCGGGGTCGACCCCCTGATCGAGCAGGTAGCGTTCGATGTTGTCCGGTTCCGCGCGGTCGAACTCCGCGCTGATGCGCTTCCAGTCCGGCCGTCGATCACTCACTTTTCGAGGGCCACCGCGAGCATCGTCCGGGCTTTTTTCCAGTCCCGCAGCGCGGTGCGTTCGGACATCTTCAGGACGGCCGCGATGGCGTCGAACGGCATCTCGCCGAAAAAGCGGTAAGTGAACACCTGCTCCAGTCGGGGTGAAAACTCCCGTAGGCTGGCGAGGTGCCGCTCGAGTTCCAGCAGATAGTCCGATTGCTGGTACACCGGGTGGCGGTCCAGCGCCTGGTCATCGTCGACGTAGGTGATCAGCTTGTTGCGCCGCGCCTGGGTAAACAGGATGTGGCGCATGGCCAGCGCGCAGTATGCGAAGAAATGATTGCGGTCGGCGAAGGCGCCGTTCTTGCCGCGCGACTTGATCCAGGCCTCGTTGACCAGGGCCGTGGTATTGAGTTGTCCGTTGCGGATCTTCACCCGCTGAATGCGCGCGATTTTCTTCAGACGCTGATAGATCGCCTCCATGTCGGCGGCCTCGTCGCGCGTCAGGTCGTCCGGCGACCGATTCAGCAGCCGGGTGATATGTTCCGGATTCATGCCCATGGAAACGAGACGGTCCCTCCCGCCGGGTTCACCTCAGTCAGGGACGGTTGGAAACGCCACATCCCCCCGGCCTTTACGTTATCACGATCGGATTTTGATTTTGGCGGGCGTAACCCGTAAGGGCCGGAGTTGGCGAACTTCGGACTCACGCGTCCGGTCAACACCGGCGCGGTTTGTCCGTAGGCATGGAGTCATCAACGTCGGGTCTGAAACGATTACCGCAAGGTGGATCACACGTACAATAGGGAATTCCGGACGGTATTGATCGATCGTAATCGCAATGCGTCCGACTCCGCGCCATGAAGGAAGATTCAAAATGTACAAGAAACCGATTGATCTACACGCCATTCTCATCTCGAGTGCAACCCTGTTTCTCGCGGCCAGCACGATCGCCGTACAAGCACAGGAACCTGGAAATAACGATGAATCCACGGTGCTCGAAGAGATCGTCGTCACGGCATCCAAACGCGGTGCGACATCGGCCCAGGATCTTTCGCTCAGCATCACGGCCTTCGATGCCAACAAACTGGAACGTCTCAACGCGGTGGATTTCGACGAATTCATTGTCCAGGTGCCGGGCACCAACTTCATCAACGATGGAGGGCCTGGCCGCGGCAACGAGGTCGCTTCGATTCGAGGCTTGTCCACCGTGGCGGACAATACCGTGGGTGTGGTGGCGCAGTATCTCGATGGTGCTCCCCACTTCGGTAACAGCTACCGCCTGTTCGATATTTCAGAGGTCTCGGTGCTGCGCGGACCTCAGGGAACGCTTTGGGGATCACAAGCCATCGGCGGCTTGATTTCCTATCGATCCAACCGGCCGGACCCTTCCGCGTTCGAAGCGATGGCGCAAGCGGACCTTTACTCCAGCAAGAATGATGACGGGCTGAGCTACCGGGCGTCCGGAATGCTCAATCTTCCGTTGGTGACCGACACCTTCGCGCTGCGGTTCGCGGGCCATCATATCGACGAGACCGGGTATATCGAGAACATCAGAACCGGTACGTCCGGCATCAACAATGTCGAGGAATCGGCCTGGCGTATTTCCGGACTGCTGCATGTCAATGATCGGGTTTCCATTACCGCGATTTATCACGGCAATGACCTCGAGGCCGATGCACCCACCTACATCGATCTCGCGCTGGACGGCCGGCAAGTCGATCAGCCCTCGGATTTCGGGCGGGCGTTTCAGAAATACGATCTGTTCAATTTTATTGTGGATGTGGACCTCGACTGGGCCACGCTGAACTACACCGGATCACGCTACAGCAACGACGGGTCATGGCGTGACTACAATGATTCCGCGGGTTTCCTGGAACGAATCGATACGGTGGTGGATGAAAAAGCCACGACCCATGAATTGAGACTGGCCTCGTCCGGCAGCGGCAGGCTCCAGTGGCTCGTCGGGGTGTACTCGGACGACTACGATGACTTCAATCAGAGCACCAGTTTCGTGGCGGCCGAGGTGGGCGACCCCAACGCCGTGGAATCGCTGCGCCAGGGCGGGCTGCGCACCTTCGAGGAAACGGCCGTTTTCGGCGAAATGACGATCGCCCTGTCCGATCGCTGGAGTGTTCTGCTGGGTGGCCGCTGGTTCGATTGGGAACTCGACAACCAGGAGGTTTTTCTCATCGGCGGCTCGGATTTCGGGTTCGTGACCAATGGCGTGGCCGGTGACGACGACTTTTTCTACAAGCTGCAGGTGGACTATGCAGTCAACGATGACGTACTGGTCTATGCGACCCGCTCCGAAGGGTTCCGGTTCGGCGGCTTCAATACGTTTGTCGGTGAAGAGTTGTTCGGCATCTCCGAGCAGTTCTTCGAGTTCGGGCCCGATACCCTGGTGAACTACGAGTTGGGCGCCAAGTCCCGGCTCGCTGACAATCGCGTTACGCTCAACGGCGCGGTTTACTACCTCGATTGGCAGGAGATGCAGGCGGTGGTTCAGTCGAACATGGCCGGCGCCTTCGGGCAGGGGTTCTTCACGACGAATGCGCCCGATCTCGAAGCCTATGGGCTGGAACTGGAGTTGGTGACCCAGGATTTCTTCGCGCCGGGTCTTTACGCCGCTGCCAGTTTTGCCTGGACCGACAACGAATTCCAGGATGATGCGCAATTGTTTCCGGGCACCCGGGTAACGATACGGGAAGGCGATTCGCTGCGGCGTACGCCGAAATACACCTGGTCGCTGGACCTGGGTTATGAGTTCCAGTTGTCCAACGGGCTGGATGCATTCGTCCGTGCCAACTACTGGCACAAGGATTCGACGTCGACGTTTGGATTCGATGGAAATGACGGTAACGTCGATGTGCCCGCGCAGGACGTGGTCAATTTTTCCACCGGTGTGCGCTGGGATGAATTCGAAGTCAAACTCTATGTGGACAATCTGACGGATGAAATCCCGTTGCTCAACGTATTCTCGGGCAATGCCGCGGGGTTGCCCGGAGCCGACGAGGCGGTGCGTGCCAATTCCATTCGGTCCCGCACCTACGGGGTCCAGATGACGGCGTGGTTCGGAGGTTTGTGACGATGAAGTCGACGGGCGCGGGCAGCGGCATGCGGCAAGCCCTGGGCTGGCTGGTTTTGATCGGCCTGCTGCTCGGCCCGGGGAACCTGGCGGCGGCCCAGAAATGGGCCCTGGTTGGCGCGACGGCGATTACCGCCGCCGAGCCCGCCGTGATCGAGGATTCCGTCGTATTGATCGACAACGGGCGCATCGAGGCCGTTGGCCAGCGCTCCGAAGTGTCGTTCGACGAGCACTACGAGCAGGTCGATGTTCGGGGCAAGTGGCTGACGCCGGGATTGATCGACTCCAATGTTCACCTGATTCTGCTGACGGTGCCGGAATTCTTCATCAAGTACGAAGACCGGCTGGTGGACATCGCCATTCAGAGCGCGCAGGTGGGCTTGAAGTACGGCCTGACCACGATGCCGGATACCTGGGGGCCGGTCGACGCCCTGCTCGAGGCACGCGACCGGATCAACTCGGGTGAGGTCATCGGCAGCCGGGTTCTGGTGGCCGGGAACATCATTGGTTCGGGCGGACCATTCAGCGCTTCCTTCATGGGGGGTTGGGACGCCCGGGGCTACTCTCTTCGCTACGGCGGTTGGGTCCATCCGGCGATCCGCAACCGGATCGATGCCCTGTGGGAGGCGGACGTCGGGCCGGCAATGCTGGCGATGACCCCCGGGGAGGCGGCAGACACCCTGCGCCGTTACATCGCCAAAGGCGTCGATTTCGTGAAAATCGGTGTCAGCGGACATGGCCTGGGTTCCGTTGAGCCTCTGGTGTTCTCGCCGGCAGTGCTTCAGGCCATGGCCGAGGTCGTGCACGAGGCTGGCATTCCGCTGACCACGCATACGTTTACCGTCGAGAGCCTGCGCCTGGCATTGGACATGGATCCCGATTTGCTGGTCCATCCCAATGTCATGAGTCCTTCGTGGAACCATGCATCCGAAAGGCAGCAGCAGGCGATACGCGAATTGGTCCGGACGATCGTCGAGCGCGACATTCCGGCGGCTTTGATGAGTGTTCCGGAACGCAACAAGTTGCGAATCTACGATGAGTGGGATGTGACCCGGCATCCTGACCGGCCCTACCTCAATGCGGTCATGATGGAGCGTAAACCCTGGATGGCAGGCAAGGATTACGACACCGAGGCAGCCGGGCTCAAGGTCTGGCTCGACGCCGGTGTTCGATACACCCTGGCCACGGACCAGGGACCCGATTCCGCTGATGTCGGCCCGGTTGTCTGGGGCCGGCTGGGCCGCATGCATTTCGACCGCATGGTCGGACTTCAGGACGCGGGTGAACCACCCCTGCGCATTATCCAGGCCGCGACCCGCAACGGCGCGGAAGCGTACGGACTGGGTGATGAAGTGGGGTCATTACGCGCCGGTCTGCGCGCCGATATCCTGGTGCTCGACCGTGACCCGCTGGCCGATATCTCGAACATGCGAAGGATTGCCGAAGTCATCAAGGACGGCGTGCTGATCGACCGCGAGGCGCTGCCCGAAGTCGAAGTGCTGAAGTACGACCCCGAGGCCGATTGGCCGCAGTAAGGTGCCCTGAGCCGGCACTTCGTTGCGCAGACCGTCTCCCGGCCGTCCGGTTCAGAGCGGCAACACGCTCGTCTGCTTGATTTCCGACAGGGCCATGGACGACGTGACTTCCTGCACGCCCGGCAATTGCGACAGTTTTTCGAAGAAAAAGCGCTCGTAGGCCTCGATATCCGGTGTCACGATGCGCAGCAGAAAGTCGGTGCTGCCCATCATCACGTAGGCTTCCAGCACTTCCGGGAAGTTCTGGATGGTGTCGGCGAATTCGGCCAGGTTGGCGCGGCCGTGTGAGCTGAGCTTCACCTGGGCGAAGATCATCGCATTGAAACCGGCCTTGCGGCGGTCGAGGGTCACGACCTGGGGCGGGATCAGGCCGGATTCGCGCATCTGCTGGATGCGGCGCCACACGGTGGCCTGCGAGGCGCCGATCCGTTCGCCGATGGCGGCGGCGCTGATGTCGGCGTCCGACTGCAGCAAGCGCAGGATGCGGCGGTCCGTCCGGTCGAGCGCAACATCATCGGTGTTTTTAGTCACATTTTTGACCATTTGTGAAATTCTTATTCACAAATACCCGATATTGCCAGGTAATTGCAACACAAAAACCGCTTTGACTGCCCTACCATGAGCGCAACACTTCATAGGTGATAACTCATGGCTTCGGGATTACCCAACCTGACCGGGCAACAGGATGTTTACGATGCGGGTGTGGCGCTGGATCGCGTGGCGTCCCCCTGCGCGGCGGATAGCGAGGTCGAGCTGACCGTGTTGCTCGAACGGCTTCCGGGCGCCCTGTTGCGCGTCTTTGGCGTGCTCTGCACCTTCGAACTGGTGCCGGAGCGCTCACTCTCACAGTGCGCCGGGCCCGACGCCATCCGCGTCGTGTTCCATTTTCGTGATCTGCCCGGCCACCGTCTGGATTTACTGGTGCGCAAACTGCGACAGCTCACCGAGTGTTTCGAGGCCCGTGTCGCCGCGCCAGACCTGGCGGTCGCGCTGCCCGCCTGAAAAAGGCTCCGGCGCGTCCCCCGGACTGCAATCGAAGGCGCTCGGCTCTTGGCTCTCCCGTCTCCAGCGCTTACTATTGAGGGTTCGGGCGAACGGCGCGCAGGGCGCGTGCGAGCCCTGGAGTGAGAGCGGGGCGTCAACAATAACCACAGCCCCTTTTGGATAACCTGGAATTCGTTAGCGAGGACGCTCCCCATGTGCTCGATTTTTGGCGTGCTGGACGTGCGCCAGGACGGTGTTACCGTCCGCAAAATGGCTTTGCAGCAGTCGCGCCTGCTGCGCCACCGTGGCCCCGACTGGAGCGGAATATACACGGCGCCCAACGCGGTGCTGGCTCATGAGCGTCTGGCCATCGTCGACGTCAATACCGGCGCGCAGCCAATTCTCAGCGAATCGGGCCGGCAGGCTTTGGCGGTCAACGGCGAGATTTACAACCACCAGGAAATCCGCGCCGAATTCGATGCTGACTATGCGTTTCGCACCGAGTCCGATTGCGAGGTCATTCTGCCGCTGTACCTGAAGCACGGTCCGGATTTTCTCGACCGGCTGCGCGGCATGTTCGCTTTCTGCCTGTACGACGAAAATGCCGACCGCTGGATGATGGCGCGCGACCCCATCGGCATCATGCCGCTGTATTACGGTCACGACGAGCACGGCCAGTTGATGGTGGCCTCCGAGATGAAAGCGCTGATCGGCGTGTGCACCCAGGTCCACGAGTTTCCGCCGGGGCATTCCTGGGTCAGCGGTCAGGCCGCGCCCGAGCGCTGGTACCGGCGTGACTGGGAAGACTTCAGCGCCGTGGCCGAGGTGGAAACCGACCGCGCCGCCCTGCGCGCAGCACTCGAGGATTCGGTCAAGAGCCACTTGATGACCGACGTGCCCTACGGGGTGCTGCTGTCCGGCGGCCTGGATTCCTCGATTACCGCGGCCCTGGCGGCCAAACACGCCACGATGCGGGTCGAGGACCAGGAACGCAGCCCGGCCTGGTGGCCGCGCCTGCATTCCTTCGCCATCGGACTCGAAGGTTCACCCGATCTCGTGGCCGCGCAGAAAGCGGCCGACCACATCGGCACCGTGCACCACGGCTTCACCTTCACCCTGCAGGAAGGTCTGGATGCACTGGACGAAGTGATCTATCACCTGGAAACCTACGATGTGACGACCATCCGGGCAGCCACCCCGATGTATCTGATGGCGCGCAAGATCCACGCCATGGGCATCAAAATGGTGTTGTCGGGCGAGGGTGCGGACGAAATTTTCGGCGGCTACCTGTATTTCCACAAGGCCCCGGACCCGCAGGCGTTTCACGAGGAAACCGTGCGCAAGATGTCCCGCCTGCACAGTTACGACTGCCTGCGCGCCAACAAGGCCATGGCGGCCTGGGGCGTGGAAGCGCGCGTGCCGTTCCTCGATACCCGCTTCATCGACGTGGCCATGCGCCTGAATCCGCGGGACAAGATGGCCGGCAACGGCCGCATCGAAAAGCACATTCTGCGCGAGGCGTTCAGCGACATGCTGCCCGAGGAAATCGCCTGGCGGCAGAAGGAACAGTTTTCCGACGGTGTCGGCTATGGCTGGATCGACGCGGTCAAGGACCACGCCGCCGAACAGGTCAGCGACGCCGACATGGTGCGCGCCGGGGGACGTTTTCCGTTCAACACCCCGCAGTCCAAGGAAGCGTATTACTTCCGCTCGATTTTCGAGAAGCATTTTCCGCTCGCCTCCGCGGCCCAGACCGTACCCGGTGGCCCGACGGTGGCCTGCAGCACGCCCGAAGCCGTGCTGTGGGATGCTTCGCTGCAGGAAATGAACGACCCGTCCGGGCGGGCCATGCGCTCGGTGCACGAACACGGCTACGACGGGGGAGAATCGGCATGAAGAACGCACTGATGGTGCAGAAGTTCGGTGGCACCTCGCTGGCCGACTATGCCGGCTTCAAGGCCAGTGCTGCCGTGATCACCGGGCATTCCGGCGATGGCCAGGTGGCGGTGGTGCTGTCTGCCGTCAAGGGCGTGACCGACCTGCTGGAATCCGCCATCGACCAGGCGGTCGCCGGCGAGGACGGGCGCACCGATCTCGACGAGGCCCTGGCCCGTGAGAAGGCCATCATCGAAGCCATGGCAGCGGACGGCATCGAAACGCCGCTGGCCAGCGCCTTTCTGTCCGATCAGGCCGGTCAACTCGGTCAGCGCATCGAGGGCGTACGGCTGCTCGGCCAGTGCCCGGACAAGGTGCGTGCGACCCTGCTGGCCACCGGCGAGGGCTTCAGCAGCCGCCTGATGGTGGACCTGCTCCGGCACGAAGGCGTGGCCGCCGAATGGTCCGACGCCGACGTGCTGCCGCTGGCCAACGAAGACTGGCTCGATTCGCTGGTCGACATCGAGGCCGCCCGCCCGCGCCTGGCTGAGCGCCTGGGCGCGGAAGTCAAGGTGCTGGTGCTGCCGGGATTCTACGGCCGCAACGCCGACGGCGACATCCAGTTGCTGGGGCGCAACGGCACCGATTATTCGGCGGCGGCGATCGCCGCTGCGGCCGGCGCCGGGCGCTGCCAGATCTGGAAGGACGTGGACGGATTCTTCACCGCCGATCCGCGCATCGTGTCCAGCGCCCGCTGCCTCGACGAGGTCAGCTACGAAGAGGCCATGGAACTGAGTTATTTCGGCGCCAAGGTGATTTCGGCCAAGGCCCTGACGCCGCTGGCGGCCAACGACATCGTCTGCGAGATCCGCAACACCTACGACCCCGGACAGCCCGGCACGCGGATTCATCGCGCGGCACAACGCGCCCACGTGGTTCGGGGCATCTCGCACCTGGAGAACATCGCGTCCATCACGCTGCAGGGCGGCGGTCTGCGCGGACGGGTCGGGATCGCGCGCCGGGTCATGGATGCGCTGGCCAGCCGTTCGATTTCAATCCTGCTGATCGTGCAGTCGTCGTCGGAGTATTCAATTACGCTGTGCGTGCGCCAGAAAGATGCCGACAAGGCGCGCAAGGCGCTGGAAGAGGAATTCCATTTCGAGCGCCTGCACCAGTTGATCGGTGAAATCCTCGTGCAGGGCAAGCGGGCCGTCATTTCGCTGGTGGGCGAAGGCATGAAACATTACCGCGGCATCGCGGCTCGCTTCCTCACCGCGATATCCTCGGCCGGCGTCAACGTGGAAGTCATCGCCCAGGGTTCGACCGAGTGCGCCATCGCGGTGGTGGTGGACGGAGAGGATGCCCAGTCCGCCACCCGCGCCTGTCACACGGCCTTCTTCAGCCACACCACCCACATCGACCTGATTCTGCTGGGTTGTGGCAATGTCGGTGGCGAACTGCTGCGCCAGGTACAGCGCCAGGCGCCCAGCCTGATGGAACAGGATGTGGAGTTGCGGGTCAGGGCCATCGCCAACAGCCGCAAGCTGCTGGTTGCCGACGACGTTATCGACCTGGAAGGCTGGGAGCGGCAGCTGGATGAGCACGGCGTTGCCTGGGTCATTGACGACGTGATCGGCATCCGCGAGCGGTTGGGATTATTGAATCCGACCATCGTCGACTGCACCACCGACGAAGGCTTGTCGGACTTGTACGCGCGTTTCCTCGAGTCGGGTTTCAACGTCGTTACCGCCAACAAAAAAGCCAACACCGCCTCGCTGGCCTATTACCGCGAGATGCGCCAGGCCGCCACGCGTAATTTCCGGCGCTTCCTGTACGAGACCAACGTGGGTGCCGGACTGCCGGTCATCGACACCATGCAGGCCCTGATCCGCTCCGGCGACGAGATGATTTCATTCGAGGGCATCCTGTCGGGTTCGCTGTCGATGATTTTCGGCCTGGTCGAGGACGGCCTGGCCATGTCCGAGGCGGTGGAAAAAGCCATGGAGCTGGGCTACACCGAGCCCGATCCGCGGGATGACCTGTCCGGCATGGACGTTGCCCGCAAACTGCTGATCATTGCCCGCGAAGTCGGCCTGGAACTGGAACTCGAGGACGTCGAAGTGGAACCGGCGGTACCGTTGGACAAGATCGCCGGCGTTGGCGCCGACGAACTGATCGGCGCGCTGCGCGAACTGGATTCGGCCTCCACGGCGCAGGCCGAAGCCGCGACCGCCGAGGGCAAGGTGTTGCGTTACGTGGGCACGATCCGCGACGGTCAATGCCGCGTCGCCATCGAGGCGGTGCCGAAAGATGCCCCACTGGGCGCCATCCGTGATGGTGAGAACGCCCTGGTACTGCATACCGAGTACTACCAGCCCATTCCGATGGTACTGCGGGGTTACGGCGCCGGAGCCGCGGTCACGGCCGCCGGCGTGTTCGGCGACCTGTTGCGAACGGTCTGGCGGCCGCTGGATCAACACTCATGAACGCGTCGGCTGAGAGCCCCGAAATGCGGACCACGCCGCTGAAGGTTTTCGCGCCGGCGTCGATCGGCAACGTTTCCGTCGGATTCGACGCGCTGGGGCTGGCGCTGGCCCCGTTGGACGGCACCCTGCTCGGCGACGTGGTCGAACTGCGCCCGGGAACGGGCTCGGATTGGAACCTGGACGTCACCGGCCCGTTCAGCGACAAGCTGCCGCCGGACCCGGAAGCCAATATCGTCACCGCCTGTTGCCGCCTGTTCGCGGAGACCGCGGCCGAGCGCGGAATCCCGGTTGCCCCGCTGGACCTGACTCTGGACAAGCGCCTGCCCATCGGCAGTGGCCTGGGATCCAGCGCCAGTTCGGTGGTAGCGGCTCTGGAAGGACTCAATCGCTGGTACGGAAATCCCCTGGGTTCGCGTGATCTGTTTCGGCTGATGGCCGAAGCCGAGGGCCGCATCAGCGGAGCCGTCCACCTGGACAACATCGCGCCCTGTCTCTATGGCGGGCTGCGTTTGTGTCCGCCCGGGGGGCAGGCCGAGTACGCCTTGCCGTGGCCGGCCCGGTGGCAGACCGTGGTCTGCTGGCCCGGTACCGAACTGGTGACCCGCGAGGCACGTTCCGTATTGCCCGAATCCCTGCCGCGTGCGACCGCCGTGCAGCACGCCGCTCAGTTCGCCCAGTTCGTCCATGCCCTGTACACCGGCAAGACCGGCCTGGCGGCGGCGTCCATGGTGGATCTGATCGCCGAGCCGAGTCGGCGCCGCCTGCTGGCCGGTTTCGATGATGCGCGGGAGGCGCTGCTGGGCCGCGGCGCGCTGACCGTGGGCATTTCCGGGTCCGGGCCCACCCTGTTCGCCATTGCCGATGATTCCGACGTCGCCGCGGAACTCGCCGCCTGGCTGCGCCGCGAGTACTGCGCGACCGACCGGGGCTTCGCGCATGTCTGCCGGGTCGATCTCGGCGGCGCTCGCAGTATCGACTGATCGGGAAGTCACCATGGAATTGATCAACATCAAGCACCCGTCGGACGCTGTCAGCTTCCGCCAGGCGGTGATGACGGGACTGGGCCGTGACCAGGGACTGTTCTTTCCGCGTTCATTCGATGTGTTGCCGGACGTGGACGGTTTGCTGGAGCTCGATTTCGTCGCGCGCAGCACGGCCGTTCTGCAGCACCTGATCGGGGATGAAATCGAGTCCGCGGTGCTGGAGCGGATGGTGGCCTCGGCGTTCGACTTTCCCATCGAAGTGCGCCGGCTGGACCCTCGGGTCAGCGCGCTGGAACTGTTCCACGGCCCGTCTCTGGCGTTCAAGGATTTCGGTGCCCGTTTCATGGCGCGCTGCCTGGCGGAGTTCAACGATGGCGGCCCGATGACCATACTCACCGCCACGTCGGGTGACACCGGGGCGGCGGTGGCGCATGCCTACCACGGTCAGCCCGGTATCGACGTGGTGGTGCTGTACCCCCGGGGGCGCATCTCGCCGCTGCAGGAAAAACTGTTCTGCACCCTGGGCGGCAATGTTCGCACGGTGGCCGTGGACGCGGACTTCGATACCTGTCAGTCGCTGGTCAAACAGTCTTTTGACGACGAATCCCTGCGCCGTGATCTCGGCCTGAATTCCGCCAACTCCATCAACATCGCGCGGTTGGTGGCCCAGGTCTGCTACTACTTCGAAGCGGCGGCCGCGGTGGAGACACCGGAAGACCTGGTCTACAGCGTGCCCAGCGGTAATTTCGGCAACATCACGGCGGGCCTGATCGCCCGGGCCATCGGTCTGCCCTGCCGCCGCTTCGTGGCCGCGACGAACGCCAATGACACCGTGCCGCGTTTCCTCAGCACCGGGCGCTGGCAACCCGAGCCTACCCGGGCGACCATCACCAACGCGATGGACATTTCCGTGCCGAACAACTTCGCCCGGGTTATCGAACTCGGTGAACGCCACGGTCTGCCGCTCGAGGACTTGCTGTACTCGGTATCGATCAGCGATCGCAAAACGCGTGATGCCATGCACGTGCTGTGGCAGAGCGGCTACCTGGCCGATCCCCACAGCGCACTGGGCTGGCTCGCGCTGCAGGAGTCGTTGGAACACGGTGAGGAAGGCGTATTCCTGTGTACGGCGCACCCGGCCAAGTTCCTGGAAGTGATCGAGGAAACGCTGGAAATCGACGTGCCCCTGCCCCCGGCGCTGGAAGCCGTGCGGCACAAGGAGGTGCTGTCCGTAACCATACCCGGCGACTTCCAGGCCCTGCACGAAGTGCTACGCAACCCGTCATCCCAAGCTTGACCCTCAGTCCGTCATCCCGGGCTTGACCCTCGGCCCGTCATCCCGGGCTTGACCCTCAGTCCGTCATCCCGGGCTTGACCCGGGATCCATACTCAAGGCCCGAACCCGACCTGGATCACGAACCAGCCGATCATCAGGAATGCGATGGCCAGTTTGAACGCGGTCGCGAACACCATGCCCAGCCACGCGCCGACCCCCGCGCGTCCCGAATCCCGCCAGCCGCGACCGCCGCTGACTTCGCCGATCACAGCGCCGGCGAACGGACCCAGAATGATGCCGGGCAGTCCGAAAAACATGCCGACGATCGCACCGATGGTGGCGCCCCAGAACGCCCGAACGCCCGCTCCGGCGTAGCGCGCACCAAAGGCGCCGGCCAGGAAGTCGACCAGCAGGGCGAGCGCCGTCAGGCCGGCGAACAAGCCCAGCGTCCACCATCCGACGGCTTCGTACCCGCCGATCCAGGCACCCAGCAGCAGACCCCCGAACACCATGGGCACCCCCGGCAGCGCCGGCACCACCGTGCCCGCCAGGCCCGCCACCACCAGCAGCACCACCAGCAGCCACCAGAGAATTGTCCAGTCCAATGGTCTCCCCTGCGTATTCCGGATTGATAGTCCGGCCATGATAACCAATTGACCGCGGTGGCCCGGTAAATGCCAGTTAATCGCCGTGGTCAACGTCGCGCGGGCCCGAGTGAGTCCACAGATGCACTGGCGAGGTCGGGCGGGTGGTTATGGATGGCACTGTCACCCCCGCCTGCGAGCCGGGGACCGTTCGCAATGTCTCATCCGGTGACTGGAGGGGATGGAGAGGCCGGGTGGATCCCGGGTCAAGCCCGGGATGACGACACGCGGGGACGGGATGAAGACTCGGGGGGACGTCGGGCTGACGGCACGGTCGGAGGCAGGGAGGGTGGTTATGGGTGGCACTGTCACCCCCGCCTGCGAGCCGGGGTCCGTTCGCAATGTCTCATCCGGTGACTGGAGGGGATGGAGAGGCCGGGTGGATCCCGGGTCAAGCCCGGGATGACGAC
>NZ_JAZHOG010000009.1:52932-73171 GCF_037892215.1 Elongatibacter sediminis | reverse complement strand
GATGAAGACTCGGGGGGACGTCGGGCTGACGGCACGGTCGGAGGCAGGGAGGGTGGTTATGGGTGGCACTGTCACCCCGGCCTGCGAGCCGGGGTCCATTCGCAATGTCTCATTCGGTGACTGGAGGGGATGGAGAGGCCGGGTGGATCCCGGGTCAAGCCCGGGATGACGGTACGGGGAGTCGGGATGGCGGGCGGGTCGGGACCGGGAAGGCGGTCGGGTTGGGGGTGGTGAATGCAGCGCGGCGCGGGAAGGAACCCGCGCCGCGCCGGGTCGGGCTATTCGGCTTCGAACTGCGCTGCGATTTTATTCAGCAGGCGGGTGGCCTGCTTGCAATCGCGGTCAGACAAATTGCCGAAACGGGCCTGCATGGCCTTGACGAAACGCGGGTACTCGCGACGGTACAGCTTCGCGCCGGTGCGGGTCAGGTCGACAATGATGCGACGTCCGTCTTCACTGTCACCCCAGCGCTGCACCACGCCTTTCTGTTCCAGGCGGTCGATGACACCGGTCAGCGTTCCCTTGGTGATCAGGGTGCGTTCGGTGATTTCACTGCAGGTCAGCCCTTCCGTGCCGCCCAAACAGAATACGACCTTGGCCTGTGGCGCGGTCAATTCCGAGCCGGACAGGCGATGGATCTCGGCATCGTACAACGACATACGGTGATGCGCGCGCGCGAGACTGTCGATTAATGTCAGAAATTCAGGTACTACGTTCTCTTGAGCCGTTTTCTCGGCCATGGTCTTTCTCCAGGTGGTTCTGCCTAAAACATATTATAGTCATAGTCAGAACCTAAACCAAGGCCTTGCCGTTCTCATGTTGGAGGTAATGTGTTGCGGTTAACGCAACTTGCCGCGCAGTTTCTTCACTTCGCTGCGCCTCGCCTTGTGTTCCAGGCGGCGTTCCTTCGATGCCCGTGAGGGTTTGGTCGGAACACGGCGCCTGGGTGGCGTTGCGGCCGAGCGCACCAGTTCCGCCAGCCGCTCACGGGCATCCTCGATATTTCGATCGAGGTGCCGGAACCGCTGCGCCTTGATCACCACCACCCCTTCGGCGGTGATGCGCCGGTCCGCACGTGAACGCAGGCGTTCCTTGATGCGATCCGGCAGCGAGGACGCTGTGATGTCGAATCGCAAGTGCGCGGCAGACGACACCTTGTTCACGTTCTGGCCTCCGGCGCCCTGGGCGCGAACGGCCGTAATCTCGATCTCCGGGTCCGGAATGCCCAGTTGTTCGTCAATCTCCAGCATGGCCAAAGCGGCAATTACGCCTGCTACCCCGGAATCGCGAGCCGCTCAGGCCCGCTTCAGGTGCGGCTGCTGGGTTTCCAGGTAGCGCACCATGGACAGCGCGGCCTCGCGGGCATCCGCGATGGCCGTGACCACGAGGTCGGAACCCCGAACCATGTCACCGGCCGCGAAAATCGCCGGGTTGCTGGTCTGGCCGGGCATGCGCTCGTCGATGGCCACCAGTCCGTCCTCGGCGGTCTCCACCGCCAACTCTTCCAGCCAGGCCGGCGGACTGGGCCGGTAACCAAAAGCGAAAATCACCGCGCTGGCCGGCAGTACTTCCTCGCTGCCCTCGATGATCTCGGGCCGCGCGCGGCCACCGTCAGGATCGGCCACCAGCCGGGTACGGGCGATCCGCAGCCCGGACAGTTTGCCTTCCTCGTGCTCCAGGGCCAGCGGCACGGTGTTGAATTCGAACTGCACACCTTCGTTGAAAGCGTGGCCCACTTCCTTGCGCGAGCCCGGCATGTTCTCCTGGTCGCGGCGGTACACGCAGTGCACCGACTCCGCATCCTGGCGCACCGCGGTGCGCACGCAATCCATGGCGGTGTCGCCGCCGCCCAGCACCAGTACCCGCTCACCCTTCAGATCGATGTGTGGGTAATCCGGCATTTCCAGGCCGTACATGTAGGCCGTCTGCCCGATCAGGTAGGGCAGCGCGGGAATGATGCCGCCACCGTCCCGTCCCGGCAGATCGGCGTCCACCGGGGTGTAGGTGCCGGTTCCGAAAAACACCGCATCGTGCATGTTGAGCAGGTCACGGGCCGGGATGTCGGTGCCGATGTCGCAGTTGAGCCGGAACTGAATGCCGGCTTCCTCCAGCACCTGGCGACGGCGCCTGACGATCTTCATTTCCAGCTTGAAGTCCGGTATGCCGAACGCCAGCAGTCCGCCGATTTCCGGGTGACGGTCATAGACGGTTGCCGATATGCCATTGCGTGACAGCACGTCGGCACAGGCCAGTCCGGCCGGCCCGGCGCCCACGATGCCGACGTTCCAGGGTTGCGGGCGGACGTGCGAGAGATCCGGGCGCCAACCCTGCTTGAGGGCCTCGTCGACGATGTAGCGCTCCACCGCACCGATGGTCACCGCGCCAAAACCGGTCTGCAGCGTGCAGGCCATTTCGCACAACCGGTCCTGCGGGCAGATACGCCCGCAGACTTCCGGCAGGCTGTTGGTCTCGTGGCACAGGTCGGCCGCCTCCATGATGCGCCCTTCGGCGGCCAGCTTGAGCCAGTTGGGAATGTAGTTGTGCACCGGGCACTTCCACTCACAGTACGGATTGCCGCAATCCAGGCAGCGTTCCGACTGGGTGGCGGCTTCGTCCGCGGTGAAGTCCTTGTAAATCTCGCGAAATTCCGACTGGCGGATTTCCAGCGGAAAAACGTCAGGATCGGTGCGCGGCTTGTCCAGAAACGCGAAGAGGTCTTTCTTGTGGGTCATGCCTTCACCAGCCGCAGCGGGACATCCTGTTGAGAAATTTCATTGCTGGCCTGCAGGTTCTTGGGAAGGATGTAGACCCAATGCGGCAGCATCAGTTCGAATTCGTCCAGCACCTTGCGGCCCCATTCGCTGCCGGTATGCCGAACGTGCGCCGTGATAAGCGCGCGCAGCCGGCGCCGGGGAGCATCGAACCGCTGTTCTTCGAGCGGCGTGGCCTCGACGAATTCCGGATTCAGCAGGCCTTCGACTTCCCGGTTGCGGTCGAGTACGAACAGCTCTCCGCCGGTCATGCCGGCCGCGAGATTGGGTCCGACCGGGCCCAGAATGACAACCGTGCCGCCCGTCATGTACTCACAGGCATGATGTCCGGTGCCTTCGACGACCGCATCGGCCCCTGAATTGCGCACCGCGAAACGCTCTCCCGCCTGGCCGTGCGCGAACAACTCACCGCCGGTCGCACCGTACAGGCAGGCATTGCCGCAGATCACATTGCGGCGCGCGCGCTGGCGGTTGGTATCCGTCGAACACAGCACGATCCGTCCGCCCGACATGCCCTTGCCCACGTAATCGTTGGCATCACCCTTGAGGTGCAGAGTCATTCCCGGCATGTTCCAGGCGCCGAAACTCTGGCCCGCGGTACCTTCGAGCTGCACGTCCAGGGTGTTTTCCGGCAGGCCCGCGCGGCCATGCCGCCGTGCCACACGGCCGGCCAGCATGGCGCCCACGGAGCGGTCGAAATTCTGGATGGTGAATTCGCCCGACCAGGTGCTGCCCTGCTCCAGCGCCGTTTCGGCCGCCTCGCAGACTTCCAGGTTCTTCTGGCCCAGATCGAACGGCAGGTTCCGCGGCTCGGTGCAGTACACCGGTTTCTCCCGTCGCACCGCGGCGGCGCCGAGTATGGGCGACAGGTCCAGCTTCCGCTGTTTTGGCGTGAACCCTTCGAGTTGTTCCAGCAGGTCGCTGCGGCCGATGATGTCGGTGAACCGGCGCACGCCGAGTTGCGCCAGAATTTCACGCACGTCGCGGGCCAGAAAACCGAAATAGTTCATCACCCGTTCGGGCAGACCGTGGAAATGCTCATCGCGCAGGCGCTTGTCCTGGGTGGCGATGCCGGTGGCACAGTTGTTGAGGTGACAGATGCGCAGGTATTTGCAGCCCAGGGCGACCATGGGTCCGGTGCCGAAGCCGAAGCTTTCGGCGCCCAGAATGGCGCCTTTGACCACGTCGAGACCGGTTTTCAGCCCGCCGTCGACCTGCAGTCGGATTTTGTGGCGCAGGCCGTTCTCCACCAGTGCCTGGTGGGTTTCCGCAAGCCCCAGTTCCCACGGCACCCCGGCATACTTGACCGAGCTCAACGGGCTGGCGCCGGTGCCGCCGTCGTAGCCGGCGATGGTGATCAGGTCGGCATAGGCCTTGGCCACGCCAACGGCAATGGTGCCCACCCCGGAACTGGAGACCAGCTTCACCGAGATCAGCGCTTCCGGATTGACCATTTTCAGGTCGAAGATGAGCTGCGCCAGATCCTCGATGGAGTAAATGTCATGGTGCGGCGGGGGGGAGATCAGCGTGACCCCCGGGGTCGAGCAGCGCAGGGCCGCGATCTCGGCGGTCACCTTGTGGCCGGGCAACTGGCCGCCTTCACCCGGTTTGGCGCCCTGGGCGACCTTGATCTGCAGTACGTCGGCATTGACCAGGTAGTGCGCATGCACGCCGAAGCGGCCGGAAGCCACCTGCTTGATGCGGGAATTGCGCTCGTTGCCGTAGCGGGCCGCGTCCTCACCGCCTTCGCCGGAGTTCGAGCGTCCGCCCAGCCGGTTCATCGCGATCGCCAGGGATTCGTGGGCTTCTGGCGACAGCGCGCCAATCGACATGCCGGCCGAGTCGAACCGCGGAAACAGATCCGCTTCGGGCTCGACTTCATCGATTTCGATCGGTGCCTGGGCGGGTTTGAGCGCCAGCAGGTCGCGCAGTGCCAGCACCGGCCGGTTGTTCACCGCATCCGCGTACAGCCGGTAGTCAGACCATTTCCCGCTGGCCACGGCCTGCTGCAGGTTCATGACCACATCCGGGTTGTAAGCGTGCGCTTCGCCACCGTGCATAAACCGGTAGATTCCGTCGCGTACCGGCCGCGCCTGCTCGTCCCACGCACGTTCGTGCACGCGCTTGAGGTCGGCCTCGAGTTCCTCGAATCCCGCCCCGGCGATTTTCGACTTGACCTTGGGGCAGCACAGGTCGACGACCTCGCGCGACAGGCCCACGGCTTCGAACAACTGCGAGCCGCGGTAGCTGGACATGGTGCAAATGCCCATCTTGGACAGCACCTTGAGCAGACCCTTGCGGATGCCGCGGCGGTAGTTCTTGCGCAGCTGAATCGGGTCGCCTTCCACGGCTCCGGATTCCAGCTGCTCGTTGATGCTCTGAAACGCCAGGTAGGGGTAGATGGCCGTGGCGCCGAGCCCGAGCAGAACCGCGTACTGATGCGGATCGCGGGCCGAGCCGGTTTCGATGATGATGTTCGCCCGGGTGCGCTCGTGCGCGCGCATCAGGGCCTGGTGCACGGCACCCACCGCCAGCGGCGCCGGAATGGTCAGGTGGTCGCGGCTGATGTCGCGGTCGGTGAGTACCAGGATGGTCGCACCGCTTTCCACGGCCTGCAGGCAGGCATCGACCAGGGCCAAGATGGCGCCGCGCAGGTCGTGTTCTGCCGGGTTGTAGTTCAGGCTGAAGCGCATGTTGCGGTAGTGGCGCTGATCCAGCCCCAGCAGGGTCTGGTATTTCACATAGTTCAGCACCGGCCAGGGCAGCACCACGCGGTGCGCGTGCGATGCCGTCTCGTGGAACACGTTGTGCTCATGGCCGATACTGGTTTCCAGCGACATCACCGCGGATTCGCGCAGCGGGTCTATGGGCGGGTTGGTGACCTGGGCGAAGCTCTGGCGGAAATAGTCGTAGATGGATCGGTCGCGGGTCGATAGCACCGCCATCGGGGTGTCGTCGCCCATCGATCCGATCGGCTCCTGGGCTTCCAGCGCCATCGGGTTGATGACGGTCTCCAGTTCTTCATCGCTGAGGCCGAACAACTTGCGGAAGGTCGGCAGCAATCCCGACGATTCGCGCATGAACTTCAGCGCCGCCTTGCGTTCCTGTTCGTCGTTGTTCCACACCCGTACGACGTTTTCTGCCAGCCATTCGCTGTAGGCGTGGCGCGCCTTGAGTTGGTCGTCGATGGCGCCGGCTTTCCACAAGCGGCCGGTCTGGGTGTCCACCGCGATCATTTCGCCGGGGCCGAGACGCCCACGCCGCTTGACCCGCTCGGGCGGGCAGTCCCATACGCCGGTTTCGGACGCGACCGTGAACACGCCGTCGTGGGTAATGCTGTAGCGCGCCGGCCGCAGGCCGTTGCGGTCGAGGTTGCAGCTCGCCACCGTGCCGTTGGTCGACACCACGCCGGCCGGTCCGTCCCAGGGTTCCTGGTGCATGGAATTGAACATCAGGAATGCCTTCAGGTCCGGATCCATGTCCTCGCGCACCGCCGGCGGCATCAGCAGCCGCATGGCGCGGAACAGATCCATGCCGCCAGCCATGAACAACTCCAGCAGGTTATCCAGCGAAGATGAATCCGATCCGGTTTCGTTGACCAGATGCGACAGCCGCTCCAGCGACGGCAGCAGGGGTGAATGCAGGATGCCCGTCCGGGCATTGGCCCAGTCGCGGTTGCTGTTGACGCTGTTGATCTCGCCGTTGTGCGCCAGGTAGCGGAACGGCTGGGCGTAGTTCCACCGTGGCAGCGTATTGGTCGAGAATCGCTGGTGGCAGATGCCGATCGCCGAGGTCATGCGCGGGTCGGTCAGATCGGGATAGAAGTCCGCCAGGTGTTCGGCCTGTACCAGACCCTTGTAGACCATGGTCAGGGCCGACAGGGAGCACACGTAATAGAGTGGATCGGGATCCGGCAGTTTGCCGTGCTCGTCGAACGCGAAGCGGCGGGCGACGAACAACTGGCGCTCGATGTCGTGTTCGGTCCAGCCGGGCGGCGCGTTGACGAATACCTGATAGATCGCCGGCATGCTCTCCAGCGCCTGTTCGCCGACGAATTCCGGGCGTGTGGGCACTTCGCGCCAGCCGACCACGGTCAGGGCCACGCGGGACAGGTGATCGGTGAGTATGCGTTTGCCGCGTTCGATCAGCGCATCATCGGGCGAGAAAAACACCAGGCCGGCGCCGAAGCGGTCCGACAGCCGAAATCCGCACTCATTGGCCACGTCGCGCAGGAACGGCTCGGGAAACTGCAGCATGATGCCGCAGCCGTCGCCGGATTTGCCATCGGCGGCGACCGCGCCGCGGTGGGTCAGGCGGGCCAGTGACTGCAGGGTGGTCTGCACCAGCCAGTGGCTTTTCTGACCGTCCATGTGGGCCAGCAGCGCGAAGCCGCAACTGTCGTGAAAATCGCGAATGGCGTCGTGCAGAACCGCTTCTTGAACGGGTGCGGGAAAGGGGGGCTGATCGTGTTTCAAGAGCGTTCCGTACGGCCTCCGGTCAGTGCTGCTGCAAAATTAATTCTCAGTAATGCGACTC
The DNA here is from genome assembly GCF_037892215.1 of Elongatibacter sediminis. Classification (NCBI taxonomy): domain Bacteria; kingdom Pseudomonadati; phylum Pseudomonadota; class Gammaproteobacteria; order Chromatiales; family Wenzhouxiangellaceae; genus Elongatibacter; species Elongatibacter sediminis. The sequence continues at coordinate 65,864 of NZ_JAZHOG010000009.1, read as the reverse complement.
TCCACTGTACCGCAGGAAGCACCATTGTTGTAGTTAATATTTTGAATGAAGAAACAACGAAACGTAATAATGGCCCGCTTCACCGCGGACCGGATTGACACGTTCAGGTGATCTCGGTACGGTGACAAACGACCGGTTCGGGCCTCAAAGCGGGTCTTTCCGGTCCAGGGATGGAGATTGGCTCAGGATGACGCCATCAGCTTTCGCCGTGCGCAGTTCTGCGCCAATTTGCCACCGATTGCCAGGCCCCCGGTTTGCGGAGGGGTCGGTTTGGCGGTGTTTGGCCGGTCAGATCCACGCGGCCCGGTCCGGGATGGCCATTAGAGCCTCCAGGGAAGTGGCCGGGCGCAAAAAGCAACGCGTGGCGGTAATTCGCGCAGCGAGCCGACGCGGGCGGTGGTGGGTCCATCGCCCACCTCCACCGGGGGCCTTTTCGAAGCCGTTACGGTGACCGGTCGTGCCCACAATCGCCGGTCATCATGCGGCGTGGCCCGTCGTCAGCCCAAGGCCTTGCCCAGGTTGCGGACGTCCTCCAGCAGTTTGCGGTGCACGTTCCGGCCACGCCGGCTCAGCGTCAGTCGGCGTACACGCCGGTCGGCCGGGTCGGTATCCTGTCGAATCCACCCGCGGCCGTCGTCGTTCTCTCCCAGCAGCGAAATGACCCGGGACACGGTCTTGGCGGAAAGCCCGGTGCGGCGCGAGACCTCGACCTGTGTAATTCCCTGGTTTTCCGCCACGCACCAGAAGACGGCGTAGCTGGACAGCGATGCATCATTCTGTCCAAGAAGTTTCAACGGTTGAGAAAACGCGCAACTGAATAATTCGGTGACCGTTCGCTCGGACATCGCGTCCACGGCCTTTTTCAGGTCGTTGTTGTTATTCAAGAACCAACCCCCGTTTTTTTGTGGGCCGCGACAGCCCAATCTCACAATATAACCCCTAATTATGACATTGGTATGTGCCCGGAGTCATGCGATTTGGGGGTTGCTCCGGATTCCTCGCGTCCACCCATGCGCCGGTCGCAGGGCTCAATCGCACCCTGGCCGGCGATTCGAAGCGGGCGTCGCAGGGGTTGATCGCGGGCTGCGCGGCGCGCCCGGTCGGCCGTCCGGACGAAGCCCGGTGCGGGCCTGCCAGCGCGCGCGCAGTGCCTCGGGGGGTATGTCGGCGGCGGCGTCGAGCCCAAGCTGGATTTTCAAGCTGATCTGTTGAATCGCGTTCATGTGCAAGCTCCGGGTCCGCCGGCTTTGCGGCGGCCATCATCGGGTTCCCTGGTTGATCGTCTCCCCATTAGAGGGATTGAGCGCCGCGAATGTTACAGCCCGTACGGCCAGGCGAGCCTTTTTCCGGGCAGGCGGTCGAGGCCGGGCGTTCAGCGGAGGAAACGGCGTATCGGCTTGACTTTTCGCGGGATTTGGTTACAAATATTGATGTGCCCAGGTGGGCATGGCGCCATGCGCCAAGGGATTGACCCCGGCTCAGGATGAGCGACAGACCGGAACTTCCGCAGTTCTCCCGTCGTATTTCCGTGCCCGTGCCCATCCTTGGCGGTGCCTGTACGGCTCGATTCACCGGCAAGGGGTTGCCGGCTTTGCTCAAAAAGGGGGAATACCATGAGGATGTGGCTTTTGCTGATTCTGTTGGTCTGCGTGTCCGGGGCCCTGTACCTCGGCTTCGGTTCGCACGAATACAGCGAGCGTTCCAGCGAGATCGTCAGCCAGCTCGAAAATCTGTAATTGCAATTCACACGACGTTGAGCGGGGGTTCACAGCCTCTTCACACGCGCGTGAACATACTGGCGGCCGTTTCATCTGCAACGGACCGCCATGCGCCACACCGCCGACACCGCAATCGCCTGGACCGAAGCCGGCTATGTGCCCGATTCGGTCATCAGGGCCGGAATTCGCCGCCTCAACCGGGCGCGACTGACGGCAGTTCGTGCCCACGATGCGGCTTCAGCGGTGGAAATGCTGGAATCGTTCATCGCCCGGATGAACGGCGCGGACATCGCGCCCCAACCCGACCGCGCCAACGAACAACATTACGAAGTTCCCGCTGAATTCTTCGCCCGCGTGCTGGGCCGCCATGCCAAATACAGCTGTGCCTGGTGGGATGGCGGTGCCGACGATCTCGACCAGGCGGAAACCGACGCGCTGGCCGTGACGGCGGCACGTGCCGGCCTGGACGACGGTCAGCGCGTCCTCGATCTCGGCTGCGGTTGGGGTTCGCTCAGCCTGTGGACGGCCGAGCGCTATCCGGCCAGTGAAGTTCTCGCGATTTCCAATTCCTCGGCCCAGCGCCGGTGGATCGAAGCGCTTGCCCGCGAGCGCGGACTCGACAATATCCGCGTGGAGACCGTGGACATGAACCGCTTCGATACCGAAGCGCGTTTCGACCGCATCGTATCGGTTGAAATGTTCGAGCACATGCGCAACTACCGCGAACTGTTTCGGCGGGTATCCGGCTGGCTGAAACCGGAAGGGCGTTTTTTCATGCACATCTTCTGTCATCGCTTGTGTGCCTACGAGTTCATCGACAGCGGACCGTCAGACTGGATGAGCCGCCACTTCTTCGCCGGCGGCATGATGCCCAGCGCCGACCTGCCGCTGCGTTTCCAGGATCACCTGCGCCTGGCGCACCGGGCCGTCTGGAACGGCACCAACTACCAGAAGACCGCCAATGCCTGGCTGCAGCGGCTCGACGCCAGTCGCGACACCGTGCTGGCCCTGTTCCGGGAAACCTACGGTGCAGACCGGGCCGAGCAGTGGCTGCAGCGCTGGCGCATGTTCTTCATGGCCTGCGCTGAACTGTTCGGCCATGACGACGGGCAGGAATGGTTCGTTGGCCATTACCTGTTCCGCCGCGGCGACACCGTCGCCGGGGAACCGGGCCGCTGAAACGATGCGCATCAAGCTCCTCAATTACGGACTGTTCCAGGTGGGCTGGTTGGCCTGCGTGGTGGGCGCGGCCGGCGGGTATCCGCAGGCCGGCGTACTGGCGGTAGCCGTTATCGCCGCCCTGCACCTGACACTGGCTGCGCGGGCGTCGCGGGAACTGGCGGTGCTGGCCGCCTGCGCGCTGCTCGGCGGGGCCTTCGACAGTATCGTGCTGGCCACCGGTTGGGTGATCTACCCGAACGGCGAGTGGATTCCCGGCGCGGCCCCTTACTGGATCATCGCCATGTGGGTGCTGTTCGGCAGCACCCTGAACCTGTCCATGGGTTGGCTGCGTGGCCGGCCATGGGTGAGCGCCCTGCTCGGCGCCATCGGAGCACCTTTGAGCTACCTGGGCGGTGCCCGGCTGGGTGCCATGACCCTGGTCGAGCCCGTCGCCGCGATGACGCTGCTCGCCGTGGGCTGGGCCGCGATGCTGCCCGTACTCGTGCGGCTGGCCAGCCGCCTGGATGGGTTTCTGACCGATGCAAGGCCGGCCTACGTGTTGACCGGGTGGCGACATGGCTGAGCGAAACCTGAACGAGGCGGTGCGCCGGTTGGGCCGCATCTCCTACACCGTTTGTCTGGCCTGGGTGATTGTCCCGACTGCTCTCGCGGCTGTCAGCGGAAGGGCATCACCCGGGCCAGCTTTATTGAGTACGCGCGCCTCAGGGCGCGACGATGTCATCAGGGCGGTCATGCGGCTGTACCCGCCTTCCGGCGTGTTCGGCCTGGTCCTCGCCCTGTTGACCGGCATCGCCGTAATGGTGTTGCCCGCCGCGGCGCGGGCGCAGCAGTCGCCGCCGGGCGACCAGCGAAGCGCGGGCGCCCCGGCGCCGGATCCGGTGACCGAGAACCTGGCCACCCTTGCCGAACAGGCGGAGCGCCATTGGAAGTTCCGGGTTTTCGTCGACGACAAGGAAGTGGGGTTTCATCACTTCTATCTGGATGTCGTGGGTGACCGGCACGTGCTGCGCAGCGTGGCCGACTTCGAATACAAGGTCCTGTTCCTGACCCTGTATCGCTACGGTCACGAGAATCGCGAGGTGTGGGACGGCCATTGCCTGACCCGCATCGAATCGGCCACTGACGCCAATGGCAAGCCCTTCGCGGTGGACGGCCGTCGGCTCGAAGACCGCTTCGTGGTACAGGGCAGCAAGGGCGAGCACGACCTGCCCGAATGCGTGATGAGTTTCGCGTACTGGAATCCCGAGTTCTTGAGCGCCTCGCGGCTGCTCAATACCCAGACCGGCGAGTACCTGGAAGTGGACATCTCCGAGCCGCAGCCTGATCGCCTGGACGTGGGCGGTCGCGAAACCGAGGCCTGGCGTTATCGCCTGCAGGCCGAGAAACTCGAACTCGACCTGTGGTATTCCGACAACGATGAATGGCTCGGTCTGCGTACCCGCTACGAAAATGGCCGCACTCTGCGTTACCAGCTCGAAAGCGGTCCACAGAGCCCGGCCGGCATCATGACCGCTTTGTAACCCGTCATGGCTACCCGCAAAAGCCGCATTCTGCTGGCCGGTGCCGGCGCGCTGATGCTCAGCGCGTGCCGGGCCAGCCTGCCACCGCTTGCAACAGTGGACCACGTGGACATCGACCGGTTCATGGGCGACTGGTATGTGATCGCCAACATTCCGACGTTCATCGAGAAAGAGGCTTACAACGCGGTCGAAAGCTATCGGCTCAGGGACGACGGCACCATCGCCACGACCTTCCGTTTTCGCAAGGGCGGATTCGACGGACCGCTCAAGGAATACCGGCCGCGTGGCTTTGTGCGTGACGACCCGTCCAATGCGGTCTGGGGCATGCAGTTCATCTGGCCGATCAAGGCCGACTACCGCATCACCTGGCTGGACGAGAATTACACCCATACGGTCATCAGCCGCAAGCAGCGCGATTATGTGTGGATCATGGCGCGCACCCCGGTCATTCCCGAAGGCCTCTATTTGCAGCTCGTCGGGCACGTGCAGCAGTCGGGCTATGACGTGACGCAACTGCGCCGCGTGCCGCAGCGCTGGGAGTCCACCGGGAGCCCGCCATGAAAATCGCCATCATCGGTACCGGCATCGCCGGCAACCTGGCGGCTCACCGCCTGGCCCGCGAACACGACATCACGGTATTCGAAGCCGCCAAGCGGATCGGCGGCCACACCCATACCGTCGACGTCGATCTGGACGGTCAGCGCTATCCGGTCGACACCGGTTTCATCGTTTACAACGACGTCACCTACCCTCATTTTGCCGCCCTGCTGGACGAACTGGGCGTGGCTTCGCAGCCCAGCGACATGAGTTTCAGCGTTCGTTGCGAGCGCAGCGGCCTGGAATACAACGGAGCGTCGTTCAACACCCTGTTCGCGCAGCGCCGCAACCTGCTGCGGCCCTCGTTTTACCGGATGCTCAAGGACATCCTGCGCTTCAACCGTGAGGCGCCGGCCCTGCTGGACGAGCCCGGCCCGGGCATAAGCCTGGGTGAATACCTGCACCGGGGCGAATACTCGTCTGGCTTCATCAACCATTACATCCTGCCGATGGGCGCGGCCATCTGGTCGGCCACCCCGCATGGCATGGGCGGCGTGCCGGCGAAATTTTTCATCCGCTTCTTCCACAACCACGGTCTGCTCAGCATCGACCAGCGACCCAGCTGGCGAATCATCCGGGGCGGATCCCGGGAATACGTGGATAAACTGGTGGCCGGTCATCGTGATCGCATCCGCCTGAATGCCGGCGTGCAGTGGATCCGCCGGAGTTCCGGCTCTGCGAAGGGCGCGGGAGCAGGCCAGGTCGTGATCAAGGCCGTTGGCAGCGAACCGGAGCGCTACGACCGCGTCTTTGTGGCCTGTCATTCGGATCAGGCGCTGGCCTTGCTGGCCGATCCGACAGCGGCCGAGCAGGCCGTGCTCGGCGCCATCGCGTACCAGACCAACGAAGCGGTTCTGCATACCGATACGCAACTGCTGCCGCGGCACCGCCGAGCCTGGGCGGCGTGGAATTACCATCTGCCCGCCGATCCGGGCGCTGCCGGCGGCCGGGCCACGCTCAGCTACAACATGAACATCCTGCAGTCGCTGTCGGCGCCTGAAACATTCTGCGTGACCCTGAACCGCACCGGCGCCATCGACCCCGACCGCATCCTGCAGCACATCGAATACGACCACCCGGTGTTCGACCAGGCCGCCGTCGCCGCCCAGCAACGGCATCGCGAGATCAACGGCACCGGCGGCACGTATTACTGCGGTGCTTACTGGCGCTACGGTTTCCACGAGGACGGTGTGGTCAGCGCCCTGTCGGCTCTGAAGCACTTCGAGGCCGATCTGCGCAAGCCCACCGCCGCTGTCCGGGCGGCCTGAGCGCAGCCCGGCATGCACAGCGGGCTTTATGTCGGCAGCGTCCGCCACCGGCGGCTGGCGCCGCATCCGCACCGGTTTCGTTACCGCATGTTCATGCTGTATCTCGATCTGGCCGAGCTGCCGACGGTGTTCGCGGGCAGCCGGCTGTTCTCGGCGGGTCGCCGCGCGCCCGCCCGGTTCCGCCGGGAAGACCACCTGGGTGATCCGAACCTGCCGCTCGACCAGGCGGTGCGCGACCTAGTGCAGCGGCGCACCGGCCAGCGTCCCGGCGGACCGATCCGGTTGCTGACCCATCTGCGCTACTTCGGGTACGTGTTCAATCCGGTCAGTTTCTACTACTGCTTCGATGCCGCCGACCAGCGGGTCGAGACCATCGTGGCCGAGGTCAACAACACGCCCTGGGGCGAGCGTTGCTGCTATGTGCTGGACCCGGCGGAAAATGTCGGAACCGACCAGCTCAAACGCTATCTTCCGTCCAAGCGCATGCACGTCTCGCCCTTCATGCCCATGGACATCGATTACGACTGGCGTTTTGACGAACCGGGCGACTCACTGGGCGTGCACATGGCAAATTTCCGTGCCGGTACTAAACTTTTTGATGCGACCCTGGTGCTGCGGCGCCGGGAAATCACCCCAGGTTCGCTGGCCCGGGTTCTCGCGGCGTTTCCGTTCATGACCCTGAAAATCATTGCCGCGATTCACTGGGAAGCCTTGCGGCTATGGCTCAAGGGCAACCCGGTTTACGACCATCCGGACAAGGCGGACCCATCCCGGCCGGCTCCGCGTCAGTCGGGTTGAAGGAGCTCCGGGCATGAAATCGGTCTCACTGGCATCGCCCCGGCACCTGGCCGGTACCGTAAAACCCACCCTGCTCGACGGCCTGGCGCGCCGCGCGGTGTTGAAGCAGTTGCGCGGTCTGAAGCGCGGAGCCCTGGTGTTGTCCGACGGCGGACACAAACATCGATTCGGCTCCGCAGAAGAGATCGGCGGGACGGCGCCGGTACGCATCGAGGTGCGCGATCCGCGTTTCTGGAGCGACATCGCGTTCGGTGGCTCCATCGGTGCCGGGGAAGCCTGGATGCACGGTTACTGGACCTGCAGCGACCTGGTCGCGCTGGTGCGGCTGGTATTGCGAAATCGTGAGGTTCTGGACGGCATGGAGTCCGGGACGGCGCGGCTGAGCGCGCCGCTCCAGAAGTGGTTTCACCGCACCAACCGCAACAGTCACCAGGGCGCGCGCCGCAACATCGCCGCGCACTACGACCTGGGCAACGCGTTTTTCGGCCTGTGGCTGGACGAATCCCTGATGTACTCCTGCGCCGTGTTCGAGCGCCCGGACATGAGTCTGCACGAGGCGCAAGTGGCCCGCCTGGAGCGCATTTGCCGCAAGCTGGATCTGCGTCCGTCCGACCGGGTGGTCGAAATCGGCACCGGCTGGGGCGGCTTCGCCCTGCATGCGGCGCGGCACCACGGCTGCCACGTCACCACCACCACCATTTCCCGCGAGCAGTACGAACTGGCCTGTGAGCGCGTTCGCGCGGCCGGCCTGGAACATCGAATCACCGTGTTGTGCGAGGATTTCCGCGATCTCGAGGGGCAATACGACAAGCTGGTTTCGATCGAGATGATCGAGGCCATCGACAGTCCGCTTTACGAACCGTTTTTTCGCACGTGCGCAAACCTGCTGCGGCCCGACGGCGTGATGCTGCTGCAGGCGATCACCATCGCCGACCAGCGCTATGTCGAATCCCTGCAGTCCGTCGACTTCATCCAGCGCTACATCTTCCCCGGTGGCCGGCTGCCTTCGTCCGCGGTGATGACCCGGACCGCGGCCGAGCACACCGACCTGCGTCTGCTGCATCTCGAGGACATCGGCCTGCACTACGCGAAAACCCTGCGCTGCTGGCGCGAGAACTTCTTCGAGCGCATCGCCGAGGTGCGCGCGCTGGGTTATTCGGAGACCTTCATCCGCATGTGGGAATACTACCTGTGCTACTGCGAGGGGGCGTTTCTGGAACGGGCGATTTCAGACGTTCAGATCGTGTTCGCCAGGCCGGAATTCCTCGGCCCCAGCCCAGAAATCTGAGTCGTTCCTTCAAGTAACCAGGTCTGTGCGTGGTCGCGGGCCGCGCGGCGTGGCGGCGAGCCCGCCAGGGTCCGTGTCGGTCGACGGACGACTGTGCTGATCTGCACACGTTGGCGACACACGATTCACGCGTTGTTGATCACCGCTCGCGTACCTTGAATCGTGCAAACCCAATCTCAAGGAGATATCTGCCATGAAATTCAATCTCAGAAATTTTGTACTGGCCACCGCGGCTTCACTCACCGCCGCAACGGCCTTCGCCGGCGGTTACGGCAAAAATTCCGACATCGTCGAAACCGCTGTGGCGGCGGGCGACTTTTCCACCCTGGCCGCCGCGCTCGAAGCCGGGGATCTTGTCGGCACCTTGAAGTCCGACGGCCCGTTCACGGTCTTCGCGCCGACCGATTCGGCCTTCGCCAAGCTGCCCGAGGGTACGCTGGACAACCTGCTCAAGCCGGAGAACAAGGATCAGCTGGTCGCCATCCTCACCTATCACGTGGTGTCGGGGAAAGTTGAAGCCGAGCAGGTGCTGCGCCTCGATTCGGCGACCACAGTCAACGGTCAGGATGTGAGCATCCGTGTCGAAGACGGAACCGTTTTTGTGGATAACGCGCAGGTGCTGACGACCGACGTCGAAGCGAGTAACGGCGTGATCCACGTGATCGATACGGTGATTCTGCCGCAGGGCTGATGTCACAGCTTGTGGGACTGTGCAGGCAAGCCTTGCACGTCTTTGGGCCCGCGTCTCCCTCCTCGCACTCCACATGCGGCGCGGGTCTTTTTACACTCACCAACGCCCCGATCCCGGGGCGTTGGTTCTTTTGCGAACCAAGTGAGCGATCATGAGTCCAAAGTCCTCCCATGAGGTACCGGTGGCCCGCCGTTCTCGAAAGCTCTGCCTCGTCGTGGGTGGGACCCGTGGCATTGGACGCGCTCTGGTGCACGGCCTGTTGGCCGACTCCGGAGTCGAGCGGGTCATTGCAACCGGCCGAGGTGAGCCCGGTGCTGCGACAGCCGGCAACGATGATCAGCCGGTGTCAGGGCGGGCACAGACCTGGCGGCTCGATATCACCGACGACCACGACCTGGGTCGACTGGCACAGAGACTGGCCGACATCGGACGCCCTCCGGATCTGGTTATTCACGCCGCCGGCGTGTTGCATGACGGTCTCCTGCAGCCGGAGAAATCACTGGCCCAGTGTGAGCGAGCGCACCTGATGCGCTCTTTCGAGGTCAACAGCCTCGGACCCCTGTTGGTGGCCAGGGCGGTGGCGCCGTTGCTCGACCGCAAGCGGGCGTTTACCTTCGTCGGCTTATCCGCGATGGTCGGCAGCATCGGCGACAACCGGCTGGGCGGATGGTATGGCTACCGGGCTTCCAAGGCCGCCCTGAACCAGTTCATCCGCACCCTGGCCAACGAGTGGGCCGGCCGCCTGCCGCGCGCGATTGCGCTGGCCCTGCACCCCGGCACCACCGACACCGCCCTGTCCCGGCCGTTTCAATCCGGGGTATCCCCCGACAAGCTCTACTCGCCGGACCGCAGCGCCACCCGCATCCTCCGCGTAATCGACGGACTGCGGCAGAACGACAGCGGCCGCTTCCTCAACTGGGACGGTCGCGAAATCCCCTGGTGACCCGCAGCAACCCCAAACCCCGGCCCATCCCTCACCACACGTTCTGGATGCCGGATCAAGTCCGGCATGACGGCGGGAGAGAAGGATCCAGGGCGGTACGGTAGCCTTTGGATGCCGGAACAAGTCCGGCATGACGGCGGGAGAGAAGGATCCAGGGCGGTACGGTAGCCTTTGGATGCCGGATCAAGTCCGGCATGACGGTGTCTTGGGTCTTCGGCCCCGCTACCCCGATACCGTCATCCCGGACGAGCTTGAATTTCACCGTCATCCCTGACGCGGCGTAGACACCCCAGTGATACCGTCATCCCGGACGAGCTTGAATTTCACCGTCATCCCGGACGCGGTGAAACCGCGATCCGGGATCCACCCGGCGCTTCGGACCACTGCCCACCCGATGCCTTGGACCACTTCCGGCCTGGCACTGTGACCCACTACCCACCCCGCACTCCGTCAGTCGAATACCCCCTCCAGGATGTCGCTGATGACCAGGCTGCCGTGTGCGACCAGCACCAGGTCGATGCCGGAACGACGCCATTCATAGCCCTCGTGGCGGGGGAGCTCGGCGACGAAAGCATCGGGAACCCGCGTGCGGGCGATGCCGGGGGGCAGGGGTTTGCCGCGGGCGAGGTTCTTGCGAATACCGGGTGGCAGTGGCTTGGCGCCGGTCAGCCCGTGTGCTTCAGCGAGCTGCCGGGCGTCGCCGAGGGTGATGCCGGCCGAAATCGAAACGAACGCATGCGCATCCGTTTCAGCCGGCTTCCTGCCCTTGCCCGCCGGCGGTTCGGCGGCGAGCGAAGTGCTGAACAGCGCCAGCGCCGTCACTACCACGGCGGTGGAAAGAGTGTGTGAACCGATCATGAAGCGCTCCTTGCCCGGTTAACCGGATCCGTCCTGCAAAACCCGAGGGTAGCATTTCCGGCGTCGCGCCCAGGAATTCAGTGCGTCTCGCCCGTGCTCTCAGTCACCCGGCGGAAATGGTCTCCCATCGCCTCCAGCCCGGACACGGCACCATCCGGACCAATGTGGAAGGTGGCGAATTCCCGCAGTTCCCAGGGCTTGTATTCGATCAGCCAGGTTTCGTGGTGCCAGTGGCTCATGTTCAGGGTAATGCGGGCGGTACGCAGCTCCAGTTCGCGGCCGTTCCGCGCGACCGTGACCGTGCCATTCAAAGGGCTGTGGTAGCGGCTGGCATAGGCGTCAAGCTTCAGACCGGGGCGGGTGTTGGCCTGGCGCTTGCTGAGGGTCTCTTCCCATTCAACTTCGCGCTCGGCATCGCGCCGCTGGTACAGGTCATGGACCATTCCGTTCCAATCCGGCTTCTCATTGGCCGCCCGCTCGTCCATGACCTGCCACAGCAGGGCGTGCCGGAATTCGGCGTGATCCCGGTTCGCCAGAATTACGACACCGCGGTTGCGGTCGCGGTCGATACCGACCAGCGCGATCAGGCCGGACAGGCTGCCGGTGTGAAAGTCCACCTTGTGGCCCCGGAAGTCCTGCTGGAACCACCCCAGCCCGTAACTCAACCATTGCGGCTCGGTCAGTTCGGTAGTGGGGTAGAAATCGCGCCGGGCGATCAGGGACTGCGGTGTGAACATCCGGGTGAGTTGCGCTTCCGACACCAGGCGGGTGCCGTCCGCGGTGACGCCTCCAGCCAGCAGGAAGCGAACCCACAGGCTCATGTCGTGTATCGACGACCACACCGATCCCGCCGCATCGGCCGTCTCGGCAGGCAGGTCCCAGTCAGCCAGGCGGATGTCATCGTCGATGACGAAATGCGGGGCTACATGGGTCAGCGTATCGGGAATCCGGCCGCGCGCGGCAAAGGTTTCGGTCATCCCGATGGGCCGCCACAGGCGTTCGCGAAGCAATGCATCCCAGGTCTGGCCGCTGACCCGCTCGATGAGCAGTCCGGCCAGTTCGTACATCGTGTTCTGGTAGATGTGGCGGGCGCGTAGTCCGGCCACGGCGCTCACGGACTGCAGGCGGATGATCTGCTCGTCCATCGGCATTTGCTGGAAGAACGTCCAGAAATCCGTCGAGGGCAGACCGGTACGGTGGGTGAGCAGATCCCGAACCGTGGTTTGCGCGGTCAGCAGAGGATCCCTGAAATGCAGCTCCGGGATGTAGTCCACCACCCGGTCGTCCAGTGTCAGCAGGCCGTCGTCGATCAGCATCAGTATGCCGGTCGCCACCATGGCCTTGGTGGTCGATGCAATCGCGAACAGGGTGTGCTCGTCCACGGGCGTGGCTGCGGCGCCAGCCGACAGAACATCCGGGTCGGTTGCGGTGCCGAACCCGCGCTGGTACTGCACGGTATCGGCGTCCACCACCGCCACGGCCGCGCCGGGCACTCTCCACAGATCCATGCCGCGCTTGATGAAAGCGGTCAGCGGGTCGTCGGCACCCTGCTGCGCCTGGGCGCAGGTGGACATCGCGATCATTCCGAGTACCAGCAGCAGCGTGGTCCGGGTTCGTACGGATTTCATGTGGATGCTCAGTCGCTTCATCGGGTCCGATCCTTTTGTGAAGAGCCGGATCGGCGCCACGGCTGCAGCGCCCCGCCAACGACCCGACCCGTCAAAGCATCCTGCCAACCCCTGGATACCGGATCAAGTCCGGCATGACGGCGAAGGGAGAAAGTCCCGGCCCGGTGCCTGTGGATGCCGGATCGAGTCCGGCATGACGGGAACCGGACTCACGAGTGCCACCTGGCCTCCACCGTCATCCCGGGCGCACTCGATTTTCACCGTCATCCCGGGCGTGCTCGATTTTCACCGTCATCCCGGGCGCACTTGATATTCACCGTCATCCCGGGCGTGCTCGATTTTCACCGTCATCCCGGGCGCACTTGATATTCACCGTCATCCCGGACGCACTTGATATTCACCGTCATCCCGGACGTACCTGATATTCACTGTCATCCCGGA
>NZ_JAZHOG010000009.1:44702-52835 GCF_037892215.1 Elongatibacter sediminis | reverse complement strand
CTTGATATTCACCGTCATCCCGGACGCACTTGATATTCACCGTCATCCCGGACGTACCTGATATTCACTGTCATCCCGGGCGCACTTGATATTCACCGTCATCCCGGACGTACCTGATATTCACCGTCATCCCGGACGCACTTGATATTCACCGTCATCCCGGACGTACCTGATATTCACTGTCATCCCGGGCGCACTTGATATTCACCGTCATCCCGGACGTACCTGATATTCACCGTCATCCCGAACGCACTTGATAGTCACAGTCATCCCGGACGTACTTGATATTCACAGTCATCCCGGACGCGGTGAAACCGCGATCCGGGATCCACCCGGCCCGCCAGGCCGCCGACAAGCGCTGCACGATGCGCTTAGAATGTGACCGGATTACCACCGGAACCCAAACTCGTGACCCAGCGCTCTCGCACCCGAACCCCGCTATGCCCATGGTTGTTGGCGCTGGCCAGCGCTGTTTTCGCGGTGCTGCTTCCTCTCGCCGCTGCGGCGGCCGAAGTGGCGCGGCAGTTCGACGGAACAACCGCCGCGCCGGCCGCTTCGCTGGCGGACTGGCGCCAGGTGATGTTCGAGCTGCGCGCTTCGGCCACGGCTAAGACGGCCTGGCCGGCGGCGCGCAGCCTGGCGCAGTCGCGGCGTGCGGGTGTGCCGCGGAATGTTGTTCCCCTCGGCGTGATCCAGGTCGGTGCCACGGCATTCGAGGCGCCGGACGGGGTACCCCCTTCCGGGGTATTCGTTTTCGCTCCGCTGCGCGAGCGGGTGTACAACGGCGGCGACTTCTCTTTCGTGCTCGATCCGCAGGCCGTGCTGATTCATGACGCGCCCCAACCGCGGTCGTGGTGGTTCGATGCCGATGACGGTTACGGCCAGCGGCGCATCGAGCCCGGTGTTCCGGTACCGGTGTCGTATTCGAGCACCGGCACCAGAACGCTCACCCTGCAGGCGCAATCCGCCGATGGTGGCGTACTGCAGGCGGCGGCCACGGTGGACGTTCCCGCCCTGGTCACGCCGGATCCCACGGAAACCTGGGCCGTCACCGCCAGCGTGCCCTGGGATGGTCAGGTCGGTTCCGGTCAGGCTTATGTCTACCTGGCCGAGGGTCATGTCAGCCTGACCAACCCGGTGGTGGTCGTCGAGGGGTTCGACATCGACAACAGCATGGACTGGCCCGTGCTGTATGAACTGCTCAACCGCGAAAACCTGCTCGAGGACCTGCGGGCCGACGGTTACGACGCGGTGGTGCTGGACTTCACCGAGGCCGTTGATCCCATCCAGCGCAACGCGCTCGTCTTGACCGAACTGCTGCAGATGGTGCTGGCTGCGATTCCGCCGGAGCAGACCGTGGCCGTGGTCGGCGCCAGCGCCGGTGGCCTCATTTCCCGCTACGCCTTGCTGTGGATGGAGGACCAGGCCCTGCCGCATCGCGTGCGCAACTGGATTTCGTTCGATTCCCCCCACGACGGTGCCAACATACCGCTGGGCCTGCAGACTTGGTTACGCTTCTTCAGTACGCAGGCGGAACCAGCGGCCTACCTGCTCGACCGGCTGCGCACGCCGGCCGCGCGGCAACTGCTGCTGTATCACGTCGACAGCACGATCGGGACCAGCGCCGCGCCCGACCCGCTTCACGCCGACCTGGCCGCCGATCTGCTGTCGCTGGGCGACTGGCCACAACAGACCCGCCGGGTCGCGGTCATCAATGGCAGTGGCGCGCAGGCCGATCAGGGCTTCGCCGCCGGGGACCCGTTGCTGCAGTGGGAGTTCAGCGGCCTGGGATCGCTGATCACCGGCAACGTATGGGCGGTTCCGGACGGTGGTTCGCAGACGGTGTTCGACGGCCTGTTGTCACCGCCTGTGGGCGAAACGCTTCAGGAAGTGCTGACCGTGAACGGCACCTTGCCCTGGGACAATGCGCCCGGCGGCTACAGTGCGACCCTGCAGCAGGCGGCCAGCGTGAATGTGCCAGTGGGCGAAATCGTCGCGCTGCAGGATTTTCATGACTTCGTGCCGACGGTCAGCGCCCTGGCGCTGGGTGCCGTCCATCCGTTCCACGATCTCGACAGCGGTGCCGGCCTGCCGCAGTCCACGCCCTTCGATGAGGTCTACGTTCCGGCCGAAAACCAGGAACACATCGCCATCACACCGGAGAGCAAGGCCTGGTTCCGCTTTGAAATCGGCCTGAACCTGCCCGGCCCGGTATTCAACGACGGCTTCGAAACAAGTCCCTGATCCGGCATCCAGGGGTACGGTACCTTCGTGAGCCTGCCTCCCCTGCCGTCATGCCGGACTTGATCCGGCATCCACAGGGGCCGAAGCAGGCTGGACCCTCCTCCTCCACTGTCATGCCGGACTTGATCCGGCATCCATGGGTTTCGGCGGGAAATGGAACTCGGGCGCCGGGTGGATCCCGGATCACGGTTGCACCGCGTCCGGGATGACGGTGGGACGAGGTGACACTCAAGAGTCCCGTTCCCGTCATGCCGGACTTGATCCGGCATCCACAGGGGCCGAAGCAGGCTGGACCCGCCTCCCCCACCGTCATGCCGGACTTGATCCGGCATCCATTGGTTTCGGCGGGAAATGGAACTCGGGCGCCGGGTGGATCCCGGATCGCGGTTGCACCGCGTCCGGGATGACAGCATTAATCGGGTGTGCCCACCGCGTCCGGGATGACGGTTTTACTCGGGTATGCCCACCGCGTCCGGGATGACGGCTTTACTCGGGTATGCCCACCGCGTCCGGGATGACGGCTTTACTCGGGTGAGCCCGCCGCGTCCGGGATGACGGTGGTCACGTTACTTGCCACGACCCCATCCCCTCAGAGTCTCCACCGCCCTCGGGGTGACGGTGGAGACCCATCGGTGGCCGTTAGTCCAGCCCCCGGAGATTGCTTACGCTGTTCGCGCTCGCGGACATGACAGGATCAGTTGTTGAACGAGTAGTACGCCTTGCGGGCGCGGACGGGTGCGCCGGGTGCTGAATTTTCGATCGGGGTCAGTTGCAGCACCTGGGCGCGGGAGTTCACCACGCAATCGGCCCGTGCCACCACGCGCTGGGTTACCGGATCCACGGCATCGACGTGAAAGGTGGTGCGGCGGCCCAGCGGCTTGATACCCGGGATGGCCCGGCGCATGCGATGATTCACCGGCGCACCATTGGTAGCCGAGACTTCCGACATCAACGCGTCGACACAGGCCTGCAGTCCGGCTTCGCCGGATGCGGCGGTGGCGTTACCGGCGTACAGCGCGGCCAGGGCGGTCAGTGTGATGGTCGTGCGTTTGATGTGTTTCATCTTCGGGTCCTCCGTGATTGGGTTGGCGTTCATCGGCTTTCACTCTATGAAGCCGTGCACCCGCTGACAAACGGTGTTTTCAGCGCTATGCGTGAGCAAATTTCACCCGTCTTCACGGAACCGTTCCAACAGCCACGAACTCAGCTGGCGGACCGAGTCGCGCCCGGCATCCTCACGGCGATACGCCAGGTAGAAGTGTTCTCCGGTGTCCATTTCGTGATCGAAGGCGCGTTGCAACTGCCCGTCATTCAGCCGGGCGCGGCCGAGCGGCCACGAAATCAGCGCGATGCCCAGTCCCTGGCTGGCGGCCTGCACCACGTCCGCCATGGAATCGAAGCGCAGGACGTTGCGTGCGCGCAGCGGCCCGACCCCGGCCGAGCGTGCCCATTCCTCCCAGGCGTCGGGTCGGTTCTCGTGGGCGATCAGCACCTGGTCGGCCAGTTGCCCGGGGCGCCCGCCCGGCTGATCGGCCGCGAAACCGGGCGCGCAGGCAGCCACCAGCCGGCGCGAGAACAACCGATGAACCTGCAGTTCCGGCCACTGGCCGTTGCCCAGCAAAATGGACACGTCGGCCTCGGCCGGATGCTCACGCATTCCGCTGGGCTGGGTCATCATGCGCAGGTCGGTTGCCGGCAGGCGTTCCTGCAGTTCCCCCAGCCGCGGCAGCAGCACTTCGCTGGCGAAGAACGGCGGAACGCAGAACCGCACGATGGTGCGGCTGAACTCGGTGCGTAACTGGCGGGTTTCGCTTTCCAGCCGCGCGAACACGTGGTCGAGCAACTGAAAGTAGTGCCGGCCTGCGGGCGTGAATGCCAGCGCACGGGTGCGGCGTTCGAACAGCGGCAATCCCAGGTCCGTTTCCAGGTGGCGAATCTGGTGGCTCACCGCCGACGGCGTCACGCAAAGCTCCGCGGCGGCCTGCTTGAAACTCATATGCCGCCCCGCCGTTCTGAAGTAGCGCAGCGATTTGAGGGGCGGCAGGGCTCGAACACTCATGGTCTCAATACCCGAACAATCAGAATCCCCGAGTGTTGCAAGTCCCGTGCCATCCGGGCGCACCGGCCGCCCGTGGCCGCCGCGGTCAAGGGCCGGTCGTCAACAGAGGCCACGGCGGAGTGGCCCGGGCACCATGACGGTGCATTCGTGCGTGACACAGGCACCGTTTTGGGACGCGACGAATTGCACCAACGGCAAGTGCGATGTCACTATGGAGCGACCGTGATGAGCACCCGCCCGATGGCTGCGGCCCTGAAACGCGCTCCGGCGCCACCCTGCCGGCCCGGCTTCGTTGTCCCCACTATTCGTGCCCACGCACCGGACACCTTCCAGCGCAGTCGTTTCCAACATGCGCTCTGACCCACCCGAACCCGTCTCGCCGACCCGGCGCGCCCTGCTCGCCGGCACTCTGGCCCTGGCGGCCGGGCTGGCGCCACATCGATCCGTTCACCCGGCGCGCCCGGAGGATGTCTCGAGCGCGCCGGGTGAACAGCCACTCACGCTGTTTCTGGCCGGCGACGTCATGACCGGCCGCGGCCTGGACCAGGCGCTGCCGTACTCGGTGGATCCGCGGCTCTACGAGGCGCGGGCGCAGTCCGCGCTCCATTACCTGCGGCTGGCCGAAGAAGCCAACGGTTCCCTGCCTTTACCGCTCGATTTTGCCTGGCCCTGGGGTGATGCCCTCGCGGTGCTGGACGAGGTCCGCCCGGCGCTGCGCTGGGTCAATCTGGAGACCACGATCACGAATCGGGGTGCGCCCGATCCCGGCAAGGAGGTTCACTACCGGATGCACCCCGGCAACGTGGCCTGTCTCGCGGCGGCTGGAATCGATGGCGTTTCCCTGGCGAACAACCACGCCCTGGACTGGGGTGAGGTCGGGCTGGAAGACACCCGGCGCAGTCTCGAGGAGGCCGGCATCGCCTTCGCCGGCGCCGGTCCGGACCGCGCGGCTGCCATGACCCCGGTGATTTACCCGACCCCGGCGGGGCGGCTGCTGGTGTTCGCGGCGTGCACCGGCTACAGCGGCGTACCCCGCGGCTGGTCAGCCGGGCCTTCCCGGCCGGGGGTGCACCGCATCAACCTTGCGCCTCCTTCGATTCGTGCGCTGGCCGACGCCGTATCCGCCGTGCGCCAGCCCGGAGACCGCGTGGTGCTGTCCCTGCACTGGGGAGGGAACTGGGGTTATGCGGTTCATGAGGATCAGCGCCAATTCGCGCACCAGCTGATCGACGAGGTCGGCATCGACCTGGTGCACGGGCATTCATCCCACCATCCGCGCGGCATTGAGTGGTACCGGGGTCGCGCCATCCTTTACGGCTGCGGTGATTTTCTCAACGACTACGAGGGCATACGCAGTGAGCGTGCGGTTTTTCGCAGCGACCTGACCGCGATGTATTTCCCCACCCTGGAACCCTCCGGCGCCCTGCGCTCACTGGAACTGGTCCCGATGCGAATCCGCCGGTTTCGCCTGCAGCAGCCCCCGGCGGAAGAGGTCGCCTGGCTGCAAGCGGTGCTGGATCGGGAAAGCCGCAAACTGGGGACACGTGTCCTGCCGTCGGACGAGGGCAGATTCCGCGTCGTGCCGGCCTGAGCCAGGGTCGGGGGCACCATTCGGGCAGGTTTTTGGCGCGTTACGTGCGGAACGGGCTCGATGTGGGCTCGAGCGTTAACGCCCGACCCGCCGGCATCACGCTTGCCGTGGCCCGCGGCCGGCACCATGTAATGCACCAATGAGCGCTCATCCCGTCACTTCCTCGCCACCGCCCGAGCCGTCGCGCCGCTCGTTTCTGGGCGTGTTTCGATACAGCCGGCGAGCCCTGGACCTGGTGTGGACGACCAGCCGGCCGTTGACGGTGATCCTGGGCATTCTGACGGTGCTGGCCGGTGTGCTGCCGGCGGCCATGGCCTACGTGGGCGCCCTGATCATCGACGCCGTTGTGGCGGCGACCGCGGCCTACCGCGCATCCGGCGGCGGCGAGCTGATGTCATTCGTCCGGCCGGTGTTCGGCCTGGTGGCGCTGGAAGCGGTGATCGTCGCGGCGCAGGCGGGGGCGCAGCGCGGCATTTCGCTGTGTCAGGCCCTGTTGCGCGCCCAGCTCGGCCAACGGGTCAACATGATGATCCTGGAAAAGGCGCAAACCCTGGAACTGGCCCAGTTCGAGGACTCCGAGTTCTACGACAAGCTCACCCGCGCCCGCCGCGAAGCGTCCAGCCGACCGCTGTCACTGGTTAACCGGACCTTCGGACTGGCTCAGAACCTCGTCTCCCTGGTCAGCTACGGGGTATTGCTGGTGCAGTTCTCGCCGTGGGCCGTGGTGGTGCTGATCGTGGCCGGCCTGCCCTCATTCATCGCCGAGACGAAGTTTTCGGACGAAGCCTTCACCTTGTTCCGCTGGCGTTCGCCCGACACGCGCATGCAGATTTACCTGGAAACGGTGCTGGCACGCGAGGACAACGTGCCGGAAGTAAAGCTGTACGGCCTGGGGCCATTGCTGTTGCAGCGCTACCGCGACATCTTCAACCGCCTGTACGGGCGTGATCGCAGCCTGGCAATCCGGCGCGATGGCTGGGGATTCGTGCTCGGCCTGATCGGAACGGTCGCGCTGTACGGCGCCTATGCGTGGATCGCCGCGGCCGCGGTGATGAGCCGCATCACCCTGGGTCAGATGACCATGTACCTGATGCTGTTCCGCCAGGGTCAGGCGGCGGTTTCCGCCATCCTCAGCGCCATCGGCGGCATGTACGAGGACAACCTGTATCTGTCGACCCTGTACGAGTACCTGGAAACGCCCACGGCGCGCAATACCGGCAGCGGTGCGGGCGGCGCGCGCGAAGGCACGCAGCCCGGCGATGGGGTCCGCTTCGAGAACGTGACCTTCACCTATCCCGGCGCGGCACATCCGGCCCTGAACGGCATCGACCTGCACATCCAGCCCGGCCACTCACTGGCCCTGGTGGGCGAGAACGGCTCCGGCAAGACCACCCTGATCAAGCTGTTGACCCGGCTGTACCGGCCCGATTCCGGCCGCATCCTGCTCGACGGTCTCGACCTGCGGGACTGGGACGAAGACGTGCTGCGCCAGCGCATCGGCGTCATTTTCCAGGATTTCTCCCGCTACCAGTTCATCGTCGGCGAGAACATCGGTGTCGGCGACGTGCGTCATTTCCGCGAAGAACCGCGCTGGCGCGGCGCGGCCGAAAAGGGCATGGCCGATGCCGTCATCGAGGAATTGCCGGCCGGCTACAAAACCCAGTTGGGCAAGTGGTTCAAGGATGGCATGGAGCTGTCCGGCGGCCAATGGCAGAAAATCGCCCTGGCCCGCGCTTTCATGCGTGAAGGCGCCGACATCCTGGTGCTGGACGAACCCACCGCGGCCATGGACGCGGCCGCCGAAGCGACCATATTCGAGCACTTCCGGCGCCTGACCGAAAACCGCATGGCCATTCTCATCTCGCACCGCTTTTCCACCGTGCGCATGGCCAGCCAGATCGTGGTCATCGAAAACGGCCGCATCATCGAGCGCGGCAGCCACGACGAGTTGATGGCGCTCGACGGCCACTACGCCCGGCTGTTCTCCCTGCAGGCCGCCGGCTACCAGTAAGCCCCGCCCCGACCCCGGCGATTACCGCCGTCAGACCCATCGCGCGTTCCCCCTAACCGTCATCCCGGACACGGTTCTACCTCAAGGCCGTCATCCCGGACGCGGTGCAACCGCGATCCGGGATCCACCCGGCGCCAAAAGTGACTGCCATGCGAGATTCAATGGATGCCGGGTCAAGCCCGGCATGACGGGACCAGGGACTGACCCGTTTCCGATCACCGACGTCCT
>NZ_JAZHOG010000009.1:0-44604 GCF_037892215.1 Elongatibacter sediminis | reverse complement strand
TGCATGACGGGACCAGGGACTGACCCGTTTCCGATCACCGACGTCCTTCCACCGCCCTCTCGTACCGTCATCCCGGACACAGCTCTCCCGCACTGTCATTCCGGACAGGGCTCTACCCCAGGGCCGTCACCCCGGACACGGCTCTACCCCAGGGCCGTCATCCCGGACGGTGCTCTATCTCAAGGCCGTCATCCCGGACGCGGTGCAACCGCGATCCGGGATCCACCCGGCGCCAAAAGTGACTGCCGTGCGAGATTCAATGGATGCCGGGTCAAGCCCGGCATGACGGGACCAGGGACTGACCCGTTTCCGATCACCGACGTCCTTCCACCGCCCTCTCGTACCGTCATCCCGGACACAGCTCTCCCGCACTGTCATTCCGGACAGGGCTCTACCCCAGGGCCGTCACCCCGGACACGGCTCTACCCCAGGGCCGTCATCCCGGACGGTGCTCTGTCTCAAGGCCGTCATCCCGGACGCGGTGCAACCGCGATCCGGGATCCACCCGGCGCCAAAAGTTACTGCCGTGCGAGATTCAATGGATGCCGGGTCAAGCCCGGCATGACGGGACCAGGGACTGACCCGTTTCCGATGACCACCGTCCCCCCTCCACTCTCCCGCAGCACACCGATCCCCCTTTCCACTTAATTCCCGCAGCACTCCTACCGCACTCCCGCAGCACGCCGATCCCCCTTTCCACCCTACCGCACTCCCGCAGCTCGACCATCGCATTTCCACCGCGCTCCCGCTTCGTCCGGGTTTTTTGCCAAGCCCGCTTCGGCGTAGTACGGTTTGAACGGTTCAGTATCCGTAAGCGTCCACAATGCGCCGTGCCGTGATGGCAGGGTCTGGCCGGGCGAGAGGGAGATCTGCCATGAGTTACCACCGGAATCCATGCGGTACCGGACGTCACCGTTTCGTCCGTTTCAGAATTTACCTGTGTGCCCTGTTGACCGTTTTCTCATGGCCGGCCATCGCCCTCGCGGATGATGTTGCGGCGCCCACGCAGAAGGTCGGCAATCATTCGACGATTGCAACCACGACCGGCCCCATTCGGGACGACGAACTGGTCGAGTTCATCTGTGACCTGATTTTCGTCAACGGCGGCAAGGTCAAGGACGTCAAGCTGATGGTGAACTCCTGCTACGGGGGCGGCTTGCTCGATGACATGGAACGCGCATTCAGCTCGGCTGTCGGGTGCGAGGACATCCCCTGGGTGGGCGCCACGGCAAGCGGGCCGGAAGAAACAGCCAGGGGATGGAGCGACAAGCTGGTCAACAAATTCCCGGACGAAAAACTGGGCTCCTCCTGGACCGATGGCCTGGCCGGTCTGAGCACGCTCAACAAGAACAGCGCGAATGGCGTGATCCGCAATGGCAGTTCGGGCAACAACGTGCTGCAGGATCTGCAGGCCACCGGGCAGAACGATGCGACGGGTCCGAATGGATTGAAGCTGGAAACACCCCACGTCGCTTCCGGCAATGGCGGCGACAAGATCCAATGGAACATGGAAGGCGCCAAGCACGAAGCGGTGGTGTTCGGTGGGCTGCAGACCAATCCCCGGCACAACAACAACATCGCCAACATGAAAACCGCGCTGGAGAACACCTGGGGTTCGGCGCCGCACACCATCCAGGCGATTGACGGCGGCTCGAAGCAGGATTTGTTCGATGCCCTGCAAGCGGCCATCGAGCGGCTGGACGAAAACACCCAGCTGGTGCTCTACATCGACGACCACGGCGGCAGCAGCTTCGACATGGATGAGGCGTTCGGCACCATCGCCAACCACTTGTTCCAGGATCCTGAGAGCTTCACGGTCGAGGTCCCGGACGGCTGGTTCGAAGGACTGTTCGGCAATTACTTCTCGCCGACACCGGAAATGCCCACACCGAGCCTCGACCTCCACCTTACCGAATGTGATGGTTGTTCCAATTGGAACTTCATGCTCAACGGCTGGAGTCTTCCTTTTCCCGGGGGCGACACGACCGGCCTGGTGCAACTGCCGATACCGTTCACCTGGCTCGCGCCCGGTTCCAACCTGCTGGAAATCGTGCCGCAGGACGCACCGAGCTCGACGCAGGCCAGTGGCGGCAAACCACAGACCCATCTGGGCAGCATGAGAGTGTCGCGGATGGAGGTGAGCACCGGACCGATCAACGAACTGGAAGCCGACCAGATCCTGCTGCCGGCCCAGAGCGCGGCGTTCTTCGATCCGGACCGTGCCGGCGAAGGCATATTCGTGGAACTGCTCGACAACGGACGGGCGGTGGTCTACATGTTCTCCTACCCGCGCACCGGCTCCGGTCAGGCCTGGATGATCGGCGTCGGCGAACAGGTCGGCGAGGGCATTATCATCCACGAGTTGCTGCGCCCGACCGGTGCGACTTTCGGTGCCGGCTTCGATCCGGACGACGTGGTGCTCGAGGACTTCGGCTCACTCGCTTTCCACCTGCCCACCTGCCGCACCAGCGAGGAGAAGGGCAGTTTGTTCATCTACCCCGAAGGCATCACCAATTACGCGATGCTGGAGTCGCATAACTACCGCCAACTCAGCGTGCTGGTCGACTGCGAAACCGGGGCTGGCTCGGTCAACAAGACCCTGTCCGGATCCTGGTTCGATCCCTCGCACGAGGGCGAGGGCATCATCCTGCAGGTGCTCGAGGACGGCCGTGCGCTGGTGCAGTGGTTCACCTACGACGGCTCCGGTAACCAGATGTGGATCCAGGGCATCGGCAGTTTCGACGGCACGACCCTGACCGTCGAGGACCTGTTCACCACGTCGGGTACCAACTGGGGGCCGGCCTTCGATGCCGCCGACGTTACGAGCGCGGATTGGGGCCGCCTGGTCCTGACCTTCACCGGTTGCGGCGAGGTTCGGTTGGATTATGAGTCCAGCGCCGGCTTCGGCAGCGGTACGCTGAACATGGTGCGCCTGAGCAACCTGATGGGCTTGACCTGCGTGCCCTGAGCCGACGGCGAGAACCAAAATCCAGCCACCGTGGTCTGATAGCCATCATTCCACGAATCCTCGAGAGTGCATTCCATGAATACCGGTAAAACCGCTCCGGCCCTGGCTCTGGGTTTCTTCATCCTGCTCGGCCTGGCCGCGCTCGGCTGGCAGCTTGGCGACGCGGCTCTCCGCTTCAAGGCGTATGAACGCACTGTCACCGTCAAGGGACTGTCGGAACGCGAGTACCCGGCGGACATCGTCATCTGGCCCATCGCCTTCACCGAGGCCGGCAACGATCTCGGCTCGGTCTACGGCCAGCTCGAAACCAGTGCCGGCCACATTCGCGATTACCTGCACTCGCGCGGCATCGATGACGCGGCCATCACCGTTTCTGCTCCGTCGATCACCGACAAGTCGGCACAGAACTGGAGCGAAAGCCAGGCCGAATTGCGCTACGTCGCCAACCAGACGGTCACGGTCTACTCCGAAGATGTCGCGACCGTGCGCGCCGCGATGAGCGGGCTGGTGGAACTGGGCAAGCGCGGCATCGTGATCGGTTCGGACATGTATGGCAGTCGTGTCGAATATCTGTTCACCCGCCTGAACGAGGTGAAACCCGAAATGATCGAGGAAGCGACCACCGCGGCCCGCGAGATCGGCGAAAAGTTCGCCGAGGATTCGCGCAGCCGCCTGGGCAAAATCCGCACCGCGTCGCAAGGCCAGTTCTCGATCGAGCCGCGCGACACGAATAACCCGCACATCAAGAAAGTACGGGTGGTCTCCACGGTGGAGTACTACCTCTCCGACTGATCCCCGCCAGCGCTCATCTCGCGCATCAGCGACAGCACCAGCCAGGCTACCAGCAGCACGGCGCCGATCAGTCCGGCCCAGACCAGCACGGTGCGCCAGTGCGGGCGTGGATCCGGAGCCAGGGCTTGCGGACCGGCCAGCGAAGCCCGCGCCCCCAGGCTGGCCGTGCCGGGCGGGCCGGCGTGCTCCAGGGTGCTGAACAAGGCGCGGTCGCCCAGCAGCCGTAGTTGCGGGAAGTCCTCGTCGTGTGCGCGGCCGCGGCCGGCGACCAGTTCGTAGGGGCCCTGGCCCTGGGCCAGGAACCACAGCGATTCCGGGCGCCATGCGAGCGTCAGCCCCACCGGTGCGGAGACCGTGCCGGACGCCACCACCACGCGCCAGTGCGCCGTGCGCGTCGGCCGAATCGCGACCGGCTCCGAGGCCACGCTCAGGCCGTCGCGGCGTACCCGGTAGAACACGTCCTCGGTCGCGGTGCGCCACGGGCTGTCTTCGTCCACCCGAAAATCAATGCGTGCCCGGATCACCACGTTTCCATCCGGCAGGTCCAGGGCAATTCGGTCGACCGGCGGCGCGCCACCGGTATCGTAGACCCAGCCGCGCCCGTCCTCGTAGTCCGCGACGGGCGCTACGCTCACGGTGTCGCGTTCGACCTCGGCCGGGCCGCTGGACTGCAGCGCTTCCAGCCCGGTCAGGGTCCAGCCGGTCGGCAGATCCGCGCCGGTCAGGCGCAGGAAGTCGCCGGGGGTGCCGGACAAGGTGACTTTGTCGCGAACGATACGCGTGTCCTCGTGGATCAGTTCGGCCAGGGTGCCCTGGCCCAGCCGTCGCCACTGCCGCAGGTCGTCGCCGGTCTGCACCCGCAGCGATCCGATGAAGCCTTCGAGCCCATCGTTCCAGGCCACGCGCAGTCCGTCGAAAGATTCTTCCACTTCCCGCAGATCGACGATCCAGGCGGCGATGCGGGGCGCCTGGGAACCGGGGCGTTCACCGTCGGTCGCGGTGTCCAGCGACAGCGTGGTGCCGGCCTCACCCTGCTGCATCAGCAGGCGGAGTTGCTCGCGCTGCGCCGCCGGCGGTCCGTGCAGCGGCACTGCGGTCAGTGCGAACGACCGGTCCGGCGCGTCGGGAGGTGCGTCGGGCGCGCGCACGATGCGCGGTACCGCCTCGCCGTCGGCGTTGTACACGCCGATATCGCGCAGGCCGGTGTCGGTGACCGAACGATAGACCTCCGGGCTGAGGACGACCCGGTGGTACTCGGTCTCAGAGCGGGTTTCGATCGGGAAGCGCCAGGCATAACCCTCGCGATCCGGCAGGGACTGCGCCCAGGCCGCGCTGATTACCGCGGTGGCCGTCGCGGCCGCGAGCAGGTGGGTAAATCGTCGTGCGAGTGGGCTTTCACGGCGGTTCATGCGGAACGCTCCTCCGGGGGGGTGGGGTCGGGCGGCGGTTCGTCCGCTGGTGTTTCCCCGGACCCGTCGCCGTCGGGCCGGCGTGGCGGCACCGGGGCGAAGTAGCCCACCACCAGCAGCAGCACGCCGATGCCGATGAAGGACACGATGCGCTCGACCGTGCCCGAGTTGCCGAGGTCGATCAGGAACAGCTTGAGCACCACCAGCGCCATGAAGCCGGCGCCGGCCAGCCACACCAGCCGCAACGACCGCCGCGCGCCGACCACCATGCCGCAAAAGCCCAGCAGGCCCCAGTAAATCGACAGCGCGGTCTGCACTCGTTCCGATCGGAACAAGGCGTCACCATCCCAGCGTACCTCCGCGACATGATGCACGCCGCGCACCAGCGCCGCCGTCGTCAGCACGAAGAACCCCAGCCCCAGCAGCACCTGCCAGGGCCGCATCCAGGCTGCGAGCGGCCCGTCGGTGATTCGATCGCTTTCCCGTCGGGCGAACCCGACCGCGATCCAGGTCACCAGTGCCGCGAACAGCAGGGCCAGGTCGAACGGGTTCAGTACCGGCAGGTAAGCCAGCGGCGCCGGGTCGCCGGGCTGATCGATGCTGAGTCCGGCCAGGAACACGACCTGGGCCGCGACCAGCACGCCGGCCGTGCCGCGATAGGTCATCGGATGAGCCGGCACCGGCCACGCCGGCCGATGCCGCAGGCGCAGGATGAGCAGGGCGACCAGCCCCGGCAGCACCGATGCGGCGGCGCCGTCCCAGTCACCGGCCAGCGCCTGGTCGGTCTGCCAGGCGGCTTCCAGCCCCAGCAGACCAGTCGCCAGCAGCACGCTGCCCGCGTGCCAGGCGCCGGCGATGCGGGAACCGGCGGCATCCAGCCGGACCAGCACCCAGGCTTGCACCGCAAAGGCCGCCGGCCAGGCCAGCCAGCCGAAACCGTGCAGAAAATGGTGTGGCCGCGAGACCTGGTACAGCAGGGCCATCAGCAGCAGGCCGGGCAGGTAGAGCACGCTCAAGCGGCGGGCCTTGGACCAGTCCAGCCGTTGCCCGATCCAGGCTGTGGCCCAGGCGCTGGCGGCAAAGAAAAGCAGCAGCAGGTGTGGCTCGCGGCTGCTGCGGGCCCGCTCACCGATCTCCGCGGCGCCGGTGCCCAGCCACCACAGCGCGCCCCACCCGAAAAGCGCGATGGCGAGCAGTGGGTACAGGTGGCGCAGAATCGGGATGCGTTCCGCCAGTGGCAGTTTCAGCGCTTCCAGACGCCGCGCCGCGAACAGGCTGCTGAGTGCGATCAGGACGCCGCCGATCACGTTGGCGTTCAGCACCGGCCAGCCCTCGCGGTAACGCCAGCCGTGTTCGAAGAAGGCGATGCCGCTGAAGAACATCAGCGTCGCGCCGGCCAGCGCGGCCAGGTGGCGGCCCTGCCGGGTACCCACCCACACCAGCGCCGCGCCCTCCAGCGCCCAGGCCGCCGAGGTCCAGCGCGCATCCAGCGCCAGCGGAATGGCCAGGGTGGCAAACGCCACGGCCAGCGCGATGAAGGACTCGGTGAGGGTGCGCAGGTAGCCGCGCTGCGGCTCGGCCACCCGCCGGAACAGCACCACCGCCACGGCGATGTAGAACAGCGCCAGCACCGCCGCGCTGATCGCCAGCCCGTACTCGCTGCCCCGCATCAGGGCCGCCTGCAGCCCGAAGGCGATGACCGGGGTGCCGAATACCAGGGTGCCGTCGACCACGCCCACGCGGCTGGGCGCCCGCCGTACCGCGTACAGCAGCGCGATGGCGTTGTAGAACAGGAAGTACAGCACCAGGAACGGCTCGGTGCTGGCGAACAGGTCGGGCCGGTAGTAGCGGTAGCCCCACAGGCTGCCGATGACGAAGGTAAAGAAAAAGCCCAGCAGGTTCAGCCCGCGCCAGGCGCGGAACCAGGCCACGCCCAGGATGGTGGCATTGAGCACCAGGTAGTAGCTGAACAGCGCCACGTGGCTGCCCTGCCCGGTGGATGCCAGCACCGGGGCGAGGAAGCCGCCGGTGGCGCCGAGCACGATCAGGGTGCGCGAGGACTGCAGCACGGCCAGCGCGCCGGTGCCGGCCGCCAGCACGACCAGCAATGCGAAGGCCAGGGGGGCTGGCAGCAGTCCCCAGATGCGAAACGCCGCGAATATCGTCAGGAACAGAATGCCCGCGCCGCCGCCCTGCAGGCTGAGCGCGTACACCGCCATCCGGGTGCGCAGCCGCCAGCCCACCACCAGCATCACCACCGCGCCCGCCGCCACGCCCAGCAGGCGGAATTCGATCGGCACGCTCAGCATCTGCCGGTCGATGGCGTACTTGAGCAGGAACGACACGCCGATGAAGGACAGAATCACACCCACCTTGACCGGCACGTTGCCCGTGGTGAACCAGTGGGCGGCGCGTTTCAGGCCGGTTTCCAGCAGCGAGGGTCGCGACGGCGGCCGGCCCGATGATGGGCTGTCCGCTGCGCGGCTCGCGGGCGCGCCATGGGCCGCGGCCCGGTGCGCAGACACACCCGCGCCGGCCACGGCGGTCGAGTCTTCCGTGAGCGCGCCGGGGCCCGAAGATCGTGTGGGGGATGCCTCGCGGGTTGGGGGTCGACTCCGGCCGGGAGCCCGATGCCCTGGCTGAGTGTGCCCGGGTGGCCAGGCCTCGTCCGTGCCGGCCTCATCGGCGATCGGAGCATCCGCTGTCGACGCCCCCGGCCCTTGCTTCGGGCCGTAGCCCCCCGCTACTTCGGCACTTTGATCCGCCCCGCGGCGCCGCAAGGCTTCCGGATCCCGATCCGGGCCGTGCTCGAGGCCGGGCCCGGGTGGTTCGTCCGAGCCGGGAAGATGGCCGTGGGCCACCGGGGCCGCTGGCGCGGCGGCGGACCGCACGCCGCTCGCTCGCGTCCGCTCGAATTCCAGGCCCTGCAGCCGGCTTTCCAATGCATCGACGCGCCGTTCAGCCTGGATCAGGCGTCCCAGCAAACCGCCGATGATGGCCCCGCCGACGGCGCCCAGCATGACCCAGGAACCGCCGCCGGCGACCACGCCGCCAATGACAAAACCAAGAATGATATACCCGGCCTGCATGATACGAGTCTAGCCGAAATCGCCCCACCCCCGTCATCCGGGCCGTGGCCTCCCCGTCACCCCGGGGCGTGGTCTCTCCGTCATCCGGGGCGTGGCCTCCCCATCAGCCCGTACACCCCACCTCCGTCATCCCGTACACGCCACCTCCGTCATCCCGGACGCGCCACCTCCGTCATCCCGTACACCTCACCTCCGTCATCCCGGACGCGCCACCTCCGTCCCCCCGGACGCGCCACCTCCGTCATCCCGTACACCCCACCTCCGTCATCCCGTACACCTCACCTCCGTCCTCCCGGACGCGCCACCTCCGTCATCCCGTACACCCCACCTCCGTCATCCCGTACACCTCACCTCCGTCATCCCGGACGCGGCGCAGCCGCGATCCGGGATCCACCCGGCGCCAAAACTCACTGCCGTGCGATCCTCCATGGATGCCGGGTCAAGCCCGGCATGACGGTGGTGTGGGTCAAGCCCGGAATGACGGTGGTGTGGGTCAAGCCCGGCATGACGGTGGTGTTGGGCAAGCCCGGCATGACGGTAGTGTGGGTCAAGCCCGGCATGATGGTGGTGCGGGGGGATTCAGCGGCCGTGCTGCGGATTGTGTAAGAATAGCTTCCAGCCCGCGATCCGGAGTTTCGGTAGTGCCGCGCCAGGTGTAAGCGTAGCCACCAGTCCGCGCTCCGGGATTCCGGCACTGTCTCTTAAGGAGGCCGGGCGGATGCGCAGCCGCGCGGGTCAGGCAGCAGGGATTCAATTAATGGGGTTTATCACCGAACTCAAACGCCGCAATGTCGTTCGCATGGGCGTGGCTTATCTGCTGGTCGCCTGGTTGCTGCTGCAGGGCGTGGACTTCACCCTCGAGGTGATCGACGCGCCCGGCTGGATTCTGCAGGTTTTCGTGCTGGCGGCCGCGGTCGGCTTGCCCATCACCCTGATTTTCTCCTGGTTGTTCGAACTGACCCCGGAAGGCGTCAAGCGCGAGTCGCAAATCGACCGCACTCAGTCCATCACACCGCAGACTGGCCACAAGCTCGATCGGCTGATCATTCTCGCGCTGGGCCTGGCTGTGGTCGTCTTGCTGGCCGAGCGGTTCGTAAGCGGTGACCCCGAACCCGAACCCACACCTGCACCGGCACCGAGTGCGGCCCTCGCGACCCCGTCACCCCTGGACAATGATCCGACGGTTTCGGACCGTGAACCCGAAACGCCGGCATCCTCATCCGGCCACGAGCGCTCGGTCGCGGTGCTGCCGTTCGTGAATATGTCATCTGATCCGGATCAGGAGTATTTTTCCGACGGCATTTCCGAAGAGTTGCTCAATGTACTGGTGCGCTTCGAGGGTTTGCGCGTGCCTTCACGTACCTCGTCGTTCACGTTCAAGGACAGCGGCAAAAAAGTGGCCGAGATTGGCCGCGAGTTGAACGTCGACCACGTGCTGGAAGGCAGCGTGCGCAAGTCCGGCAACCGCGTGCGCGTAACGGCGCAGCTGATCGACGTCAACACCGACACGCACCTGTGGTCGGATACCTATACCCGCGAACTGGACGATATTTTCGAGGTGCAGGACGAGATCGCACGAGCCATCGTCGGCGCGCTCGAAGTCACCCTGGGCGGGTCCGGGCAGAAGGCTCTCGACAGCACGCCGACCGAGAATGTGGAGGCCTACAACAAGTTCCTGCTGGGCCGTCACCTGTGGAACGACCGCTCGCCTAAATCCCTGTTGGCGGCCGTGGCGCCTTTGCGCGAAGCGGTCGAGATGGATCCGACCTTCGAACGTGCCTGGGCGGCCCTGGCCGACACCTTTGCGCTGATCCCGGAATACAACGCCGGATCGATTGCCGAGTATGTGCCACTGGGACGAGACGCGGCGGAGCGGGCGCTGCAACTCGATCCGGACTCGGCCCGTGCCCTGACCGCCCGGGCCTATATCAAGGCGATGTACGAGTACGACATCGAAGGCGCCCTGGCCGACTACCGCCGCGCGCTCGAACTCGAGCCGACCTATGCCACTGCCCACCAGTGGTATGGCGAGTTGCTGGCGGTGCTGCTGCGCACCGACGAAGCGATCGAGGCGCTCGATCAGGCCGCGCGGGTCGACCCGCTTTCGGCGATCATCGCCCACGTCAAGGCGTGGATTCTGCTCGGTGCTGGCCGCTACGACGAAGCGCGTGCCCAATATGCTATCGCCCGACCCATGGCGCCTGAAATGGCGTCCATGCCGGGCAACCTGGTTTTAATTGAAACGAAACTCGGAAATTTCGAGGCCGCACGCGGCTATGCGCGCGAGTGGGGCCAGCTGCTCAACTTGGATGCCGAACCCTCGCTGCGATTTATTGATGCGATGGAAAATCCGGCTCTGCGGCCGCAAACCGTGCAGGCGATACTGGCTCGCGAGGATATGCAGGATGGGGCTCAGGATCGCGCCGTCTTCCTGATGATGCTGGGCGATGAGGCGGCCGCGCTGGACAGCCTGGAGCGCGGTTTTAATGCGGGCGATCCCTATGCCACCCACATGAACCGGATGGTGATCTACGACCCGCTGCGCGACGAGCCCCGCTTCCAGGCCATGCTGAAGAAAATGAACCTGTGGCCGTGAGCTTCAAGTGCCGGGTCCGCGTGTCATAATCTCCGTCAGGCCGGCCGTCGGCCGGCGTGAAATCGGGGACGCAATTTCGTGAGTTTTTTCCGCGAACTCATCCGCCGCAATGTCCTCCGCGTAGGCCTGGCCTACGCGTTGGTGGCGTGGCTCGCGCTGCAGGGCATGGATTTCGCGCTGCAGATCGTCGCCGGGCCGCCGCGTCTGCTGGACGTGCTCCGGTTCGTCGCCGTGGCCGGTCTGCCACTGGCGCTGATCCTCTCCTGGCTGTTTGCCTTCACCTCGGAAGGCGTTCGGCGCGAGCCCCCGTTCGGGCAATCATCCGCCGCCCCGCCGCGCGCCCACCGCCGGCTCGACCGCCTGATCATGGCGGCGCTGGCGGCCGTCGTTGCCATCCTGCTGGCCGACCGGGTCATGCCCGAACGGGCGTCCGGAGAAGGCATTGGCGAGACCCCCGATCCGAAAGCCCAGGAAGCCCTGGATTCCGCGGCAGCTCCCGGGCCGGACAGGGTCACCGAAAACCTGTCAGCTTCATCGGCCGAGCCGGAACCCGAACAGCAGGAAACCCAACACACGGACCTCGACCGGCGCGATACCCAACAGCCGAACCCGGCTCCGCCCAACCCGGAGCCTGAATCGTGACCCACCCCCACGGACCGAAGCGGACGCTCAAAATCACCCGCCGCGATTTCGTCAACGGCGTCGCGGCGGGCGTGGGCGCCGCGCTGCTGGGACGTCCGGCGCCGGGGCTGGCGGCTACCGCCGCCTGGCCCGACGAGAGCTGGTACGGCTACGGCGGGGTGGGGGATTACCGCCTGTCGCACGGCAATTCGCCCGGCGTGGTACGGGCCGCGCACGGGGTGCGCGATGGTGCGTTCGCAGACCGCCTGGCCAGCGTAAACGCCGACGAGGACTACGATGTGGTGATCGTCGGCGCCGGCATGGCGGGCCTGGGCGCGGCGCTGGAATTCACCAAGCGGCGCGGCGACGGCCAGCGCTGCCTGATCCTCGACAACCACCCGATTTTCGGCGGCGAGGCCAAGGAAAACGCCTTCGAGGTCGACGGCCAGCGCCTGCTCGCGCCGCAGGGCGCCAACGGCTTCTTCGTGCCGCCGGAAGCGCCCGACTGGTCGCAGGCGTCGGGCGACCCGCGCTACTACAGCGAGCTGGGCATTCCGCGCCGCTTCGACTGGGCGGAATGGGCGCGGGATGAAGGGTCGAACAGAGCGCCCGGTGAAGCCACTGACGAAGCACCGATCCGCTTCTGCCGCGACAACTACGGTTACCTGGTCCGCGGCCTGCAGGACAACACCAGCGTCGGGCATTTCTTCGCGGACGGAGACGGCGGCGGGCAGTGGGCGGTCGACATGTTCCGCAATGGCCTGGCCGACACGCCGCTCAGCCCCCGGCAGCGCGCCGCGCTGATGGACTGGTATGCGGCCGGCGACCGCTTGCGGGACTTCGGGGACGAGGAACAGGCCCGGCGCTTTCTCGACTCGATGTCTTACCGCGATTTTCTGATCAACGAGTTGGGGCTGGGTCCGGAAGGCGCCGACTACGCCGGCCTGTTCCTGGCCTCCGCCTGCGGTCTGGGCAGCGACGTGACCTCCGCCTGGGCCGCGCGTACTTTTCCCATGCCCGGCCTCTTCGAGACCCCCGACCCCGATCTCCGCCGCGCCTCGTTTCCGGGCGGCAATTCCGGTTTCGCGCGTTACTTTCTCAAGGCGCTGATTCCGGATGCGATCGCCGGCGCGGCACGCTTCGAGGACATCATCACCGGCGGTATCAGGCTCGACGCGCTGGACCGCCCGGGCCAGCCGGTGCGCATCCGGCTCGACTCCACCGCCGTGCACGTCGCTCACGCGGGCAGTCCTGATCAGGCCGACCACGTGACCGTGACCTATTCACAGCAGGGCCGCCTGCGGGCGGTGCGTGCGCGGGCCGTGGTGATGGCCTCGGGCGCCTGGATCAATCGTTACGTGGTGGCGGATCTGCCCGAAGCGCATCAGGAGGCGACGGCCCGCTTTCGCCACGCGCCCTTCCTGGTGGCCAACGTCGCGCTGACCAACTGGCGCTTTCTGGAGCGCCTGGGCATTTCCGCGGCGATCTGGAATTCCGGCGAGCACGAGTTCGGCATCACCTGCAACATCCGCCAGCCGATGCACGTGGGTGAATATCGGCCGCCATTGCATCCCGACCGGCCCACGGTGCTGTCGTTCTACACGCCGTTCTTCTACCCGGGAAGCCCGCTCGACGAACAACTCGCCCGTGGCCGGGCCGAACTGCTGGCCACCTCCTACGCTGACTACGAGCGCCGCATCATCAGCCAGATGAACCGGCTGTTCGCGGACGCGGGCTTCCGGCCCGAACGCGATGTCGCCGGCATCATCCTGAACCGCTGGGGCCATGCCTTCTCGGTACCCTTCCCCGGCTTCTACGGCGGCGCCGGCGGCGGCCCGGGTCCGGCCCGGATCGCCCGCCGCCCCTACGGCCGCATCGCCTTCGGTCATTCCGAACTGCACCGCGACGGCACCCAGCACTGGGGCCCCGCCGCCGACGAAGGCCGCCGCGCCATGACCGAAGCCCTGGCCGCGTCGTAGGGTCTCGGGAACGGCATCGTCGGTCGGCGGGCTTCCAATACCGGACGGCATGGATACCGGGTCGAGCCCGGCATGACGGGGTGGTTGGGCTTGGGGGCGTGTGGCCGGGTGGATACCGGGTCGAGCCCGGTATGACGGGGCGGTTGGACATGGGGTCGTGTGGCTCAGTGGGTACCGGGTCAAGCCCGGCATGACGGAGTGGTGAGTCGAGCCCGGTATGAAGGAGTGGTGGGCCCAACCTGGCATGACAGCGTGGCGGGCCGAACCCGGTATGACGGCGTGGCGGTTCGCCCGCACGCCGAGTCTAACCAGACCCCCGTCATCCCGGACGCGGTGCAACCGCGATCCGGGATCCACCCGCCGCATGAAATATTCGCTGCGTTAACTCGTGGATACCGGGTCAAGCCCGGTATGACGGCGTGGTGGGCCGAACCCGGTATGACGGCGTGGCGGGTCGAGCCCGGTATGACTGGGTGGTGGGCCGAACCCGGTATGACGGCGTGGTGGGTCGAGCCCGGTATGACGAAGTAGTGGGCCGAACCCGGTGTGACGGCGTGGCGGTTCGCCCGCACGCCGAGTCTAACCAGACCCCCGTCATCCCGGACGCGGTGCAACCGCGATCCGGGATCCATCCGCCGCATGAAATATTCGCTGCGTTAACTCGTGGATACCGGGTCAAGCCCGGCATGACGGGGTGGTGGGTCGAGCCCGGCATGACGGAGTGGCGGGTCGAGCCCGGTATGACGGCGTGGTGGGTCAAGCCCGGTATGACGGCGTGGTGGATCGAGCCCGGCATGACGGGATTAGGGAACTTCTCGCGGCGTCCAGCTCATACGAGCCGTTCGTACAGATCGTCCCAACACGGGTTTTTGGACTCGATCAACTTGATCTTCCAGGAACGCTTCCAGTTCTTGAGACGCTTTTCGTATGCGATGGCATCGATCATCCGATCGCACGGCTCAAACCAGACCAGGCGTTTGAGACCATATCGCTGAGTAAAACCGGGAACGGCACTGCAGCGGTGCTGGTGAATACGTCGAATGAGGTGCGAAGTAACACCCACGTACAAGGTTCCGTGGCAGTGATTGGTCAGGATGTAGACGTATGGCCGACGCATCTTGGCGCATCTTTTCAGGCTGGTGCTTTTGTCGGCAGAGGTATTTTGCGAAAAGTCTTGTAGGTAATCGGCTCGTTGCTTCGGCGCGGGGGCAAGCAACCCGCTAGGCGTGATCGCATCACATGCTCCACGCGATGCTGTTTGACCTGGAGGGCCAGGGTACCCCGGCAATTCGTGGCAGTGCGTTCTCATGGATACCGGGTCGAGCCCGGTATGACGGAGTGGTTGGGCTTGGGTCGTGTGGCCGGGTGGATACCGGGTCGAGCCCGGCATGACGGGGTGGTTGGGCTTGGGGGCGTGTGGCCGGGTGGATACCGGGTCGAGCCCGGTATGACGGGGATGGTTTGGGCTTGGGGTCGTGTGGGCCGGTGGAGATCGGGTCGAGCGTGGTATGACGGCGTTGCGGAGCTTCCCGAGGCGTCGTATTACATCCCGGTTATCCCGGAC
This sequence comes from Elongatibacter sediminis, assembly GCF_037892215.1. Taxonomy (NCBI): domain Bacteria; kingdom Pseudomonadati; phylum Pseudomonadota; class Gammaproteobacteria; order Chromatiales; family Wenzhouxiangellaceae; genus Elongatibacter; species Elongatibacter sediminis. The sequence goes on along the minus strand of NZ_JAZHOG010000009.1, from coordinate 29,586 downwards.
GCGGTGCCTCACACCTTGCCGTCATCCCGGACGCGGCGTAGCCGTGATCCGGGATCCATCCGGCGTTCGAGTCTTTTCTCTTGCGATCCTGTGGATACCGGGTCGAGCCCGGTATGACGGGGTGGTTGGGCTTGGGTCGTGTGGTCGGGTGGATACCGGGTCGAGCCCGGTATGACGGAGTGGTTGGGCTTGGGGCCGTGTGACGGGGTGGATACCGGGTCGAGCCCGGCATGACGGGGTGGTTGGGCTTGGGGGCGTGTGGCCCAGTGGGTACCGGGTCAAGCCCGGCATGACGGAGTGGTGGGTCGAGCCCGGTATGACGGGGATGGTTTGGGCTTGGGGTCGTGTGGGCCGGTGGAGATCGGGTCGAGCCCGGTATGACGGCGTGGCGGAACGGGTTTGGTGGTGCGGCGACCTCAGGGTTGGAAATTCTCGATGGTGAGTTCGCCGTCGCACACGGTGATGAAGCTGGATTCGGGGATGGGCTCCCAGTGATCGCTGCAGTCGTCCAGCGGTTCCGACAGTACGATGTGTGCCGGGCGATCGGGTGCGGCGCCGCCGAGGAGTTCGCGCATTCCGCTCCGCCCCCGGTTCACGTACAGGGACTTGGAGCGCTGGTCGGATGAATACCGCAGCGCGTAGATCCGCTCGCCGTCGGTCAGCGCACAGGTAAAGCGCAAGGGGCCTGCGATGCCGGCCGCGACCCGCACCTCCTCAATTTCCCCGATCATGGCCTCGATGGCGCCTTTCGGGTCGTCTTCCAGGCCCCGCGATACCGCCAGATAGAACGCCACTTCCGAGTCGGTGGTGCCCCGGATCAATGGGAACAGGTCGGGCCGGATGCGCAGACACAGCTCGCGTTTGATCAGCTCGAAATCGGTGATCTCGCCGTTGTGCTGGAACAGCCAGTTGCGGTACGCGAACGGGTGACTGTTGGTGCGTTGCACAATGCCGTGATACGCGGCGCGCAGGTGCGCCATGAACAGGTGCGAGCGCAGGTGGCCGGCCAGGTTCAGCAGGTTCTCGTCCGACCAGGCCGGGCGCAGATCGCGGTACACGCCGGGCAGCGAACGATCCGAATACCAGCCGATGCCGAACCCGTCGCCATTGGTCGGAAACGCCCCGTCCGGCAGGCCTTCGATGTCCCAGACGTAATTCTCACGCGCGAACCGGCTCTGTACCAGCAGGCTGCGGCTGGGTTTGACGATCAGCTCTTCGAGGTAGATGGGCGGTCCGGAGTAGGCGAGCCAGCGGCACATGGAATTGCTCCTTGTGTATCAGTTGGATTGGGCCGGGAACGCGGGCCGAAAAGATGGCCGGAGCGCCCCGTTGATGGTTCCTGGATGGTCCGTAGATGGTCCGATGACGACGCGCTGACGGCCGCGCGCTTCAGCGCCCGGCGCGGTGCGGTGTGAGATCCCGCAACGTGGCGCCCGAGGCGTCGACGTATTTTACGGCGATGCGCTCCAGCGGCACGCCAAACGTATTGAAGTCGATGTTCTCATAAATGGAACCGTCGGCATAAAGCCGCCGCAGCAACTCGCGGTTGTCGTTGCGATCCTCGATCAGCAGGGTGAGCGGCTGGCCATCCGGGCTGTCGTATTCGATGAACGCCCGGCCATTGGCGCCCACCTCGAGCCGGTTTTCGTCGGCTGCCGCCGTGCCGGCCGTGTTCGCACCGGGCGTCGCGGTGGCGGTGCCCGCCACGGCATTTCCGGATGCGGCGGCATTTCCGGCCATGCCGGGAGCCATCCCCTGCGCCATCGCCGCCATGGCCTGCTGCATCGCGGCAGCGGCTTCCGGCGACATGCCGGCTGCCGCCTGGCCGTTGGCCCCCATGGCCTGCTGCACCGCGGCCATCTGCTCCATCGCGGCGGCCATGATGGCGTCCATGTCGCCGTGCCGCAGCATTTGTTCCTTGCGCTCCCGATTGCTGAGCTGCGCGAACTCTTCCGGGGACATGCCCGAGGCTTCCGCCAGTTTGGCGTTCATGGCCTCCGAGCGCGCCTCACGGTCGGCCTTGCGTGCCGCTCGCGCCTGCGCTTTGGCCTGTTTGGCCTGCAAGTCGTCGTACGCTTCGGTGTATTGCGGCAGGTCGTCCGCAGCCGTGTCGAACTGCAGCGCGAACCGCCGCGACCGATAGGTTTCCGAAATCGCCAGCGGCTGCCCGTTCAGTACGCTCAGCGCCAGCGGCGGGCCGCCCGGACGGTCAGCCAGGTTCTGCAGTTCTTCGTCGCGGGCGGCCATGACGGCCTGCAGGTACTGCCGATTCAGCGGCAGCAGGCGGCTGACCGGCGCACCCCCCGCCAGCGGTATCCAGCTCACCACGTTCTGCGGATACTGGCTGCGCCGGCCCGTGATGCCGGCCTGGGTGGCCGAAACGCGTGACAGCAGGATCAGTGCGTCGCGATCGATGCGGAAATCCTTCCAGTCGTCGAGGCCGTGCGGAACGATGGCGGCCGTCAGGTTGTGCTCGGCGGTCACCGCTCCGTCGGGCCCGATACGCAGCAGAAAATGCCCTTCGTGCGAATCCTTGCCGCTGCTGCGATCGAACAACACGTCGAAGCCGCCGCCGGCCCGGGCCCGGGTGGTGAGTTGGCGGATGGATTCCGAATAGGAATCCTTGAGCAGCGCCTGCAGTTTCTGCAGGTCGCCCCCGACCGCCGTCTGCTGCTCCAGGGTGGGCTGCCGGTCGGCCGCGATCACGATGGGTTCGCCGGCCTGGCCACCGGCGTCGAACGGTACCAGGGCCTCATTGAGCGCGATACTGCTGCCGTCGTTGGGGGCCTGGTTGATGTGGGTCAGCGCGCCACCCGCCTCCCCGATCCAGGCGCCCAGCAGGCTGAGCCGGATGCCGGGCTGGCTCGACTCGGCGCGCCACGATTCCGGGCCGGGCAGGCCGGCCACCGAAGCCGTGCGCACCGCGCGCACCGTGGTATCGGCATCGCGGCCGCCCGCGCCGGAATAATCCACCCAGGCCACGAGCAGTTCGCCGTTCCGGTTAATGTCGATCCGGTGCCCGGCGTTGGCGGGATCCACCTCCACGCCGCGCAATGCCGGAAGCGCGGAGAAATTCAGCCATTCCGGTGACCCCCCGTCGCGCCAGCGGCCGATGCCGTCGGCGTTCACCAGCACCGCCTCGCCGTTGGCCAGCAGCGTGCCGCTCAGGCCGAGCATGTCGCACAGGTTCGTGCTCACCGTTTCCGCGGCAACCGGCTCCAGCGCCGGCGGAACCGTCGCCACGTGGGCGGCGACCGCGCAGCGCTCGCCGAAACGCGCGTCACCGCGATCGGGATAGGTCGCGTACAGCACCCGGGTCGTGTCGCCGGCCGGGCGGGCATTGAGCAGCAGCACCCGGCTGTTGGTGTCGGGCGGTATGTGCAGTCCCGCGCTGGCAGCGGCGATGGCCGGCGTCAGGCAGGCCATCAAGGCCGACAGAATGCGTCCGGAGCGGGTCCGGGTGCTTCGTTCGGCCGCTGTTTGGGCGGGTGTCAGCGCGGACGCCGGGCCGGATGAGGGAGCGGGTTGTGGGTGAGAAGCGTGATCGAACGTTGACGGGTTCATGACGGCAGCTTAAGAAAAGCGCTATGGTTTGTGAAGTCGAATCGCCCGCCCGGCCGGTTCCGGGCCTGTGAATCCAGGATGGATGAATTGAACCAGAACGAACGCCCACGCCATCACACCCGTTGCTTCGAACACCCAGGGTTCTGCGCCATGCGCCCGTCCCGGCCACTGACATTTTCATGCCGGCTCGCAGCCCTGTTCGCGGCCCTGCTCGTGTTCGCGGCCGACGCCTGGGCAGCCTGGCCAACCACCCGCTTCCAGGTCGACTTCGCTCCGCCCCGGGCCGGCACCGACACCCCCCATCCGCAGGCACCGGTGCGCTCCGACCGTGGCCGCAGCACCATGCCGCCGGCCGGTGCGGATGACGATCCGCTGGACGTGTTCGGCAACCGCCAGCGGGCCTACGACGCGCTGGCGATGGTGTTCGAGAACTACCTGGCGGAGATCGCCGAAGCCCTGCAGGCGGAAGCTTACGAACCCCCCAACCTGCCGGTTTACCGCGACGACGCGGGCAATGAGTTCTACCGGGTGCAGTTGGTGGACAAAAGCCGGGAAGCGTCGCTGGACGGCAACGAGGGCGTGTATCACAGCGTGACGAACTGTGGCGACGTCGGCATCGCCACCGGCAACTGGTTCGGCATATCGGCGGATTCCTTCGTGCCTCTGACGTCCTCGCGGGAGGCCTATCTCTACCAGGTGCTGGCGCATGAACTGTTCCATGCCATCCAGGCCAGCTATCCCGCCAGCGACACCGCCCTGAATGGCTGTGCGGCGAACACCAACGACTACCAGTCTGTCACCGAAGGCACCGCCGAGGCCATCGCCGCGATGCTGGCGCAGCGCCGCTGGCCGAAGTACTACCGCGAATACAGCCGCACCGTTCAATACCAGGACAGCGCCGGCGAAGAGATCGCCGAACTGGTGCGGTTCAACGGCGCCACCGGCTACATCGACGAGAGCGTCGTCGGCGTGCGGCGCTACGACCGTTCCTTCCTCGACCTCAGTCGTGCCACCGCCGATGAGCGTCGGCTGGCGGCCTACACGGCCGGTTCATTCTGGTTCAACCTGCTGGATCGCTACGGCATCACTTTCGTCGACCACCTGCTGCGCCGGCCGCTGGCACATGGCGACTGGCCGTCGCTGGCCGAGTGGATCGATGGCGCCCTGCGCAGCTGGGATCCCCGATTGGACGGTCTCTACACCCTTTATCCGCATTTTGTCGCCGAGTTCGCCGGCCAGATCGGTTCGCGCTTTTCGTTCGATGAAATCCCGGGCTTTGGACCGGGCCGGGTAATCGAGTTCGACACCGATACCGGACAGCCCGAAGACCGGCAGCGCCCCGGCACCGAAGCGGAGTGGCGGCTGTACTGGGCACAACGGATTCTCGGTTCATGCCAGACCGTGTGGCTGCAGCCGACCGATCCAGGCCCCACCGAGGTACGCTTCACCCTGGCGCGGTTCTCGGCCAGCTGTCTCGACATCCGCTGGGCTGGTTTCGAAGGCCCGTTCGAGCTGTACATCGAGGCCGAACACGCCTCGCTGCGTCTGATCGACCAGGTCAACCTGGGCCTGATCCACCAGGACATGGATGGCGCGGAGATGAACTGCTACAACGCGGTGCGCCCCCATTACGCCGAGCCCCTGTGGACCTGCACCCACGAAAAACCCTTTCTCAGCAGTGGCGCGCAACCGCTCACCTACACCAAGCGCTGGGACGAATTCGACGTGCCGTTCACCGGCCGGGGCCGCCGCCTGATGGCCATCAGCAACGTCGCCGTCGATGCCCGGCGCACCCGCCCGTTCCCCGATGATGCGCCGCTGGTGGTGCGGGTGGGCATCGCCGATACCGAGTCCCGCGACGGCCGCGCCTACGACCCGCCCTACAGCGCCTTCAAGGGCATGGGCAACCCGATGGCCGGATTCACCGACGAGGCCCAGTACGGCATCACCGAGTCGCCCACGCCGGCCATGATGCTGTTGAACTTCGGCATTCCGCTGGCCGGCGGCGAGGGGCAATACGGCGTGAGCTGGATGGGTGAGCCGCCGGCGCGCGGCTATACCGGGCCGTTCAAAGGGTCGGTGACCGCCCCGCAGAGCAAGGGTTCGGCGGAAATGGTGGCCTCGATGCTGTGCGAGCGGCACCGCGATGGCGTGGTCGGCGAAATCGTGCGTTTCGACCGCGACCACCTGTGGATCGATATCGACGCCGAACTGTGCAAGATGACCATGCCGCCCCCGGCGGACGGCCGTTTTCCGGTGGTCGACCGGGTGCAGGCCCGACTGCGACTGCCCTTCGGTTGGCGCTACGATCCGGGCTCGGCACCGGCCGACCTCGTCACCCCCGGCATGGAAGTGATGATCGCCCGCCACGCCCGCCGGGTGCCCATGGTGCTGTCGGGGGCCTGGGGCCAGCCCGGCGAGGGCGGCGACACCGGGGCGGGCGGTGGCGGACCGGGTGATGCGGGTGCGGCGGCCGGCGCCGGTTCCGGTGGCGCGAGCAGTTCGGCCGGCAGCGGGGGAACCCTGGATGCGGGCGCGCCTTGCGAATGCACCTGCGAGGAACTGGCTGCCTTCGACGAACGCGCCGAGCAGCTCAAGCAACAGGGCGACGACAAGGCCATGATGAAAATGTCCAGCCGCATGATGGCCTGCATGACCCCCTGCCAGCGCCCCTACATGCTCTGCCGCGCCGGCCTCGACCCCTGAGCACCCCAACTTTTCTCCCGAGGACGACCGGGGTCTGAGTCAATTTTCTCACCCGCACTGGAATCGAAGGAGATCGGCCCTCCCCAGCGCCCCCATTCGGACACCAATTCCGAAAATTGACTCCGACCCCATTCCTCTCATTGCTCTTTCACCTTCACTCCACCCGCGAAAGAGAAAAACTCTCTCCGACCCCAAATATCTGAAACTTTCCGCTCACAATGGTGTAAGCATTAAGTAAGCAACCACGAAGGGACCGCAGCCGGACCCCATGAAGCCCGCGGCCGACACACCCTCGGCGAGCCCCCCGTCATCGGGGATCGTCGACCTCAAGGAACGCAACTGGCTACCCCGCCATGCACGCGGCGAGGCCGGCGCGTTCGACGAACTGCTGGCGGCCTATCGCACCCTGGTGCTGACCTTGCTGGTGCGCTGGGGCGTGCCGCCGCAGCACCGCGACGATGTGTTTCAGGACGTGTTCCTGAAAATCCACCTGGCCGCCGCCAGCTACCGCCCCGGCGAGCCGCTCAAACCCTGGTTGGTGAGCATCGTGCTCAACACGGTGCGCAACCACCGCCGTGACAGCGGCCGCCACCGCCACGCGATGAACCGCCTGGAGGCCGGCGCCATCGCACACACCGCCAGCGTCACTGGCGGCACCGGAACAACCGCGACCGCCGAGCGACAGGCCAGCCCGCCCGCGCGCTCACCACGCCGGTCGACATCCGGCCCTGCCGAGGCGGCCTCTGCCGATGCCGATCAATTCCGGCCCGCTTCTTCCGAGTCTGCGACTTCTGGCCCCGAACGACCGGGATCGTCCCTTTTCGATTCCGCACCGCTCCCGGCCCCGCTGCTGCCGCACGGCGAAGCAGCCGAAAGCCCTGAAGCCCGGGCCGAACGGCAGGCCACGGCCGCCTGGCTGGAACAACGCATCGGCGAGTTGCCGCGGCCGCAGCGCGACGTGCTGGTCTTCGCCACCGTCAAAGGCTTGCGTATGAAGGAGATCGCCGCCGCGCTGCAACTGCCCGAAAATACCGTCAAGACCCATCTCCGCCGCGCCCGCCTGGCCCTGGCCGAAGCCCTGGCCGAACGTGACCAGCCCACGACCGCCATCACCCCCGCCGCCGGCGAATCGGGCGGAGAGACCGGAGAGTCCGCATGAACGCCCCGCACACCCCCTGTGATCAACTCAAGGACCGGCTCGTCGAACACGGCCGCTTCGACCGCGACGCGCACCCCGAACTGGCGGCGCACGTCGACGGCTGCGCGGCCTGCCAGCGCCTGCTGTCGGCCTGGAATGCCGTGCCGGAACTGCTCGAAGAACTGCCCGAGCACACCCCGGACGAAGCACTGGTCGAACGGGTGCGCGAGACCGTGGCCGCACGCCCGGCGGATGCCGCCGATCCGGCCGCCCCGAATCCGGCGCGCCCGACGCGGCGCCGCTACCTGGCGCCGTCGCTGGCCACCGCCGCCATCCTGCTGGCCGCCGTCGGACTGTCGCGCGAACTGCTGCTGCGCGAGGCCCCCCGCGTGCCACTGCCGAGCGCCAGCCAGGAGCTCAATGGATTCTCCACGGCGGCTCGATCGCCCGCCAAATCCGACACTCCATCCGAGGTGCAATCGTCCGCACCGGAACTGGGCGATAACGTCGCGCGGAGTATCGCCACCGAAGGCGCAGTGTCGCGGCGCGCGGCCGCGGAGCAGGCCGCGGCCGACCGGTTCCAGGAACGCAAATTCGGCCATAACCAGGCGGCGTCCGACCGCCCTGCGCCAGTCATGGCAGGCCCCGAAGATGAGGCCGCGGAATCGTTTGCTTACCGGCCTTCCGAACTGGAGCAGGAGGCCAACACGATGATGAAACGCCAGCGGGCACCGCAAAAGCCCCCGGCGCCGAACAGCCCGCCCACCTACCACGACCTGCGGCCTGATCTGGAAGTCGCCCGCGAACAGCGCCAGGTGAAGGAGAAGGCGGTCGACGAGCCCATCGTGATGCGCGACAGCCCGGCGTCCATCGAGAGCGGCAGGTTCGAGGGCGATGTGGCGGCAGCGTCATCCGCGCCGCCGCCCGCGCCACCACCCGAGCCGCTGATGAGCGAGGAAAGCGTGACCGAAGCGGGCGCCTACGCACGCGATGACCGCAACCGGCACAAGAACGAGCGCGCCGGAGTGGCAGGCGCGGATCCGCGAACCGACCGCGATGGTCAGCTCGCCCCTGCCGAACCAGGGGCCGCAGCCCGTCCTCGGTCGAGCGACAAGGTGGACGACATCGCTGTAACCGGCGCACGGAGCAGCGCAGCGGAACCGACCACGGCGTCATCGACCGCAGCGCCAGCTCGGTTGGCAGAACAACAACGTGCCGTGTCACCGGAAGGAGACGACTCCGGCCTGGTCCGCGCCAACGTGTTTCCCGGCGAGGAGACCGCCGTGCGCAGCTTCGACTTCCTGAGCCATTACGACGTGACGGACGGACTGCGGTTCCAGCCGGCCACCGGCTACTGGGCCAACACCCACGTGCCCGGCGACCCGGCCATCCGTTTGCTCAATGCACGCCTGGCGCAGGTCGACCGGGCCGGCCTGCCCGGCGCCGATGAACTGGAGCGCGCGGTGCGCCCGGTGCTGCAACCCTTCGACGCCCCCGACAACCATGCGCTGTCGCTCAGCCTGATGAGCGACGCGCCCGGCATCCGCGTCGCCGCCGATGGCGCCGGTCAGGCCACCCGGCTGCGTCTGCAGGTGGGCCTGCAGGGCATCGAGCATCGTCGCGGCCAGCGCCCGGCGATGAACCTGGCGGTGCTGATCGACCTGCCGCCCAGCGCCGGCGATGCCGCCCGCATCGGCGCCCGTGCCCTCGTCGACGCACTGCTGGAAAGCCGCCAGGCCGGCGACCGTTTCGGCCTGGTGCTGACCGGCGCGGACGGCTCCGGGCTGGTCATCGAACCTGAAGCCTTCCACCACGGCCCGTTGCAACTGGCGCGCGACCACATCGCCGGCGCGGCCGCCTCTAACGCCGCCGACGCCCTGCCAGGGACCGAAGGCCCGCCGGGCACCCGCCGGCTGCCCGCGCTCGACCTGGCCACGGCCTACCAGCAGGCCGCCGACCTCGTCGAAGGGGATAGCAGCGCCGACGCCCCCCTGGGCACCCGCGCCATCGTGCTGATCACCGCCCGCGAACTGCCCGGCTTCGACGCCCTGGTGGCCACAGCCCACGACCTCGCCGAAGACGGCATCACCACCAGCGTGGTGCCGCTGGGCGCGGCGTCGGCGGCACAGTCCGAACAACTGGTACTGGCCGGCCTCGGCAGCCGCCGCGTGCTGGACGACCCGCCCGAAGCCAAACGCCTGGTGCAGGACGAACTGCACGCCGCCAGCCGCGCCGTCGCCCGCGCCGCGCGATTGTCCATCCGCCTGGCGCCCGGCGTGAAGCTGGTCGACGTGATCGGCTCGCACCGCCTCGACGCGCCACAGGCCCAACGCGTGCGCGACATCGAAAACGCCCTCGACCGCCGCCTGGCCGCCGAGCTGGGCATCCAGGCCGACCGCGGCGACGACGAGGACGGCATCCAGATCGTCATCCCCGCCATCCACGCCGGCGACAGTGCCACCGTGCTGCTGGACCTCGTGGCCGAGCAGCCCGGTCCGGTGGCCGAAGTCAGCCTGCGTTACAAAGACCTCGTCTACCGCCGCAACGGCGCGCTCAGCGCCACGCTCGACCTGCCGGCCGTGGAGGCGTCCGCCGGCCAGCCGGTGGAACGCGGCCCGGCCGAACGGACCGTGCTGAAAAACCTGCTGGCCTGGCACTTTTCCGAAGTAACCGAAGCCGCGGCCGATGCCGTGGGCCAAGGTCACTTCGCCCGCGCCGCCGCGCTGCTGCGCGACCTCGACGCCACCCTCGAGCAGGCCCGCCGCGACCTGCCGGCCTGGGCCGACGACCCGGACCTCGAAGCCGACCAGGCCCTGCTGCAGCGCTACATCGCCGTGCTGGAATCCCCGCAGGCGAGCGCCCGGCCGGACCTGGTGGCCGACTCCCTGCGCCTGGCCGCCTGGGCCAAACAGCACGGCCAGCCGGAAGACTGGCACTGACGAATCCACACGAGTGCCGCAGGCCTGTGCGGCCGTGTAGTGGGCGATGAGTGCGGCGATGCAAACCACGATCGACCGCGAACCGGTGCAATACCGCTCCGTACCCATCGTGGTCCTCCCCGCCATTCGCATTGCGGTAATCCCCGGGCCGGGGCCGTCGACCCATTGAGAGGAGCCCCGAAAAACGGCCATTGATCCCCGCTCTACGCAGTTCGCTGTCCCGCCCTGGAAAAACATGCCTGGCGCGAATTCCGGACAGCGCTTGCTGCAACCCAGGTGCTTCGGGTGGCGGCCCGCGATTCCGATTCGATGCCCTTTTGAAACTATCCCCGGCGAGCGGTGTAAGCCTTTAGTAAGCAAGGCAGACAAACCGCATGAACCCCAGCGACCGACACACGCGGAGATCCCGCCAGAACACCGCGCCTGATCGCTGCCGGTACACGACATGCGCCAAGGAGTCACTGAAATGACCGATTCACCCCGCCGCCCGCGTGGCTCGAACAGCCGCCCTTTTCCGTTCCCGACCCGCACGGCCGCAAGACCCTTCGCGCAGCCCCTGCTGCTGGCCCGCCTGCTGCTCACCGCACTGCTGCTTACCATGCTGTTGCTGGCCGTTCCGGCCCATGCCACCGAAGCCACCGTCCCGCCAGCGGGCGACACCGCCGGCGGCCAGGTCACGCTGCCACTGGACGACTACCAGCGCCTGCTGCAACTGGCCGCCACCCAGCCATTGCCCTCGCCGTCGAGCTACGCGGTCGGCCAGGCAGTACTGGACATCGTGTTCGTACGCCGCGATCAGCGCATCGCCGCCACCGTCACCGCCGACCTCCAGATCGAAACCTTCGCCGACGACTGGACCCTGGTGCCGGTACTCGGCCCCGGCGCCGCGCTGGGCGCCGCCACCGTCGACGGCCAGCCGGTGCAACTGGTGCAGCGCCCCGAAGGTCTGTTCTGGCTGGCCGAAGGCCGCAGCCGGGCCCGCCTGCGCCTCACCTACCATGCCGACGCCCGCGCCGGCGAGCGCGCCTGGGTGGCCAGCCTGCCGGTGCCGCCGGCCGCGGCCAGCCGTTTCACCCTGAAAGTGCCGGCAACCGGCATCGACCTCGCCGTCGCGCCCTCGGCCAACCTCGCACTCAGCGAACGCGGCGGCCACACCGTGGCCACCGGCACCCTGCCGACCAGCCCGGCGGTGATGATTTCCTGGCGCACCGCCATCGAACGCCCCTACGTGCTCAGCCGCGCCGAGTATCGCGGCGAATGGCAGCCGGCCCTGATGCGGCCGATCAGCGGTGGAACCGGATCGGGTTCCGGTGCCAGATCGGCGGGCGGGTCGGGCACGGGCGGCGCCAGCGGCATCAGCCACGGCAGCAACAGCGGCACCACCAGCGGCGCCATCACCTGGCAGGCCGACATCGATGCCGAGGTGCTGATCGACGGCGAAGTCACCGTGCCGCTGGTCGCGGCCGCCACCACCCTGATCGGCGTGGACGTCGACGGCGCCCCGGCCTCGGTGTTCGACGACCGTTTCGACGGCCAGCACCGCTTTGCCGTGCGCATTGCCGGCGCCGGCCGCCATCGCATTACGCTGCGTTTCCTCAGCGCCGTCATCGCCCCTGACGGCGTGCCCACCAGCGGCTTCGACATCCCCGACGTGCCGGTGTCGCGCTTTGAACTCAGCCTGCCCGGCGACAAGGTGGTGCAGGCGCTGGCCAGCACCGCGGCGGGCGCCATCGCCACCCCGCCCACCGGCCATCCCGAACTTATCCGCCCGGGCGGCACGCCGCCGGACATGGGCCTGCCGATTGAGCCGGCACCCGGCCAGCGTATCGCCGCCAGCGTGGTCACCCGCCACGAGGATGGCGTCACCCACGCCACCTTCCACGTGCCGATGAGCCGGCGCCTGGCGCTGAGCTGGATGGAAGCCATCCCGGCCGACGTGGACGTCGAGCGCCGCGCCAACGCGGTGGTCTACCAGGCCCTGCACGCCGCCGAGGGCGTGCTGTACGGCCAGGCCGCCATCCGCTACGAAATCACCCGTGGCGCGACGCGCGAACTGGCCTTCACGCTGCCGGCGGCGGCCCAGGTGAACCGGGTGACCACGGCCAGCGACGCGATCGCCGACTGGATCGTGGAACCCGTCGAACAGGAATCCGCAAGTTCCGGCCAGAACCGTATCCGGGTGTTCCTCAACCGCGACGTCAGCGGTGAGTTCGTGCTCGACGTGACCTACGAGCAGTTGCTGGAAGACCGCGCAAGGACCGCGCCGCAGGCCGCCAGCGAGGAGCCGGCAACGCCGCCCGGCGCGACCCCCGGCGCCCCACCCGCATCACCCCCTATCACCGCTCCGTTGCTGCGCGCGCTGGGCGTGACCCGCCAGAAAGGCATGATCGCCCTGCTGGCGAACACCGATCTGGCGCTGGCCCCGGCCGCGCACCCGGACATGTCGGAAGTGGGCGAGAACCAGCTCCCGGGGTTCTTCCGCAACCGCCTGGCGCAGACCGTTTCGCACACCTTCAAATACCACAGCGACCGGGCCCGGCTCAGCGTCGCGACGGTCACCCCCGAGCGCCGCCAGGGCAAGTTCAACGCCCAGGTCGACACCCTGGTCTCCATTGGCGAGGTCACCCTCAAGGGCCAGGTGGCCATCGACAACGACGTGAAATCCGGCGTGCTGCGCGAACTGCGCCTGTGGCTGCCGGCCGACCTCAACATCCTGGGCGTGAGCGGTCCGTCGATCCGCAACCACGCGGTGACGCAGGACAACGGCCGCCAGGCCGTCGACATCGAATTCACCCGCGAGATGGACGGCCGCTTCCGCATCGAACTGAACTACGAGCGCATCCTGATCGACGGCGCCGCCGAGGCCGACACCGCCCCGGTGGCCGTGCCGCGCGTGGACGTGGAGGGCGCCGACGTGGTGCAGGGCCGCATCGCCATCGAAGCCCTGGCCGCGCTGGAAGTGCAGCCGGCCACCACCACCCAGCTCTCCACCCTGGACATCGCCGAACTGCCGCGCCAACTGGTGCTGAAAACCACCAACCCCATCCTGCTGGCCTACCGCTACGTGCGCACCGACACCCCCATCGACCTGCGGCTGCGCATCACCCGCCACCGCGAGATCGACGTGCAGGTGGCCGCCATCGACAGCGCCCACTACCAGACCCTGTACACCGCCGACGGCCTGGCCGTGACCCGGGTGCGCTTCGAAGTGCGCAACGCCCGCCGCCAGTTCCTGCGCCTGGCCCTGCCGCCCGGCTCGGAAGTGTGGTCGGTATTCGTCAACGGCGAAGCCGAAAAGCCGGCCTACGCCAGGGATTCCGGCGCCGCACCGGGCACGCATCCCGGCATGCCGGCCAGCCCTGACATGCCAGCGAGCGAGAGAGATGTGACCCGCGGCAAGACCAACGTCACGCAACGGCCCAACGGCGACGCCTCCACCGACGTGCTGATTCGCATGATCAACTCATCCACCCCCTTCCCGGTGGAACTGGTCTACGCCACCCGCGGCGAGGGCATGCACGCCTTCGGCGCGCTGGAAGGCCGCCTGCCGCGCCCGGACATGATCGTCACCCGCACCAGTTGGGACGTGTACGTGCCGGCCGACCCGCGCTACGCGGCACCGAAGACCAACATGGACCTGATCACCGCCGGCGTCGCCGCCACCCTGCGCGACGCCTCGGCCGAACTGCTGCGCGGCGCCGTTGACGGCGCCCTGAAAAGCGTCATCACCGGCGAGCCCCTGCACATCGAACTGCCCACCCAGGGCATCCGCTACCGCTTCGCCAAGCTCTACGCCAACCAGTCCCCCGAGGACGCCCGCTTCCGCCTGCGCTACGTGCACCCCACCGCCGGCTTCGCCGGCCTGTGGCTCAGCCTGCTGGCCACCCTCGCCATCTGGGCCGGCATCGCCCTGCTGTGGGTCCGCAACGCGATGCGGGCTGAGTGCGATAGCTCGGGCCAGAGATTGGACCACGGCTCGGGCCAGAGTTTGGGCCAGAGTGACAACGCGGAACGGCTCTCCGCCCTGAGCTCGAACAGCCCGGCCGCCACCCCCTGGCTCCTGCTCACGGCCGGCGCCATCGCGCTCACGGTATCGCTGACCACCTTGAGCGCCAGCACCCTGCCGCCCTCGATTCTGTCGCTAGCCATCGGGCTCGGCCTGGTGGGCTGGACAAACTGGAGGAGAATACGCGCCTAGGCCACGATGCCCTCGCGAACGATGTCGTCATCGAGATCCCGGCTCGCCACGACATCGGCCAGCAGAAATAATTGGGGTCAGAGTAAAAATTTGATCTAAATTTTTACTCTGACCCCAATTATTGGCCGGGGAATTGGCGCAAATGGCGCAGTGGCTGAGAATCCCGGCCGCGAATGGAAACTTCCGCTCCCAGGGATTACCCTGAACCCCAGACACCCAGGCGAAATCACCATGCCGCTGATCCGCACCTACAGACTGCGCCGCAAGAAACCGGACCGCCGCCAGCAACTGACCCTCCTGAGCGCCGTCCTGCTCACTGCGGCCCTGCTGGCCGGCACCTGGTACGTCGCCAACGAGCGCGCCCCCACACCGCACGACCCGGCCGAAGCCACCTGGACCACCCTCAAACCCGGCTCGACATCATCCCAAACGACGCCAACTACCAACCCGTCATCGCAGGCGCCGCCAACCACCAACCCATCATCGCAGGCACCGCCAACCACCAACCCGTCATTCCGGACGCCGCAAAGCGGCGATCCGGAATCCACCAGCCCATCACCCCGCACCACCCCCAACCCCGAAACCATCCTCCGCTGCCACGACCCCGAAATCGGCGACTTCTACACCAACGCCCCCACCTGCGCCGCCGCCGATCCACACAACCGCATCACCATCGCCGAGCCACTGGTGACCCACTCCGCGGAGAACACCTACAGCGGCCAGAACTACACCACCCCCGAGCAGGACGCCGGCAACAGCCGCTCGGACTAAACGACCAGCCGAGGATGATCAGAAGCAAAAGCCGCCCGGCAATCCAGTCCCGGCATAAGTGGCCTGTACACCCCGTTCCGTTCACCGTCGCCGATTCTGCCTGCTGTGCGTGTGGGTGTAGGCGCCTAGTAAATCCCTGATCAACTGCTGGTACTTCGTGTAGTGCTTCCCGGCCTCAGCCTGGAAGAACCCGACACTCGACTTGTTGCGCAATGTGACGTTGCTCAACTGATTTCGCCCGCAGGTGAGAGATATTGCTTCGAAGCCGCACTACCAATAGACTAGATAGAATGAATTGCGCCGCAAGGGAATGCGGCCAAAAGGGGTCATGCAAAACAATACAGCCGCGCTCGTGTTCGCCATCCTCATCACAGCCGCCCTGTTCGGCGGCACCTACTATGCAGGTGTCATCCGCCCGGCCAAGCCCGTGGCCGGCGAAAAAGCCACCAGCGCAGCCGTGCCCCCCAAAAACTCAAACCCAACAAATAAAGGCACCCCAACCCCCCTGAACAACCCGGCATCCCAAACGCCGCAATACCCCCAACACCCGTCATCCGGGACGCTGCAGTACACCCAATACCCGTCATCCGGGACCTCGCAGTACACACAACACCCGTCATCCCGGCCGCCGCAACACCCCCAATACCCATCATCCGGGACGTCGCAGTACACACAGCACCTGTCATCCCGGACGCCGCAACACCCCCAATACCCGTCATCCCGGACGCCGCGCAGCGGCGATCCGGGATCCACCCGGCCCAAACCCCAACCCGCAGCCCCCCGAACCCGCACCATCCTGCGCTGCCACGACCCGGAAATGGGCGAGTACTACACCAACGCCGCCACCTGCGAAGGCGCCGACCTCGCCAACCGCATGTCCTACGCCCAGCCTGTCCCCATCAATCCGGGCCAGGCGCAGTACGGCAACGCCGCGTACCAGAGCCCACAGAACCAGGCGGGCAACAGCCGCTCAAACCGACAGCTCGCCCAGTCGAAGCCCCCAGAAAAACCCAACCTCCGTCTGACAGGCAAACCACCACCTCCCGGCCTGCCCGCTGAATGCAAGTTCCCGGTGGGCAAGGCTTTGGAAATAGAGCGTGACTTGGCGGCGGCGGATGTTCCATACGAGAGCACTTGGCGGAAAAGTTACTGCCGATTCCGGCGTGAAGCTATTGAAGATGGCTGCCCGGTCAGCGATCAAGATTTCTACTACCCAATGCGGCAAATGTGCCGATAACTCCGGTTTCCGGAACGTTGGCTAAAATGACCGGCCAACTTTGATGAACAGCGAGCCAATAATCGAGATGCCCAGAAAGAAGAAAGCCATAGCTAAGAAGTCGTCCAGCACCGGCACCATCGGATTCGAAGCAAAACTGTGGGCAGCAGCCGATGCGCTTCGGAACAACATGGACGCAGCCGAGTACAAGCATGTTGTTCTCGGTCTGATCTTCCTCAAATACATTTCGGACGCCTTTGAAGCCAAGCACGCCGAACTTGACGCGCAGCGTGCAGAGGGTGCAGACCCCGAGGATCCCGACGAGTATCGAGCCGTCAGCATCTTCTGGGTGCCGAAGGAAGCACGTTGGGCGCACCTCAAAGCTAATGCCCCGCAGCCGACGATCGGTAAAATCGTGGATGAAGCGATGGCCGCCATCGAAGGGGACAACCCGTCGCTGAAAGGCGTATTGCCAAAGGAGTACGCCCGTCCGGGCCTCGACAAGGAGCGCCTGGGGCAACTCATCAACCTGGTCAGCGACATCGCGCTAGGCGATCCCGCCGAACGCGCCAAGGACACGCTGGGTCGAGTCTACGAATATTTTCTCTCACAGTTCGCCAGCGCAGAGGGCAAGAAAGGCGGGCAGTTCTACACACCAACCCACGTCGTGCGCGTCCTGGTGGAGATGCTGGCACCTTACAAAGGCCGTGTTTACGACCCGTGCTGCGGATCGGGCGGCATGTTCGTGCAGAGCGAGCGGTTTATCGAAGCCCACTCGGGGCGCTTGGGTGACATCTCAATCTTTGGTCAGGAGTCCAACTACACCACTTGGCGCCTGGCGAAAATGAATCTTGCGATTCGAGGGATTGACGCACAAATCGCGCATGGCGACACCTTTCATAACGATCTGCACCCGGACCTGAAAGCCGACTACGTCCTAGCCAACCCGCCGTTCAATAGCAGTGACTGGCGCGGTGAGCTGCTGAAGGACGACAAGCGCTGGGCCTACGGCACCCCGCCAGCGGGAAATGCCAACTTCGCTTGGGTACAGCACTTCCTTCACCACCTGGCGCCCAACGGCATTGCCGGGTTCGTGCTCGCCAACGGATCAATGTCGTCCAACCAGTCCGGTGAGGGTGAGATCCGCAAGACCATCATCGAGGCAGACCTTGTGGACTGCATGGTCGCTCTGCCCGGCCAGCTCTTCTACTCGACGCAAATCCCCGTCTGCCTTTGGTTCCTCGCGCGTGAGAAGAAGAATGGTCGCTTCCGTGATCGCCGCGGCGAGACGCTTTTCCTTGACGCCCGCAAGCTCGGCACTATGGTGGACCGCACGCATCGCGAGCTGACTGAGGAGGACATCCAGAGGATTACCGGCACCTATCACGCCTGGCGAGGCGACAAAGGCGTGGGCGCGTACGAGGACATACCCGGGTACTGCAAGAGCGCGCCGCTGGGGGACATCCGCGAGCATGGGCACGTGCTCACGCCGGGCCGCTACGTCGGCGCCGAGGAAGTCGAGGACGACAGCGAGCCGTTCGAGGAGAAAATGCAGCGGCTCATCACTACATTGCGCGCGCAGCAGAACGAGGCAGCAAAGCTGGATGCCGCCATAGCCGCCAACCTTAAGGAGCTTGGGTATGCCCGCTGACTGGCACCGCCATGAGGTGAGCGAGCTTATTAGCGAAGGAAAGCTCATCGTCGGCGATGGGTACAGGGCCAAGATCAGCGAATTGGCTCGTGACGGTTTGCCATTCGCTCGTGCTGGCAATATCAACGATGGATTCCAGTTTTTGAGTGGCGACTGCTTTCCAGCTGAAGAATTGCCTCGTGTCGGCAACAAGGTGAGCCAGCCTGGCGATGTAGTTTTCACCTCCAAAGGCACCGTCGGCCGTTTCGCATTTGTTCGTCCGGAAACCCCCCGCTTCGTCTACTCACCACAGCTGTGCTTTTGGCGATCATGTGATAAAGAGTTGATCCATTCTCGCTTCCTCTATTACTGGATGTTTGGCCGCGAGTTTTTTGTCCAGTTCAAAGGCGTTGCAGGGCAGACTGACATGGCGGAATACGTCAGCCTTACTGACCAGCGGCGAATGCACATTACTTTGCCAAGCCCTGCCGAACAACGCGCCATCGCCCGCATCCTCGGCACGTTGGACGACAAGATCGAGCTGAACCGGCGGATGAGCGAGACCTTGGAGGCGATGACGCGGGCGCTCTTCAAGTCGTGGTTCGTGAGCTTCGACCCCGTCCGCGCCAAAGCCGAAGGCCGTGACCCCGGTCTCCCCAAACCCCTTGCCAACCTCTTCCCCGACTCCTTCGAGGACTCGGAGCTGGGCAGGATTCCGAAAGGGTGGGAGGTGAAGCCTCTCGATGAGATCGCGCACTTTCAAAACGGTCTTGCCCTGCAGAAGTACCGCCCCAGGGTGGGAGAGGCACGGCTGCCGGTCGTCAAGATTGCTCAGTTGCGAAGTGGTCAAGCGGACAGTGGAGAATGGGCGACAGCAAAACTGAAACCTGAGTGCGTGATCGACGATGGCGACATTGTCTTTTCGTGGTCTGGAAGCCTTCTCGTCAGGATCTGGTGCGGCGGTCGCGCTGCTTTGAACCAGCACCTTTTCAAGGTCACGTCTGAGGATTACCCGCGGTGGTTCTACCTGGACGCGATTCTGTTCCATTTGCCTGAGTTTCAGCGGATAGCGGCCGGCAAAGCCACGACGATGGGACATATTCAGCGCCACCACCTAACGAGCGCATTGTGCGTCGTACCTGGCGACGACCTACTAGTTGCTGCGAGCCCATTGTTCTCTGGATTGGTGGATCGAACTGTTGCAAACGATGTGCAGTGCCGCACACTCGTCTCCCTCCGCGATGCCCTACTCCCCAAGCTCATCTCGGGCGAGCTGCGCATCGAGGACGCGGGGCGGTTCCTCTCCGGGGTTGAGTGATGGCTGAGCTCGACGAACTCACCCCGAACTACCGACGCGCCCAGCGAAGGTGGCCGGACGCGCCAAGCCTTGCGCAACACTATAACGCGCTAGCCAGCTGCTTTGTAGGAGGGGGGTTCGGTCTAGTCGAGCACGTGAAGTCGTTCCTCGAGAGTGTCTGCGTAACGATTATGGGGGAGCTGCGAGAGCCAATGCCCTCTTCGGCGCCCTCAACGACTGAACTACTCGTCGCGGCGCTCGGCCCGCTGGGACTGCGGAACACAAAGGGTTCGAGCAAACTCGACAAGGTTTTATCTGGCTTTAACCGACTGGCAGACGCGTTAGCCGATATGCGAAATGAGACCGGACCCGTCGCGCACGGGAAGGATGGCTTTCTCGACGCTGTGAGGACGGACCACGCGCGGGCATTCCTCGCGGTGGGTGATGCAATCGTGGGTCTCTTGCTCAATGCGCTCGAGGGACGGGAACCGGATCTCAGCGCGACCCGGGAGCCCTACGAGAGCTTTCCACACTTGAACGAACGGATCGACCGAGCTGTGAGCGTGGTGGCGAGGGTGGATGAGGACGGAGATCGGGCCGTCGTAGTGTTCTCTGTCGCGATGGGACCGCGCGGGGAGGTGATCGAACTTCGGGTGGAGCCCAGCCGTCTTCTTTATGGAATCGATCGGGAGGCATACATCGAAGTTCTTAAGAGTGCCGATCTCGCAGCTTCCGAAGCGGAGGATGAAGACGAGATATCCGACATCGAGTCTACCCAAGCAACAAAGATCGTGGAGATCCCCTGGGTCACTACGGAACCCGGACCGCAGGTGGTGTTCGTTTCTAAGTACACGGGCCGACTAGAGCTACACCGAGAAGGCCTGGTTGATTTTCTTAAAGGAGAGAAGGTTTCGCCCCGGCAGGAGGATTCTGATGGGAATTTTCTGGTCGACTCACTGCTTGCGACTATCGACCAAAATGCCGGCCTTGACTGGACGGAGAGGGCGCGGATTCAGGCGCGTCTTAAGGTGGCCTGCAAACGGGCCTTTGTACATTTTGGATTGGATGCTCCCCAGGCAGACGAGATCGCCGGTCGCCTGATGGTGTGGCTTCGAGTACAAGCGGGAAGTCGATTAGCGGAAGCGGAAGTGCCAGCCGACGTTGCTTAGGTGACTACATGGTTACTCCCCATATTGATGAAGCGGTTCTCATAGCTCCAACGTGCGTTTGGCTCAACCTATCGTCCGCGAGCCAATACTTCGTTGTGCCGAATCACTCCATTGTTTGGCGCCTTTCTCAAGGACCTGAAGTGCAGTGTAAGTAAGAGGTGATGGCGTGACTACACGGGGTAAACCGCATCGGGAAGGGCTGAGGATTTCCAGGCTATTAATGGTGCTCAGCAGCATTTCGCCTCTATTCATCCTATGGGCCATCCGAGGTAATAGCCTAATTCCCGATCGCTGGTTCGCGACAGTTTGTCTCGCGATGGTCGTTCTCCCAAACCTTTTTCTTTGGATTCGCATAAGGATTGCTAAGAAACGATCTGACAAGCGCGAAATTGCAGTTGGACATGCGGAAGATCATCGAGATCATATTCTTGTTTATCTATTCGCCATGCTGCTTCCTTTCTACTCCGAGGCCATTGAAACCTGGCGAGACCTGGCAGCAACCGTGGGTGCATTGGCTTTCATCGTTTTCCTGTTCTGGCACCTCAATCTGCACTACATGAATCTATTTTTTGCTGCATTTAATTACCGCGTTTTCACCGTATATCCGCCGCTTGACAGCAACCCACTTTCGGGAAAATCACGCCATGCTGTGATCACTCGCCGCGTCAATTTCAGCTCGGGAGACCGAATCGTTGCTTATCGACTGAGCGATACCGTTTACTTGGAGGTCAGTGAATGAATCTCGAGTTTTCTGTTGAAGATGTGAAGGTTACGGAGTTTGGTGTCGGCATCGACGATGGCGATGGGCAGACGTTTTTTTCGATTCCAGTTGATCAAGACGTACAACAAGCACTGCTCGAGATGGTGCGATCAACTTGGGAAATGCTAGAGCGAGACGAAGAAGGCCCAACAAAATACGAACCCTCTGAAAAGCATGGCAGCACAGAGTATCTCTACCTCCCGATTATCGATGACTTGGCGGCTGCAGTTCGAGCCTTGCACGACGCAACAAATTTACAGATTGCTACATGCTATGACCCTTCTTCCATTTTTTGCTACTTCTGTCGGCTTACAGATGGCCAAGGCCGTCGCTTAACCGCTTTGCGGAGGGCAACTCAGTTCAAAGGCGTGCTCAAAAAGCGGCTGCTCCGAATGTTGGACGATACGATGAAGATTGTGGGAGACACAGTTTTCAAGCTGGACAACGATTTTGATTTACTCATTGATTCTGAAATCGTTCACATCCTTCGACCGAGCGGATTCGAGTTTGCAGGGAAGCTCCAGCAGGCCATATTGGAGGCGGTGCCAGAGAATATTAAGGCAATTCGTCAGGATCTCCCCTTCGTCGATTTTGACAACATTGAAGCGTATGCAGTGAAGCGCCCCCGAGCGGCCCGCTACTTGGCATCCGTACGTGGGCAATCTGAAACGAAGAATATCGATAAGGCTCGATTGGCAAATCTATGTAGAAAAACTGGAGTGGAGGTCCAGGAATCGGGCGGAAAACTGTCGGTAGGCGATGGCCACGAAATGGGCTTCTTAGAGGTTTTGGACCGACGTCGGTATGAGGTGACTCTTGTAGCAGAAGCGCCAGAACAATACCGTGCGGCCAGTCGAACCAAGATCCGTGGCTAACTCGTTTACTGAGAGCATTGTAGAGGATGCCACTTTAGCGTGGCTCCACGCGGCAGGCTTTGAAGTAAAACACGGTCCCGACATTGCCGCAGGCGCGCCTAGCTCAGAGAGATGCGACCCTAACTATCGAGACATATTGCTTGAGGGCCGCCTCCGGCAGGCGATTGAATTGCTCAATCCCACGATTCCGCCAGAGGCTTTGGACGATGCTTTCAAAAAAATTGTCCAGCTTACGGCGCCATCACTTATCGAGAGCAACCGCTTAGCTCACCGTATGTTGGTGGATGGTGTAACTGTGGAATACCGCCGGCCAGACGGAACGATCGCAGGCGACCAGGCGCGAATCATCGATTTCGACAACCCCGTCAACAACGACTGGTTAGCCGTCAATCAGTTCACAGTGTCGCAAGGGCAACACACCCGCCGACCAGATGTCGTGTTGTTTGTGAACGGGCTCCCGCTAGCGGTGATCGAGCTCAAGAATGCGGCGAGTGAGAATGCTACCGTCTGGTCCGCATGGCGGCAGTTGCAGACCTACCAAGCGCAGATACCTTCATTGTTTACCACCAATGCTGCGTTGGTCGTTTCTGATGGTGTTGAGGCACGCATCGGTGCGTTGGGCGCGGGTAAGGAATGGTTCAAGCCATGGCGCACGATTTCTGGCGAGGGTGACGCACCGACATCAATGTCTCAGCTCCAGGTCGTCCTTGAGGGGGCATTTCATAAGCGCCGTTTCCTCGATCTTATCCGCCATTTTATCGTCTTTGAGGATGAAGGCGGGGGCAAGGTGGTCAAAAAGATGGCGGGCTACCATCAGTTCCATGCGGTCAACGCAGCGGTCGAGGAAACACTTAGGGCAGCACGAATCGGCGCGAGCGGCCCGGTCGCGGATGAGGATGGGCGCTACGCCACTCGAAAGCGCGCGGGCGGCGAGCCTGGAGACCGCCGCGTGGGCGTGGTCTGGCACACACAGGGATCCGGTAAGAGCCTGAGCATGGCCTTCTACGCTGGCCGCGTGATTTTGCACCCCGCGATGGAAAACCCCACGTTGGTGGTTCTTACCGACCGCAATGACCTGGATGACCAGCTCTTTGGTACCTTTGCGCGCTGCCGAGATTTGCTGCGCCAGCCGCCGGTCCAGGCCGCTGACCGCTCAGATCTGCGAGATAAGTTGAAAGTCGCCTCCGGGGGCGTGGTGTTCACGACGATCCAAAAGTTCTTTCCCGAGGAAAAAGGCGATCAACACCCGATACTTTCGGAGCGGCGCAACATCGTTGTCATCGCCGATGAGGCCCATCGCAGCCAGTACGACTTTGTCGACGGATTTGCGCGCCACATGCGCGACGCCCTGCCCAATGCCTCCTTCATCGGCTTTACCGGCACTCCGATCGAAAAGACCGACGCGAATACGCGTGCCGTCTTTGGCGAATACATCAGTGTCTACGACATCCAACGTGCTGTAGCCGATCGTGCAACGGTGCCTATCTACTATGAGAGCCGACTGGCTCGCGTGGAACTGTCGGAACAAGAGAAGCCGCTTATCGATCCCGAATTTGAGGAAGCGACTGAAGGAGAGGAAGCGGATCGAAAAGACAAGCTGAAGAGCAAGTGGGCCCAGCTCGAGGCCGTTGTTGGCACCGAGAAGCGGTTAAAGTTGATTGCCCGTGACCTGGTGGAGCACTACGAAAAGCGCTGCGAGGCATTGGAAGGTAAAGCGATGGTGGTAGTGATGAGCCGTCGAATTGCCGTTGACCTCTACAAAGAAATTGCGTTACTTCGCCCTGAGTGGGCGAAGGACGATGATGAACTAGGCGCATTGAAAGTTGTGATGACCGGCTCCGCCTCTGACCCTCTGGAGTGGCAATCGCACATCCGCAACAAGCCTCGACGAGAGGAACTGGCCAAGCGGTTTCGAAAGCCGGACGATCCGTTTCGGATGGTCATCGTTCGGGACATGTGGCTGACGGGATTTGATGCGCCGAGCCTGCACACGATGTACATCGACAAGCCCATGCAGGGTCACGGTTTGATGCAGGCCATAGCTCGGGTGAATCGGGTATTCAAAGACAAGCCGGGCGGATTGGTTGTTGACTACCTGGGGCTCGCGGATCAACTAAAGAAGGCTCTGGCAACCTACACAGAGGCGGGCGGAAAGGGCTCGGCCGCATTCAACCAGGCTGAAGCGGTCGCGGTGATGCTGGAGAAACTGGAAATCTGCCGCGGCTTGTTCCACGGGTTCGATTGGCATCACTGGGCCGATGGCAATCCGCAAGAGCGACTCGCGGTACTCCCTGCAGCCCAGGAGCATGTTCTGACTCAGGAGGACGGAAAGTCTCGGCTGCTGCAACACGTGACTGAGTTGTCCAAGGCTTTCGCACTGTCCGTGCCGCATCCGGATGCTTTGGCGGTCCGCGACGAAGTGGCCTTCTACCAAGCCGTCCGTGCGGTACTTGCGAAGGGCACGCTGGGACAGAGAAGAACAGACGAAGAGCTCGAACACGCGATTCGGCAAATTGTTTCACGAGCGGTGGTTTCCGATGAAGTCGTGGATATCTTTGCCGCCGCCGGATTGCAGAAACCAGACATTTCCATCCTCTCCGATGAGTTTCTTGCTGAGGTGCGCGGTATGCCTCACCGAAACCTGGCCGTTGAGCTGCTTCAAAAGCTGCTCAAGGGCGAAATAAAGAATCGGCGTCAGCGCAACGTTGTCCAGGCACGCTCCTTCTCCGAGATGTTAGAGCAGTCCGTGCGCCGATATCAGAGTCGTGCAATAGAAACTGCGCAGGTCATCGAGGAACTTATCCAGCTAGCGAAGGATCTCCGTGCAGCAGCGCATCGCGGTGAAGAACTCGGACTGAGCGATGATGAGGTGGCGTTCTATGATGCGCTTGGTGTAAACGAGAGCGCGGTTGAAGTGCTAGGGGATGAGACTCTCAGAACCATCGCAAGAGAGTTAGTAGATACCGTCAGGAACAACATCACAATTGACTGGACTATTCGCGAAAGCGTCCGCGCACAATTGCGCGTGTACATCAAACGCATTCTCCGCAAGCACGGGTATCCACCTGACAAGCAAGAAAAGGCAACTCAGACGGTGTTGGAGCAGGCGGAGGTGCTGTCCGAGCAGTGGGTGGAGGGCGCGCAACCATGAAGATCGCAGTGCTTGGTTGGGGGTCATTGATATGGGATTCAAGAAACCTTGCAATTCAATCGCAGTGGCAATTGGACGGGCCCAAACTTCCAGTTGAGTTTGGACGTGTTTCAATGGGAGATCGGCTTACTTTGATCCTCGAAGAGGGGGCGAAAATCCTACAGGTACTGTGGGCGCTTTCATCAACAGCGACTATGGAGTTAGCGAAAGAAAACCTTAGAGAACGTGAAGGAACAGCATCGCGTTACATTCATTTCATTGCTGTCGATTCGAATTCTGAGCCACCGGCACTTGGCGTCGCAAAGACTGTGTGGGACTGGGCGTTGGTTAAGGGGCTCGATGGCGCTGTCTGGACAGGGTTGGGATCAAAGCGCCCTGAGGGCCACCAGGGGGAATGGGACTACGAAGCCCGTCTCAACTACCTGAGAGATCTCAAGGAAAATGGGAGATCTGGGGCGGCTGAAGAATACATTCGTGGAGCACCATCTCAAATTCGAACAACTTTGCGCTCGATGATTGAACAAGAGCTTGGCTGGAAACCACTAGCAGGCCCGAACTGCACAAAAGTTTCTGGTGATTAGATCTGTCGAAAGGTGTTGGTCAACAACCGGCAGATACTGAACCATACGTACTACGGTAAGTGTGAATGAACTACTGGTGGGTCAATCAAAACCAAACCTTTCAGCAAGAGACTGAAGGCGGTTACCTGTGGTCTCCAAAACGCAACGCCCACGGCGGCCGCAACCCCTTTTACGAATTCATGCGCGAAGTGGCGCCGGGCGACCTGGTGTTCTCATTCCAGGGCACCTACATTCGCGCCATAGGTGTTGCACGCTCCACCGCCTATGAGGCGCCCAAGCCGCGAGAGTTCGGAGCTGCGGGGCCGAACTGGAGTCACATTGGCTGGCGTGTGGATGTTCACTTCTATCCGCTGAGCCGGCAGATTCGGCCGGCCGATCATATGCATCTGCTACGACGCGTGTTGCCTGAACGCTACTCACCGTTGCAGGCATCGGGGCGCGGCAACCAGGGGGTTTACCTAACGGCGGTCAGGGACAATCTCGCGCGTGTCCTGGTCGAACTGATTGGCACGGAAGCCCACCATCTCGTTGCCTCGGTCCGGTCCGGACTGCTGGTGGAAAACGAGGCAGGCACGCGCGACGTGGCTGTCGGCCAGGTCGAGTGGGAAGAGCACTTGTCGGCCCAAATCCGTAACGATGAAAGCGTGCCTGAAACCGAACGCGAGGCCATCATCGTGGCGCGCCGGGGTCAGGGCAAGTTCAAAGAGGCGGTAATGCAGCAGGAGCGTCGCTGCCGCATTACCGGCGTGGACCGCATCGAGCACTTAAGGGCCAGTCACATCAAGCCCTGGCGCGATTGCGAGGATCATCGACAGCGGCTGGATGGCAGTAATGGACTACTTCTGACACCTTCCATTGATCACTTGTTTGATCGCGGATTTATCTCATTTGAGAACAACGGTGAGCTGTTGGTCTCACCTGTTGCGCATTCGCAATCGCTGCAGCGTATGGGTATTGACACAACACGAGTCGTTAATGTCGGTCAATTCGGTGATGATCAAAGGGCATACATGGAATTTCATCGGGATCAGGTGTTTCTGCAGGCGAAGGTTGCGCGATGACTAGTGCACGGATGGTGCGGGCTAGATTTGCCGGTCCTATCAAAAATCCAAGTGTGAGATTATGTGGCAACTAATACCCATTAGGAACAAGCATATGAAGGCACAACATCTGCTTAGCGCGATAATAATCAGTTTTCTCGCTTGCCAAGAAGTTTTGGCACAGGAACAAGCCTGTGATCCGTTGCCACTGCCAACTCGTCCCTTTGGCCCTCAAATTGTGAATACTTGGGCGTGGTATGACGATATGTATCAAGTAACAGCGTGGCGATACCCTTGTAGCCAGGAATTCAGCTACGTAGTTATGACCGTGGTGCCGCTTGATAAGGCCGATCCATTTGTTTGCTCTGCCCAAATCATTTTGACGCAGGGTGACACCAACCTGGATGATTCGCCGGAACTGACTGAGGATCCATACAACAGTCAACCGTCCTGGTGCCAAGCGCTTGTCCGACCAACCAGTTTTGCGTTAATACCCCGAACGGACGACTCCCCCATAGCATTTCAAGAGCGCTTTGTTGTGCATTGGGACACGGGCAGAGTAGACGAGCAATTCGAAATGTTTGCCTACGACCCGAATAAGTACACGATATTCGGAGATTCTTTATTTAGAATAAACGAAGGGTTAAACGATGCCTGGTATAACCCCTCAACAAGTGGCCAGGGGTTCTTCGTCAATGTATTTCCAGAAATCAGAATGATGTTTCTAGCTTGGTTTACTTTTGACACCGAACGGCCGCCGGCAAATGTTCAAGCGCATCTCGCAGATCCTGGGCACCGTTGGTTGACAGCCTTTGGACCGTATGATGGAAGTCAGGCCGTGCTCGACGTTGAGCTCACAAAAGGCGGAGTTTTTAATGCCCCCAATCCCAAGCCTAGCCAAAGTGCTGGGGGCACAATCACTGTGGAGTTTTCGAACTGTGAGTCCGGACAGATCTCATTCGATCTTCCTTCGATTGGTGAACAAGGCCAAGTTCCGATCCAAAGGTTGGCTCCTGATTTGGTGGGCTATTGCAAGACGCTCGATGGGGTAAGCGAATAGTTGGTTTTAGCTCACCCATTTGGGTGACGTTCCCGGGGAAACGCGAAATCTGTGCCAACTCTTTTGCGGAGTCACTTGTGTTTTGCACAGTTACGCATTTTGACTGGATTCGAATGGAAAGTAATGCCAGACGACTGCAGTTAATGGGGCCCTCCCTCGGCCATTGAGAATGGCCATGGCTGGACACCCGACTACCACTCACCCCGCCGCACCCGTGGATCGTGAAGAATAGCCCAGATGTATGAAGGTCCGCGCACCAAGTTATTGATTTCCCCTGGGCCTTCAATGGGAACGTGATTTAGAGCCTTGGCAAACTCGGATTGAGGCAAGTTGAAGTTGGTTCGATTGGTTTTCAATACGCGCCCCGATATCTCGAAAGTAAATGCTTTCCCGGTTTTGGTCTCAAAATACTGACCTTGGAGCTTTTGCAATCTGGCCCAGACAGTTTCGATGCTCGGTTTCACCGTCTCGCCGGCCCGCTTAATTGTAAGTCTTGATTCAAGAAATCTGGACAGATTGGACTTACGAGCCGGCGGAGTATTAGTAGTGGTTGTCGCTAGCAATTGCTCTTGTTCGCCAGAGATCATCGCGCGGGCACATTCATAATGCCAGTTCGTGCGGGTGCTCGTCTCGAATCGTCTTAGCTCGCATCCCGGAGCATGCGGTGGAGTTGCTGAGTTATAGAACACAATTTTTTTGCCGCCGTGTTCTGAGGCAGTCTTGGCGAACAGCGGGACGTAGTCCTTGCCCCCCAGGAAGTAAAGGTCTGCTGCGCTCTGAGTAGGCAGCATGCAAAAATCCTGATAGCGGTCAGATTTTCTGCGTCGCTTGTATGAAGCCGCCGCTGAACTGAAGGTGATGTCGTACTGGGGGGTGAGAAAATCAGCCGAAATCAAACCCCAGCCGGCGGACAAAATGAATGTGCTATGCAGGCCAAATTTTTCGACCAGCTCGGAGTAGACGGGGTTGCGGTAAAGTTCGTAGGCCTCAAGCAAGCCATACGGATTCCCTGTGTTCGTGGCGTTGTATTCGACCAATAGATCGCGCCAGGTTCGGCTGCCTTGCGCCGGGTCATCCGGACGCGCGTACAGTGTGTTTCGGTATGGCGGTGCCTGGAGGGGATCAGCCACAAAGATTGCTTGCTTGCCCGCCGCAGTTCGCATGAATCCCGCGTTCGGGTGTTTACTTGCCGCGCACTGAATCACAACCATCATTGCTTTAGTCCTGCATTCGCAACAAGTTGCTCCATTTGGTCGAGAAAACCGGGATCATGTCGCTCGTCAACGTGATTGGAGTTCCACAGTCCCGAATGTCGGACCCGGTTTCGATCGCAAAAATGGTCCAACCACCCGGCGGAAGGTTGATCCATTGAGTCGCGGTCATAGTTGCTAAGTGTACAGACCGGGGACATAGGTAACAGTTTGTTCGGGTACATGGGTAACACTTATTTTTGATGGCATTGTCGCGGTGATCGGAGAGCGCAATGCCTTG
>NZ_JAZHOG010000008.1:0-262585 GCF_037892215.1 Elongatibacter sediminis | reverse complement strand
AGTAACGAAAATACCAACGGACTCATCCGGCAATACTGGCCAAAGAAGATGAGTCTGAAAAACCTGACGCAGTCGCAAGCAGATCGTGTTGAACGACGCCTTAATCACCGGCCGCGCAAATGCCTCGACTACTTGACGCCTTATGAAGTGTTCAACAACACTCAGGAATCACTCACCGTTGCGCTTCGCAGTTGAATCCAAGGTGTTTTCTGGCGGATATTTTCTGCTTTTCTTATACTTACACGGGTCCGACCCCATTCCCTTTGTCCACGCAAAACCGCTGCCATCATTCTAATCAGGCTGGTCCAGCTCCAGCTAACCTGCGACCCCAGTTCCCTCCAATACACATAATGAGACCTCAACGGTGACAATTCAGCAATTCGCAGCCAGGATGGCTGCGACAATGACCGCCCTGGGTTGCGTGATTCTCCTGACTGCGGGGGTTTCGCCTGAAGCGCTCTCGAATTACAAAGCCGTGCCGGTCGACTCGGCGCTCGCAGCAGAGGCCACGGACTCTGCCGCCCGTGCGGAGCGGCCCAACATATTGCTGATTTCCGTTGACGATTTGAACAACTGGGTCGGCTACGCCGGCGGCAATGCTTCCAGCCGCACCCCCAATATCGATTCCCTGGCCGAGCGCGGCGTGGCTTTTACACAGACATTCAGCCAATTCCCGCTCTGCGGCCCGTCGCGCGCGAGTCTGTTTTCGGGACTATTGCCCGGCACACTAGGCCTGCTTCATCAACCCAAGCCGGATTCCGTCGTGGTCGAAGCGGCGCAGCGGCATGGGACGCTGCTGCTGCACAGCTACTTCCAGCGACACGGCTATAAGACGATGGCCGTGGGCAAGCTGCTGCACCGCCATGTCCCGGACGGCAGTGTCGACCTGTCGGGAGGACGCGGCAACTGGAACCGGTTGCCGGGCGATGAACGCATCCACTTTGACTCGGACAACACCATGACCGACTGGGGCGTCTACCCCCTCCCCGAAAGTGAAATGTCCGATCCGGCCAGCGCCGAATGGGCCGCACAACAGCTGCAACAGAAACATGACCGGCCATTCCTGCTGATGGTGGGCTTTTTGCGCCCCCACGTCCCCTGGTATGTTCCCCAGAAGTATTTCGACGCGATTGGCGACCCCGCAACGTTGGCCCTGCCGCCCTACAGGCCGGACTATCTGGTGGACGTGCCGGAATATGCGCGAAAGATAAACATCGCCGACGGCTATCCGCGCACCGATTGGGCGATCGAAACCGGGCAGTGGCCGAACATCGTACACGCCTATCTGGCCAGCACCTACTTTGCGGACCACTACGTCGGGCAGGTCCTGAAGGCACTCGAGAAGAGCCCATACGCCGACAATACGATCGTCGTGCTCTTTTCGGACCACGGTTACCATGTCGGCGAAAAAGGTTCGATTCAGAAGCAGAGCCTGTGGGAGCGTGCGAACAAAGTGCCGCTGATTTTTTCCGGACCCGGCATTCCGCGAGGCGAAACCCGAACGCAACCCGTCGGGCTGATCGACATCTATCCGACGTTGCTGGATCTGGCCGGGCTCCCACCCAACCAGGCAAACGAAGGCCACAGCGCGCAGCAGCTATTGATGAATGCTTCAGCCGAGTGGGGCCACCCTGTCATCACGCAATGGCGCCGCAGCCTGAACGACGGAACTGAACTCCGGGGCCAGGCGGTGCAGTCGGGTCCATGGCGCTACAGCCTGTACGGGGATGGCAGTGAAGAGCTGTACAACCACCTGGATGATCCCAACGAGTGGACCAACCTGGCGGCCGCGACGAACGCTGGGGAACAGTTTCGCAAACTGATGGATGAGCTGAAGGCACAACTGCCAGTCGACTTCTTTCAGCAAGCGCTCGATAAGCGGTAAGGCCCGTCGATTCTCGTTCTAGACCGCAGATACGGATCGGTCAATGGAACATACTGATCACCAATACATATCAGACCCAGGTGTGGTCACAAAAAGTGGTGGAATAGCCATACTTGAACCCCAAATGGGCATATTCAGTTCAGACGAGACTTCGTCGTCTGCCACAAGCACCCACTCCAGGATTCCAAAATCGGATTAACGACAATTCCCTTGTGTTTTTCAGCGGACGTCCCGTGCTTTTCTTTTGCTTACGCTGGCCCGGCTCCTCCAGCCTTCTTTACTTTCGATGGTCCGACTCCAGCCCCCGGCTCTTGTGGATCCCGGCTCGGGGGCCGGGATGACGCAGTAATGAAGGACGGGCTGACACGGTTATGAAGGGCGGGGGTGACACGGTTATGAAGGGCGGGGGTGACACGGTTAAGAAGGGCGGGGGTCACGCTGTTGTGAACGGCGCTGGTGACCTGATGATAAGGGCTCGGAATAGCGCTGTCGTGGAGGGGCCGGGATGACGCAGTAATGATGGGCTGGGATGACGCGGTGATGTAGGGCTGGGATAACACTGTTGTGAACGGCGGGGATGACCCGATGATGAGGAGTCGGGATGACGCCGTAGTGGGGGACCGGGATGACCGCGTGAATATCTGGTCGCTTCAGCCCTCATTCGCGGGGGCTTTACGTCAGGCGCTCCACGGTCAGTAGCTCGCGCGACAGATGGCTTTCGGCTTTCGCCAGCAGCCTGAGTTTATGGCGCAGGCGCAACCGGGACAGAAGTCGCCATAACCCACTGAATTGCGCATGGGTCAGCCACGTGCCGCTCATCTGGTGGGCACCGTAAACGCCAAACACGTGCTTGACCTTGCGTCGGCTATTGCGACCGTGGGCGGCCAGAATCCGGACATCCTCGCTACCCTCCGGTTGTTCCAGCAGGGTGCGGGTGATCATGGCCGGGCCCGCCGTGTAGAGCACGCGCATGAAGCCCCTGTCGCGGATGATTGCCGGCAGGACACTGTCCAGAATCTCACGGCTGGGTGCGCGGGCGAAATCGGAATCCAGCGTGGTGCGACGAATGTTGTCGGCGCAAGCGCGCAGAAACGGGTGTCCGGCCTGCGCACCGAAGGCATATTGACCCAGCATTTCTATCGTTCCGAGCAGTGCGGAACCATAGGCGTCCATCTGCCGTTCAAACGGAAATATGCAGGCCTGATCGAGCAGGTCATCCAGAGGTTTCGAGATGCACACGTCGAGATCGAAATAGAATCCTCCCATCTTGTGTACCGCAAGCAGTCGAAACAGGTCGATCCGGGAGATGAAATCCTGCAGGTCATCAAATGCCTGTGCGTACTCCGGGTACTCCCGTCGAACGAAGCTGTCCACTTCCTCGTCGGTCATCAACAGGTATTCATAGTCTGGGTGCAAGCGTCTCAGCTGGCGCTGATAGGCCCGATAGCGCCGGGGAATGTCGGTGGTTTTCCAGGTCTGGATGATGCGTTTGGGAATCATGTGAGTTTGGCTACTGGCCGCTTTTCGGACGGTGAGGCGAGACGGTTACTTCGCGGTCTGCACCGTACTATCTTATGCAGTCGTGCAACAAGTTGACGGCGTCGTATTTTTGCTATTGGCGATTGGCGTCCCCGGCAGGCGCGGGACCGATGCTTCGTATATGAGTTGGCGGACGCGGCATTGAACGGGTTGAAATTCACTTTGAGCGCGGTGCCGGGTGGATCCCGGCTCGGAGGCCGGGATGACGCATTGGTGAGGGGCCGGGATGACGTTTTAGTGAGGGCCGGGATGACGTTTTAGTGAGGGCCGGGATGACGTTGTAGTGAGGGGCCGGGATGACGTTGTAGTGAGGGGCCGGGATGACGCATTGGTGAGGGGCCGGGGTGACGTTTTAGTGAGGGCCGGGATGACGCACTGGTGAGGGGCCGGGATGACGGGGATTACTGATCCGGGATCAGTTGGAAGGTGAAAGCCGCCTTCTTGGCATCAGGCGGCTCATGAGTGGCGTATTGCTATTCGACATCAATGGTTGATTTCCGGGAAGGTAACGAATCCTTCCCGAGGGCGTGCCCTGGGATTTCCTACGGGACTACGCCCGCCGTGGCGGTCACCGTATTATCGATCACGAGCTCGGTACCGTTGGTGAACTTCGCTTCGTCTGAGGCAAGGTATAGAACGGCGTATGCAACGTCATCCGGTTCGCCAAGACGGCTGCCGACGCTCTCGGTTTCCTGATCCACGCCGTTTGCGGCATTGATCTCGCTCATCTCGGAACTGAAGCCCTGCACCATCGGTGTATCGATACCGGACGGATGCACCGAATTGCAGCGAATCTGATACCCGCTGCGAGTGCAATGAACGGCAACGGCCCTGGTGTACGATCGAACGGCGCCCTTGGCCGCGCAATAGGCGGCCACCACCGACTCTCCAACCAGTGCCGCAATGGAAGACATATTGACGATGGAAGACAGGCCCGACTTTTTCATCAGCGGAATTGCGTACTTACAACCGAAAAACACGCCGTCCATACTGACCGCCATGATGCGCTTGTAATCCGCCACCGTGGTCGACTCGGCATCTCCAGGAGTGACGATTCCCGCATTGTTGACCAGGATATTGAGTTTTCCGTATCGCGATTCCACTTCCCCGATCAGGCTGACCCACGACTCCTCGTCCGTCACGTCGTGGACAACGGAGATCGCCGACTCGCCGATCGAATCCGCGACTTTCCGAGCTTGGTCGGCATTGATGTCAGTCACGACGACCGTGGCACCCTCTCGGGCCAGGAGCTCTGCGGTCGCCCGACCCAGCCCGCTCGCCGCTCCCGTAACGATTGCAACCTTTCCGGCAACTCTTCCAGCACTGGCATTCATGGATTCAACAACCTATTTCGGCTTTATTCAGCGGTATCAATACACGGGACAATCGAACAGGAGGCTATCGGTGATCAACGCACATGCAGCGAAGCAAGCCGCTAGAGCCACTTCGCTGGCGGCAGGAGCGTGACTTCTTGCCACCCCTGCACGCTCGCCGACCCTACGGACCTCAACCGCCGGTGACGGATCCGGGGAGCCAGATCGTCACGGGGCACGCTTTGAGCCGGAGGGCGCTTCCTGTTGACCACCGGGAGAACTCAGAATCGATTGCTCAGCTGCAACAGAAACGTCCGGGGGGCATCGACGAGACCGATTACGTCAGCAGGCACTGCACTGTCGGTACCCGTCCCGGTCCCGGAATTGGGCAGATCCAGAACACTGCTGAAATGGAAGCTGTTGGTCAGGTTGCGTGCAACCAGCGACAACTCCCAGCTCGAGTCGAGTTTTGACAAGCGTACCGAGGCATCGACATTGAAGTAGGAATCCTGCCGCGACAGCGGGGAGCCGAAGTTGGAACCCAGATAGTCATCGCTGTAGCGGATCGTTGACCCCAGCGTGAGCTCCAGCCCGGAACCGATGTCGAACGAGTAAACACCTCCGATTGACGAGGTCCACTTGGGCGCGACAGCGGTCGGCGAACCACTCAAATCCTGGCCTTTTCCGGCGCCAAATGTCGTGTTACAACCCGCGGCAATGGACTGCCCCGTGTAACACGGAGCGATGAAATCCTCATACGTAGCATCATTGTAGACGACGGCACCATTCAGGATGAGACCCGGCACCTGCGCAGGTGCGTAATCCACATTAACCTCAACGCCCTCTACCAGGGCCTTGCCGGCGTTCGTGGTTATGAATTGGAACGTGTCCGAATTGAAGAAATCAACCTGAAGATCCTTGTACTCGGTCCGATACATTTCCGCGTTGACTCTCAGCTGGTTATTCAGCCACGTACTCTTTACACCGAACATGAATCCATCAGCGGTTTCAGGATCAAACAAGACGTCGTCAATGGTTGTGGCCGCCACGATGAGGGCACTGGCGGAAAACCCGCCTGACTTATAGGCGGACTTGTAGCCACCGTACAACGTCACATTGTCATTGAGGAAATAGGTCAGCGTGACTTCAGGCGTTGTTTCCGAAAAGCTCTGATCGGCAGACAGAGGCAGATCCTGCGGGAACAATCCCTGCAACGCAGGCAGGACAAAGCTCTGCACGACAAAACCTTCGTTGTCCTCGTGAATGTATCGGGCACCGACAGCGAGTTCGAGGTCGGGCACGATTTTCCACTTCACCTGCCCGAATAACGACAAGGTTTCTCCATCGACCGTCGAGGGCTTGATGTAACTGGTGTAGCGCAAATCCCCTGGCTGACTCGAGTCCTCTATGGGCGCAAAAGCAGCCGCCTGGTCATGATCACGTTTGGAATTCTGATAGTAGGCGCCAACCAGAATGTCAACGGAGTCAGACACATCCCAGGCCACCCGGGTCTCATTGGAGAACACATCGAGCTGGGAATCCTGCGTCGCGGCAATGAAGGACGTTGGCGAATGCACATTCTGCCCCAGACCCCAGCGGTTCTGGCTCGAATTGTAATTAAAGATCGAGGTGATCGTCGCTGATTCCAAAGCGTACTCCAGGATAGCGGTCAACGACCACGCCTCGTAGTCATTGAAAGAAGACCCATCTTCCTTCATCCCGGGTAGTGCCCCGGCAAAACCGTCCGGCGCATTGGGCACATACACATCGAACTCTTCCCGGCACGGCACTTCAGGATTGACCTGGGTGAAGCCCGTTCCATTACCGCACGCAACGGGTGCCATGTTCCAGGCATTCGAGTCGTCTTCCCGCGATGACAGTGTGGCCTTGATATTCGCGAAAAAACGATCCGTGGGTTCCCACAAAAGCGTTCCCCTCAACGTACGCTCGGAAGTACCCGGCATGCCACCTCCGTGAGGCTGCTGGACGTGCTCGATCAAGTCACCCGTCGCAACATCGAAGGATGTGATGGGGGTTGCGATCGCCAGGTTGTCGAAATAACCGTCAGCCATATCGGACGCCCGAAGCGCCAGGCGTCCCGACCATGTGTCACTGATCGGGCCCGACACAATGACTTCGGCAGACACTTCTTCGGCGGTCGTCTCATACCCGACACGGGTGTTCAACTCGAATTCTTCGCTGGGTGACTTGGTCGTCACGGAGATCACGCCGGCGGTTGCATTTTTTCCGAAAAACAAAGCCTGTGGTCCTTTCAGGATCTCGATGGTATCGAGATCAAAAAGCGCTTCATTCAGGAAAAACCCGGAACCGTAATAAACGCCATCAACAACAACTGCCGTGGATTGTTCAATCCCGATCGAGGTCGATTGAGAACCGATGCCCCGCATCGTAATAACGGCACCCGAACCATTTGAACTACGTGCAACGAACAATTCCGGCGAACTGCCCGCGATTCGCTCCAAAGAAGTGAGATTTCGCCGGTCAATTTCGGATTCTGAAAGGACAACGGCTGACACCGGAACATCTTGAAGTGATTCAGTTTGTTTACGGGCTGTAATGATGACTTCTTCAAGCCCCTGGATTTCGGTCGCTCTTGCGGAAGCCTCGCCCTCAACCTGAGCGAGCACGGGTGTGAACATAAACAAGCCAACAACGGGCGCTATCGCCAACGAATTGATATTACGAAACTTTTTACAACGAGAATTCATTAAGCCACCCCGTCACACTGTTTGATTTGTCGCAATGATCCGTTTCGGAAGTCATTACGGTCTGTTAAACCTCAATAAAATCATCGTTGCCGGGCTGTCGGGGAACAGGCCCCATACCATCATCGGCAACTTTTTTAGTTTTGAATGGAATTCAATTCGCCCGGCAAGCGTCCCATACTATTCCGGAAGTGTCAAGACTGGTTGAGGTGCCGCCGCCAACGACTCATTCCTGGGTACGGCTCCAAATAAATGATTTGGCCGTAGGGGTTGTTCATTTGCCTTATGAGCACCTGTTTGGAGGATGATCCGTGACTGCTGGCTGGATTGCAGCTTGACACCACTTTCCAGCCCCACCTAGGGTGGATTCTGCGCTCAGGTGAGAGCGTTTTGGGCCGGCCATCCCACGCTGCAACGTAATGTGAAACGGTGAATTACTTCAATTTCTTAAAACGAAGAGAAAGCAGAATGACGCACGGACGCCCCTCCTGGTGAGTGGCACCGGTGCATCGGTACACGTCCCTGATTCCAGCGGACAAGGCGTGTGTTTTATCGCAAACGACGCGGTCTACGACAAAACCGTGGCCTTTCTCAACAGCCTGCACACGCACAGCAGTTATTTACCGGTGTGCTGGATTCCCTTCGACGACCGCTGCCGGCGAGTTCGCGCGCTGGCCGAAAGTTTCGGTTGCACCGAGTTCAATGACCTCGGGGTGTTGCGAAAATGCGATGAACTGAGTCTGATATTTCATTCCGAGAAGCGCGGTGCATACCGAAAATTCGCCTTGTGGTCGGGTCCATTCGAGCGGTTCGTTTACATCGATGTCGACACCGTCGTTGTCCACGATATCGGCTTTGCCTTCGATTTGCTGGATGATTTCGACATCCTGACCTCGCACTCCAACATGCCGCAGATCAGACGCTGGGTGTGGAAAGACAGCATCGATGACAGTGGTTTGTTGAGTACCGAACAAATCGCATTTGCGGCGAACACCGGTTTCATCGTCAGCTCGCGCCGCTTCGGCAATTTTGAACTGCTTGCGTCCCGCGTCGAGGCCGCCGCTGCTGCGCGACAGCACATGGCACTTCAGTGCATGGAACAGCCGGCGCTGAACCACGCGATCGTCACCTCGGGTAAACGGTACGGCAGCATCAGCGAGCTGGTCAGGAAAGGCAGCCTGCGCCCGGCCTGGTCGGAACTGCACGCCGGAACTGGCGGGTGGCGCGTCAAGGGCGGCCAGATAAAGAACCTCAACCCCTTCAGCCGCCGGCGGGTATTCCTGGTTCACTGGGCGGGTTTCAGAAACCCCAATACCTTTCCCTATCGGGCGCTGTGGCAGCACTACCGGGATATGAAGTGTGCGGGACGGTTTCGACACCCGCACCCGCAGCAGGGTGGCGCCGTGATCGTTGATTAATCAGCCGGTCACCACACTCGCCCGCTCCATGAGCGATTCAACCGCGTAACCGACCCGATTTCCACCCATGACTTGATTTATACCCAAATTTATTATAAACTGTTGATTCATTTAGTTTTTTCTCAGCTGTTCGTAATTCCTCACGAGGAGAAGGCTCATTACCGTCCATCAAGGCGATAGGATTCATCACCCCCACCATGGCATCGGCAAGGTCCAGTCCATCCGCAAGAGAAGCTTTTCCGGCGATAACGGCACCCGCTTCGCCAAACTTTTTTTTGAACGCGATCAAATCACCGTGATGCTGCGCGAAAACGATCTCGACGAAATGGTCCGCGAGCCGATCGGACCCTCCGAAGCCCGTCAGCTCATCGATCACATCAAATCCTGGAAGGGCAAAACCAGCACGCAGTGGAAGACGCGGGCCAACGCGCATCAGGCCAAAATGGAAAAGGACGACCCATTCAGCTATGCCGAGGTATACAAGAGCTTGAGAAAGCGCCAAAAAGAAGATCGCCTGAGCGCCGCCGACCGCACGCACCTGAGACAGACCACGGATTTTCTGACCGAAGAATTGGCCAACGCGCTGGGAAAAACCCCCGACCAGATGCTCGCCAAGATCGAAGAAGCTACCCGCAGCTAGGGCAATTGAGGGCAATTGGGGTCGGGCCAGAAAAGAGGGGTGCAAGCGACTGAAATATCGCGATTTCTTGCACCCATCAAGAGAACAATCGTGCCTTAGCACGGCCTTTTGCGCATCAAAACAACACTTTTAAGGCGTTTAAGCCCGCAGCCAAACGAAGTCACATCCCTGGCGGTGTCTGGCGCTCACCCATCGATGCCACAACCACGACTCCTTACGGGTGAACCACTTCCCGGCTCATCAGGTACCGGTGCGTTATTCTCACCGTACGGAGTCTGGCTCACTGACGGAGAATCGCTCGGCAATGATCAAAACGGTTAACTTGCTCAAGCGCAAACGCGGAATGTCGATGGAAGAGTTCATCGAGCACTATGAATCCACACATCGACGCATCGGTGAAAAGTACCTGAAGGGCCACGCCTGTCATTACATTCGCCGGTATCTCTTTCCCGTTCCCGATCCAGCCACCGGCGAGTCATACGAGGCCGAGTACGATGTGCTGTTGGAGATCTGGTATCCGAACGAGGCGGCTTACCAGAACGCCATGGCTGCGATCAACGCCCCGGAAGCCGCCGCCGAGATTTCCGCAGATGAGGCGAACCTGTTCGACCGCTCGAGCATGCGCAGTTTCCACGTCAGGGAGTTCGAGTCGGACATGTAGCACCGCTGGCCGGCCCAGACGTCTGCACAAGTTCGGGGAATTCTCGGCAACAATGAACCCGGTGTACTGAGGCTGTCGCCGTTGGCTCGGATTCCTTCCAAGCATGGTTTAGCTGACAAAACTCGCCATCTAAGAGCCTGATTGCCGCGCCATCTAACCAGAAACCTGAATGGAATCCGCTGGTTATCCGAGGCTGATCTGGCCCGACCCCACAACGGCGCTCAGATGCTCCTGGAACTTCTGCCGGACGAACTGCAGGAAATGCCCGCCGGATCGTTCGATCTGCCTCACAAAGCGCGGGTAGTGCCCGGAAATGATTGACTGGAGGACAGTCCGTATTGGGCGATGGCGTTGGTAGGTGGGTGTTGCAAGCGGAGCCTTCGTCTTTGGCCGATCGATTACGGTGAGGCCAGGGTTCCCTGGTGGTCCCGGACGCCGAATTCTGGCTCCACTGCTTATGCCTTATACTTTCCCCGCGCTATCGAAAGGGGCGCCCAGGCTGAATTATCGTCGTGTGAAACCCGGTTTGAACTAATCGGGCAAGGAATTCCTGTGACCAAAGACAGACTCAAAATCAGACATATTTCGGTCGATTTCGGTGAGCACGTTTTCCTGTCCAATGGCGTGCCGGTCAAGATAGACCCCAAGGCGCTGGAAGTTTTGCAGTTACTGGTTGAGAACGCCGGTCAGGTGGTGACGGCTGATGCCTTTATGGATCAGGTGTGGAAAGACAAACCAAGCGCCCCCGAAGTGGTCACCTCAGCCATTGCGCGCCTGCGGAAAGTATTCAAGAAGTCCGGCATCAGCGATGAGCTGATTGTTACCGTGCCAAAGCTCGGTTACCGGCTTGAGCTTCCGCAAGCTTCTGCAGAGCCGGAATCCGCCGCCATAGCACCGGATGAAATGCGTCGCCAGAAGCTGCCCTGGTTTTCAGCCGCCCTGGTCCTTGCGCTGTTGATCAGCCTGGCTTTCAACCTTTACCAGGGCTTCAGGCAACCCGCTTCAATCAATTTGAACGGGATTGGCGAAGCAGACGTCAAACCAGCACCTGAATCCGAAGTCACCCGGATCTATATTCTGCGCCACACTGAACAAACCGACTGGGAGTCTGAAGACCCCGGCCTTTCCGGTGCCGGAATCGCTCGAGCCAACTACTGGAAGACCGTATTGCAGCATGTCGAGTTCGAGCGGATTTTTACCACGGATTTCACACGCAATATCCAAACGGCAGATATCCTGGCCAGCGATAGCGGCCTGGAGCTCGAGTACTACTATCCACTGTCATTTGATGTGTTGAAATTTCTCAACACGATTCGCGGGCAGCAGGTGCTGATTATCGGTCACAGCAATACCATACCCGACATGATCAATCGTCTGATCGGCGAAACCCGTTACCCACCCATGAGTCATCTTGATTACGAACAGCTGTTTTTGATAACCATAGGAAAGGACGGCGATACCATCTCCACTCAGCTGCATATCGAGACGCCTTTTTCTTCTGCTGAGCACGCGGCTCAGTAGACAAGCCAGCGGTATTTTCAGTAAATTTCGCTAACCCTGATGGTGGTTTCGCCACCCATTTTCGTGACCACGGTATACAACCTGCCGTACTCCGTTTCCGGGATCGGTTCGGTGACCTGGCCTGAGACCAGGGATGCCAGTTGAGGGGTTGTGTCGGAATGCCCGCATACCGCAATTGTTCCGGACATTTCCTTCAGTTCCCTGGCAAAAGCCTCCAGGTCTCGAGGGTCGTACAGTTCGATTTCTATGCCCGTGAGGTTCGACAGCGGCTCCACGGTCTCCCGGGTTCGCTGGTAGTCGGATGAGAAAATCTTCGTAACACCGGCTTTCTGCAGGTAAGCGGCCAGGGCGAGGGCCCGTTCTTTGCCCTGTTCATTCAAACCCGGATCAGGGCTTTGTGTGGCTTTTTCCGCATGGCGAAAAAGAACGTAGACGGTCTCGTTCGCAACGGCGGGGACGGGGAAGGCAAAAACCAACGCCAGCGCGACCAGCAGGGCCTTTGCGCATGCCAATCTCAACGACGTGTCAGTGAATGTGTTCATTTGCTCTGCATTTTCGTGCTTCTGCCTACTCGAAACCGGCAGCGAAAATTACATCGGCAACCGGTACGGCTTCCGCGATGCCGTCGTTGCCGGTTTCATCGATATTGTTTGACTCGTCGGGGTCAAACTCATCCGCATACACGGTGGCACTGAGATCAAACGGGCCGGCCGCATCGATGCGATAGACCAAGGTGATGATTTCATCGTTGAAACGGTCCAGCTGCGGGATCTCACAGGGAATCGATGCGCATCGCTGGCCGTTGGCGAACTCCAACGTAAGGTTCTCTGGCTGGGTTGCGATGAGAACCGAACCGGCATGGTTTAGACCGCTGTTCACGACACGAAGCCGGTACTCGATCTCTTCACCTTCCATGAACGGTGGTGACGAAACCAAATCCAGGGTTGCCCACACATCGGCGGCATATGCCAGGGGTTCACTGGTCTGGGCGGTATTGTTGGCTGGTTGGGTATCGGTTTGTCCGGGCGTGGCCGTCACCGTGTAAGTCCAATCGGATGGACCGTCGGGATCGCGTACCGGGGCAAACCAGTCAGCAAGTATGGTCACTGACTCTTCTTCTGCGAGGGTATACGGCAGAATGCAAGGGCTGTTGGTGCAACCTTGCACACCGATGTAGTACCCGCCGGGCAGGTCGGTATCGAGCTGAATACTGCTTGCCGTCCCGGAAAGGCTTGCCAGTTTTATCTCGAACTGCAAGTACTGATTACTGAAGTATGGCGGCTGGGTAAGTGTGCGGACAGTTACAAACAGATCGGTCTCGGCGACTGCGCCGCCGTTGTTCTGGTTGTCGGTATTGTTGGCCAGATTGGGATCCACCAGGTTGCTTGAAACCTGGGCTTCTGCATTGAACTGGGTGCTGGTCAACTTTGTGTCTATTGTGAAGATGTATTGCGCGCCATCGTTCAAGGGGTTGAGATAGCAGGTGTTGCCGGTGCTGGAAGGACAGTTGTCAAAGCCCAACACGCTCAACCCGTCGGGCGAAAAAAGCAATTCGATACCATCCGCGCTGTCGGGGCCATTGTTGGTTACCGTGGCTTTGTACTCGATTAGCTGTCCATTCACGAAGGGTGGATTGGAAAGCAAATCGAGCGTTACACTGAGATCGGCGCCATTTTGAAGTGTCCCTTCAATGCTCGCGAAGTTGTTGCCGTCTGGATCACTCTCGTCCGGATCATGATGGGTGGACTGTGCTGTAGAGGTGACTGACGCATCAATACTGTATGGCCCGTTGAATGCGTTGCCCATGTTCAGATCGATGGGAATGCTCACGACCTGTCCGTACTGCAGGCTGGCAAGGTCGCAGGGCAAGCTGGGGCAGTCCGTCGAATTAATCTGTTCGATAAAGACATTATCGAGGTCCAGGTCTACGCGTAAATCGCTTGCCAGGTTCGGGCCATTGTTGCTCACTTGCAGGTTGAGTGTTACCGGCTGTTCATTGACATAGGGCGCGTTGGGCAACAGTGACTGGCTAATTGCCACATTGGCGGTACCGGTTACTTCGAAAGCGCCCACGTCGCAGTCACCCACGCGTGGCTCACCACGCTGGTCGACGGGTTCACAGTAAGCCTGATCGGCGAAGTCGATCATGTTGGACGGGTAACTGATGGCGCTGGTCCGGGTAGGCCCGCCGTTTTCGGCCAGTGGCAGCAGGTTGCCTTCACCATCAGCTCTGCCCAGGCAATTGCTGTAACGATTGTAGTTACCCGCATCAAAAGTCACCACGACGTTGGTGAACTCGCAGTGGGTAAGTATGCTGTTGACAGCAGAAAAACTGGAATCTTCAAGTACGGTTCGTTCACGATCAGTGACGTGTACCAATGACACGAAGGAGTTGTCCGTGAAGTAGATCAGATCATGGTCGGGGTAGTTCGGCCCATCGGTTTTATCGAAAGTTGAATTGACGATATTGACGATAGCCTGCTCGCCGCGCAGACCATATCTGAACTCGTTGACCAGGCTGTTGACGAAATTCAGCTCACCACCGTCCATATAGATGCTGGCAGATACAAGGTCGGGCTCGGCGCCAACGTTGGCGAAGAATTCGGAGTCAGTAACATTGACTTCCGAATTTCTGGCATAGATGGCAGTGCGTTCCGGCGAAAAGACACCGGTAATACGCATCGAGTTACCAAAGACTTCGCTGGAGGTGATATTCAGCTCGCCATTGGTGATATGAATGGCGGAGCCGGTGTTATCGGTGACTTTATTGCCCGAGATTTCCGAGTCGAAAATGCTGACGGTCGCCTCGCTGATGTCCAGGGCTGCACCGCCCGTTCCGGTGGCCGAACCCACACGACCGTCGACCAGCGCCACCCGCCGCAAGACAACATTGGTCGATGCGCCATTAATGCGCATGATCTTGTGCGCAAAATCACCAGAGACAGTCAAGACGCCGCCACTGCTTTCGCTTTGAATGGTTAAATTGGAGTTAATGGTTGGCAGGGTCGAACTGAGCGGTATCACCCAGCCGTTGGGTGCGACAATCGTATCTGTTCCCGATCCGGCACTGCAGTTGCCCGATGCACTGTCGTTGTTTGCGCTGCGGATCGCATCCGCCAGGGAGCAGCCATTGGGTCCGATATCAATGGTGGCCGCTGCAAGTTCGTTGGCACCAAGACCAAGAACCGCCAGAAAGAGAATCGCAACTGCTCGAAACCGCATCGTTCTACCCGCCTTGAGTCATGACCGTCGAGGCTAGGCCACACCCGCGATTCATACTTCAAAAAAATCCGAAATTTTTCTGAAATTTGAGAAAACGAAGAAAAAAACCGACGGGGTCAA
The DNA here is from genome assembly GCF_037892215.1 of Elongatibacter sediminis. NCBI lineage: Bacteria > Pseudomonadati > Pseudomonadota > Gammaproteobacteria > Chromatiales > Wenzhouxiangellaceae > Elongatibacter > Elongatibacter sediminis. The sequence continues at coordinate 247,540 of NZ_JAZHOG010000008.1, read as the reverse complement.
AAACCGACGGGGTCGGACCAGGATAAACAATTGATTTGCCTGAATATCCATGTGGATTTTGCCAAAAAAAAGACGCCTAAAGCGGCCATTTGCCCCGCAAAACCACGTTCCAAGCGACCCATAACGGTAGACGTAGCAGTGATTTCTGCCAGCAGGATCAGGGCGGGAACCGATCTTGCAAGCGCAGGATTGAATTTTTCCATTTCCCGGCCGCCCTACTTGATGGTGAAATCGCGGCGGTGCGAACCCGCGCCGGACTCGTGGAATTGAATACTGGCGGTGCCGGTGTTTTCGCGCTGAGCTTTGGTTCTTCTTTGGTACTTGATCTGGATAACTTCTCAGGTGTGAATGGAGCATATATCTCGCTGCCCATGGCCATTTGCACCGTGTGACCCTGAGCAGCCCGGGTCATCTGAGCGAACAGCCTCGCCAAGAGAACGGTCCATCCGACGATGAATCTCGGTTTACGTGTGGTGATCTCTTTCTGCTGTGGATTTCAGAAGCGCACAACCGTGATGCACACTCAAAACCACAAGCGGACCGGGAAGGATCGTCTGGCGTATAAGAAAGGCAATTGGGGTCGGGCCAGAAAATGAGGGGTGCAAGCGACTGAAATATCGCGATTTCTTGCACCCATCAAGAGAACAATCGTGCCTTAGCACGGCCTTTTGAGCATCAAAACAATACTTTTAAGGCGTTTAAGCCCGCAGCCAAACGAAGTTACATCCCTGGCGGTGCCTGGCGCTTACCCATCGATGCCACAACCACGACTCCTTACGGGTGAACCACTTCCCGGCTCATCAGGTACCGGTGCGTTATTCTCACCGTACAGAGTCTGGCTCACTGACGGAGAATCGCTCGGCAATGATCAAAACGGTAAACCTGCTCAAGCGCAGAAGCGGAATGTCGATGGAAGACTTCATCGAGCATTACGAGTCCACACATCGGCGCATCGGTGAAAAGTACCTGAAGGGCCACGCCTGTCATTACATTCGCCGGTATCTCTTTCCCGTTCCCGATCCAGCCACCGGCGAGTCATACGAGGCCGAGTACGATGTGCTGTTGGAGATCTGGTATCCGAACGAGGCGGCTTACCAGAACGCCATGGCTGCGATCAACGCCCCGGAAGCCGCCGCCGAGATTTCCGCAGATGAGGCGAACCTGTTCGACCGCTCGAGCATGCGCAGTTTCCACGTCAGGGAGTTCGAGTCGGACATGTAGCACCGCTGGCCGGCCCAGACGTCTGCACAAGTTCGGGGAATTCTCGGCAACAATGACCCCGGTGGACTGAGGCTGTCGCCGTTGGCTCGGATTTCTTTCAAGTATGGTTTAGCTGACAAAACTCGCCATCTAAGAGCCTGATTGCCGCGTCATCTACCCAGAAACCTGAATGGAATCCGCTGGTTATCCGAGCCTGATCTGGCCCGACCCCACAACGGCCAAAGTAGCCTACTGAAATCCAGTAATTTCCAGCGCGAACCTGGCTGTAAAAAGCCGTTACCCGGTGACCTTTCCCCCTCAAGAGTTACAACCTCGAGTGCGAGTCTACTAATCGATTCTTGTCTTTCCTGAACCGGTTTACAAGCGCCTTGGGCGTTTCATATTTCAGTGAGCTGTGGGGCCTGACGTGGTTGTAGTCTTGCCTCCAGGCTTCCACGATCTGCCGTGCTTCGTACAGCGATTCGAACCAGTGTTGTCTCAGGCATTCGTGCCTGAACTTGCCATTGAACGATTCGATGTAGGCATTCTGGGTCGGTTTTCCGGGTTCAATGAAGTTGAGCTTCACGCCGGTGTTGAGTGACCACTTGAGCATGGCCTTGGAAGTAAATTCCGTACCGTTGTCACACACGATGGTGCCTGGCAGTCGATCTGCCTGGCGCAGTGCTTCCAGCAACCTGCTGATGCGTTGACCACTCAGTGAGGTATCGACTTCGATGGCCAGGCATTCCCGTGAGTAATCATCAACCAGGGTGAACAGCCGGATCCTTCTGCCATCGGCCAGCACATCGTGCATGAAGTCCATCGATGCCCTTTGCCCGGGTGCGGTAGGTTCGATCTTCGGGATCGGCCGCTGCACACCACGGCGCCGTCGCTTCGGCCTGCGTGGCAGCTGCAGGCCTTCCTCACCGTAGATGCGCTCAATGCGCTTATGATTGATTGCACCGAACTCGCGCTGCATCAGGATCGTCATGCGTGGGGAGCCGAATGAAGGTCGCTCAGCCGCGATCTCCCGCAGTCGTTTGCGGATGCCTTGGTTTAACCGAGACTCTTTCGGCTTTCGATACCAACTGGTGCGTGACAGGCCCACCAGGTCGCACGAACGCTTGATGCTGATGGACGTTGTCTTACGCATGGCCCTCACCGCCTTCCGTTTCTGCGAGGGCCTTAATACTTTTGATCCAGAGCTGCCTTCAGAGCCTGAATATCGAGGGCTTGCTCGCCCACCAGTTGCTTCAGTCGGCGGTTCTCATCTTCCACCGCCTTGAGTCGCTGAACTTCTGAAGCGCCCATACCACCGTACTTCGACTTCCACCGGTAGAAGGTCTGTTCACAAATACCCGCCTGACGGCAAATCTCCGCCACTTTCAGGCCGGCCTCCTGTTGCTTCAGAATCCGCGTGATCTGTTCCGGGGTGTACCGTTTTGGTCTGACCATTTCGAGTTCTCCTTCAATTTCAGTTTAGGGAAAACTCGCACTCGGCGTGTTAGCTTCTAGGGGGAAAGGTCACGAAGCTCAAACGAGGCTTCGTAATACACCACGGCAATTCCCCCATCTGCTTAAGTGGAAAACTCTACTTCTAATCCCTGCTGATTATTGGCGGGATTACCAGACCACGACGGCCTTGGCGGGATCACCCCGGCAGAGGCGTTGCAATCCGCAGGTGTGCTAACTTCCGAGATGTCCTAATAAAGGGGAAGCTTACGGAGAAACATGGTAGTTAAGAGCAAAGAGCCCTTTACTAGCCTGGAATACGGAACAAGTTCGCATGGTTATACAGCACTAATTTCGCCGAGTCTATTCGTACCTCAGTGCTAATTTAACCGAACCCCTGCATACACATCTACAGTAAGGGATTGACGGTAGTGCGGCACGATGCGGCCTCAAGCAACGACTACTTTCTGATTCAAACCCGCAGGTGAGTAAATCCCGTTCTAACATGCAATTAGTCTCCGCCGCGGGGCACTGAAAAATCTAATTCCAGTAGCCACACCCAAGTTAGCTCGGATAAAGCGCGGGGTCATCTCTAGATGACTGTGTTAGGGCCGACTCCCCTTCAGTAAGATAATGAAACTCCGCAGATCCTTTGCTGTTCTTATCGCCGGTTCTATATTGCGCATCGGAACTGACAGCTTAAATCGACGCTGAGTACCCGAGCCCCTATATTCTATTTCCTCTAAAACTCCGCCTTCCAAAAGATCGGGAAGAATTCTGTCAAAGAACTCATTTGCATTTTGACCGAGCCTTTGACGAAAAACATTTTCGTTTAGATGGGTAGCTCTCATAAACGCGCGCAAAGCTTGCTCAGCAATTCTAGTCGCATCGTCAATGCAATCGTCTAAGCTGACAACCCTTTCAGAATCGCTGTCAACTTTACCCGTTGCATTACTCAGAATGCGGCGTATTTGTTCAGGACCGAAGATAGCCAACTCTTTATCAGCCAGAAATATGGATGCGATTTCGCAGTCAATAAACCTTACGCCTTCTAGGTTATCGTAAGAATTCAATTCAATTCGATCAAAATTGCAGTCACGAAATTCAACATTCCAATTCTGCGTTGGCCCCAAATATGTCGCTTGAAATCTACAATCAAGGAACTCCACATTTCTAATGGTTCGGGAACTAAGTGCACTTGGAGGAAAGGCCAGGCCCCGCACGAGTTTTCTCGCACCCTCGGTTTTTTCCAATAGCCGAACAGTGACGAGACCAGCATTTTCCTTCTCGTAACTCGTATCCAGAGCTGTCATCCCAATGCTTGTGACGCTTTCTAAAACCTTCTGAAAATCAGCATTTTTTCTAGCCGCAAACGATATTGCTGCATCAACCGTTCGAAGTGGTAGAGGCGCGGTGCGTAGAAATGTACCTAGAGAAATTGAGTCGGATTTCAGTAACTCTGCACCTAGAGCTTGTCCAAGAAAAAATTGCCGGAAGTCCTCGTGATCGAAAGCCAACTTCTTTGTGGAGGAGCCCCTCGTTACCAATAGCGAGTGCTGGTGAAGACGCTCTTGCACCTGATGGGCTATCGCTGCGGACTTTTGGTTTTCTGCACTAAATACGTCCGCAATCAATTCGATATAATCAGAGCGGAGTGCATCTGTCCGATTAATCCACATTTCCCGTGCGATTTGAGACAGTAAAGACAAGTGTTCCTCAATAGACAATAATGGTGAAGCAGCATCCCCTCTCAACGAACGATCAATCCACTTGGTGTTGGCCTCTCTTTCGATCAGCGCTCCAACAAACTGATAGAAATAGTCTTCGGGGTCTCTCGACAAACTCTTTAGCAATTCATTAATATCACCCTCTAAAGCTACATCCATTAGCTTTGCTACTAACACTGCTCTCGTAAGCAGAGGATGATCGGAATCCTGGAGTCGTTTGGCAATCTGCTTGTGGATGACTTCAGGAGTATCAATACCCCGCTTCCGGGCATAGCTATAAAAGTTTCTCTTAGACCAACGACGAAGAGACAAGCGCTCAAAACTCGCCCCAGCATCTTCTCCGATCGTATCGAATATTCGCGCCTGCGACGCAAAACTCCTTATCTCAAAATAGGCCTTGCGCGCAGCAATGAGCACTCGACCTGAACCGCCAAGTTGGTTAATTAGATTTCCCAAAGCGGAAACCGCCTCCCCCGAATCTGTCTCGAGAAAGACTTCTTCAAATCCGTCCAACGCTGGGACAACGGCATTCAGTCTAACCAACTCTGTGAAGGCATCGTAGTAGAGATTAAAACGGAATCGGTTTGTCAGTTCTGCCACTACGATGTCATCGAGCGCCATAAAAGGACGGCCGCTAAGACTAATAGGCACGAGCAACCAATTACATTCGCGATTCTTGTATCGACGAGCGAGTTCCCTGGATACGTGATTGATTAGCGTAGTTTTCCCTTCGCCTGCGTCCGACGTTAAATACAGAACTTGCGTGACACCCGCCAACCCTTCTTTCAGAGCCTCCAAGATTCCATCGGCTGCATTTGTGATGCGTTGACTTCCACTCTCAGGCGCTTCCGCAATATCCCTAAGGAGACTACCTTGTGGGTCTACGTAAAATCTCTCTTCTGGTATCTGCGCGAGAATCCGATCTGCGAGTAATTCCAATCGAGCTAATCGCTTTAGAATCCAACTGTATGCAGAGTATTCCTCCTCGTCTTCTCGGATCCAAACAGTCCCTTCTCGACTTAAAACTGTTACTTCGACAAGTTCGTCGCGAATCTGAGCCACCAATCTACCTTTGCCAAGGTCGACATCAATTGCCTCATCCGCAAAAGCAGTAACTATGCGCCTAAAGGTACCTATATCCATATACTAAGCCTCAATTTGCACATAGCGGTCGGTTAATCCTTGCGTATAGTGCCGTGCAGTATTTTGGCCGCGTTTGGTTTGGACGTGTATTACTGACGCACCTCGGGCTAGGGATAAACTTATACCTGGCCACATGTCATCATCAGATGACACGATCGCGACACGCTCACCACGAGAAGCCAAGTCAACCAAGTCAGCTGTAAGCATTGTATCGACGACCTTTTGCTCGGCTTTTGAAATTATTCTTTTCGGATGTAGCTCACACCCATCAATCGGGCACCTTCGACGCATTAGGAAGGCCGGCAATGGCAACCAAGGACAAACAGTACTATTCACGCAATCCTTAAAGGGCGGATTTTCACAGCTTAGCCCTGTTGGAAACCCTCGAACTCTGAACGTGTGCAAAATGTCCTTTCCTGGATTACAAACAAGACTACGTGCCAGCTCTATATTTGTCCTGACTTGAATATTTCGCGATCCGGCACGGACCGTAATCGGCGCCGGGCTAAGAGACTCAATCTGTCCCGCAAGCTTTTGCGCATTCTTTGTTAAGGTACTGCCTGAATACCAACCACCGTAGAGTCGCACGGTTACGAAGTCGTTATGGCGCAAATGCGCCAAACCGATACGATTCACAATCGAGTCAACTACGTAAGAGAGTCCCCGCTTCTTTTCTATGAGTTGCAGGTTCGCGTAATCAACAAGTAACCAGAGGCTTGAGGTTCGCGACATCTCTTAAAATTGTAATTGGAAAAAAATTCTCAATGTTGGCGGAGCCTAATTTAGAGGATGATTGCTTACACACCATCGAAGTTCAGCGCTTTATAACTTGATATTCCACCAAGTCCAAATCACATATTCCTCCGATACTCCCCCCCCACATCATAAAGCGCATGGCTCATGCTCCCCAGGCTGCACACTTTGCTTGCTTCCATTAGTGCGTCGAAAGTGTTTTTTCTCTCACTTGCCACCGTCTGAAGTTTTTTAAGGCGGGGGGCAGCTTCCCTCGCGTGGGTCTTGCGGAAGGTCTCGACGTTGGCGACCTGCTGGTCTTTCTCCTGGTCGGTGCTGCGCATCAGTTCGATTTCGCCCACTTCTTCCTGGCCCTCGGGGGGCAGGAAGGTGTTGACGCCGATGATCGGCAGGCTGCCGTCGTGCTTCTTGGCTTCGTAATAGAGGCTTTCTTCCTGGATCTTGCCGCGCTGGTACATGGTGTCCATCGCGCCGAGCACGCCGCCGCGCTCGGAGATGCGCTCGAATTCCTGGTAGACGGCTTCCTCGACGAGGTCGGTGAGTTCATCGACGATGAAGCTGCCCTGCCACGGGTTCTCACAGAAGTTGAGACCCAACTCCTTGTTGATGATCATCTGGATGGCCACGGCCCGGCGCACCGATTCGGGGGTCGGGGTGGTGATGGCTTCATCGAAGGCGTTGGTGTGCAGGCTGTTGCAGTTGTCGAACAGCGCATACAGCGCCTGCAGGGTGGTGCGAATATCGTTGAACTGGATTTCCTGCGCGTGCAGCGAACGGCCGCTGGTCTGGATGTGGTACTTGAGCTTCTGGCTGCGCTCACCGGCGCCGTAGCGTTCTTTCATCGCTCTCGCCCAGATGCGGCGGGCGACCCTGCCGATAACCGTGTACTCGGGGTCCATGCCGTTGGAGAAGAAGAAGCTCAGGTTGGGCGCGAATTCGTCGATGCTCATTCCTCGTGCGAGGTAGTACTCGACGATGGTGAAGCCGTTGCTCAGGGTGAAGGCGAGTTGGCTGATCGGGTTCGCGCCGGCCTCGGCGATGTGGTAGCCGGAAATCGACACCGAATAGAAATTACGCACCTTGTGATCGACGAAGTACTGCTGGATGTCGCCCATCATGCGCATCGCGAATTCGGTGGAGAAGATGCAGGTGTTCTGGGCCTGGTCCTCCTTGAGGATGTCGGCCTGGACGGTTCCGCGAACACTGCGCAGGGTATTTTCCTTGATCTCGTCGTATGTGGCCCGGTCGAATCCTTCGATGCCAATCAGGCGGTCGGAGGTGATGCCGAGCAGAGCGAGGCCGAGTCCGTCGTTGCCTGGCGGCAGTTCGGACATGTACTCGGGGCGCTGCTTGTCGGCGAAGTATTCGTCGATGCGTTTTTCCGCTTCATCCCACAGTTGGTTGTCCTTCAGGTATTTCTCGACCTGCTGGTCGATGGCGGCGTTCATGAAGAAGGCCAGAATCATCGGCGCGGGGCCGTTGATGGTCATCGACACGGAAGTGGTTGGCGCGCACAGATCGAAGCCGGAGTAGAGTTTTTTCATGTCATCCAGCGTCGCGATGGAGACGCCGGAGTTGCCAACCTTGCCGTAGATGTCCGGGCGGGTATGGGGATCTTCGCCGTAGAGCGTGACCGAGTCGAACGCGGTGGAAAGCCGGGCCGCCGGCTGTCCGTGGGCGATCAGGTGGAAGCGGCGGTTGGTGCGTTCCGGGGTACCCTCGCCGGCGAACATGCGAATCGGATCCTCGCCGGTGCGGCGATAAGGGAAGACACCGGCGGTGTAGGGGTAGGCGCCGGGGAGGTTTTCGCGCATCAGAAAGCTCAGTAGCTCACCCCAATCAGAATCTCTCGGCATGCCGAGTTTCGGGATCTGGAGGTGGCTGAGCGATTCGCGGTAGTTGTTGCCGGTGATTTCCTTGCCGCGGACCTTGTACGAGTACTGTTCGGTGCGGATGCCTTCCTTGACCCGGGGCCAGGACTGCAGCAGGGCCATGGCTTCGGGGGTCAGGTTTTTTACGGCCTCTTCGTAGCGTTGGCGGAGGAGGGTCAGGGTGGGGTCGGCCTTGAGGGGTTCCTCGCCGTGCGATTCGGATGCTTGTGGATCCCGGCTCGGGGGCCGGGATGACGCGGTTGTGTGGGGCCCGGATGACGCGGTTGTGTGGGGCCCGGGTGACGCTGTGGTTGGGGACGACGCTGTGGCCGGGGATGACGCTGTTGTGGGGGATGACGATCCCTCGGAGCCGGGCACCAGGGGTTCGGCCGGGTCGCCTACTGCCTTTAACGCTTCGTAGTAGTTCTGGGCCTGGCTGGCGGCCTCGGCCTGCTCGCGGATGGAGGCGTTCACCGACCTGCCCTGTTCGGCGATTTCGGCCAGGTAGCGCTGGCGGTTGCCGGGGATGAGGACTGTCGCTTTGGGTTCCTTGACCGAGGTATCGAGGTCAAGGGTCCAGGTCGATTCGTCCAGGTCCAGTTTTTCCCGCACCAGCCGGGTCAGGTTGGCGAACATCCAGGTGATGCCCGGGTCGTTGAACTGGCTGGCGATGGTCGGGTAGACGGGGACGTCCTCGTCGGGCATGTGGAATTCGAGGCGATTACGTTTCCACTGCTTTTTCACGTCGCGCAGTGCGTCTTCGGCGGCGCGGCGGTCATACTTGTTGAGTACAACCAACTCGGCGAAATCCAGCATGTCGATTTTTTCGAGCTGGCTCTGCGCGCCGAAGTCGGAGGTCATCACGTAGACCGGGAAGTCCACGAGGTCGACGATCTCGGAATCGGACTGGCCGATGCCGGCGGTCTCGACCAGCACCAGGTCGAAGCTGGCGGATTTCAGAAACGCGATGGCGTCCTGCAGGATGGCCGAGGTGGCCAGATGCTGACGCCGCGTGGCCATGCTGCGCATGTAGTAATGCTCGTTGCGCAGGCTGTTCATGCGAATGCGGTCGCCGAGCAAGGCGCCGCCGGTCTTGCGCCGGGTCGGATCGACGGCCAGCACCGCGATGCGCTTTTCCGGAAAGTGGCGCGCGAAGCGGTTCAGCAGTTCGTCGGTCACCGATGATTTACCGGCGCCACCCGTACCGGTGATGCCGATCACCGGGGCCTGCTTCGCGGCACCCGCCCATTCGCGGCGCCTGAGCTTGAGTTCAGCTTCGGAGAACACCTCGTCCTCCAGCGCCGACAGGGTCTGCGCGATGGCGCGGTCGATGGTTGCGCTTGCGGTCGACGACTCGTCCGCACTGCCCGAGGATTCCTTGCGGTTGCCGAAATCGAAGGCCTCGGGGTGCCGGCTGGTCAGCCGCTGCCCGGCGGCACGCTTGACCACGTCCTCGATCATCTCGACCAGGCCCATGTTCATGCCGTCATCCGGGTGGTAGATGCGTTCCACGCCGTAGTCGTGCAATTCCCTGATTTCGTCCAGCGTGATCGTGCCGCCGCCCCCGCCGAAAACCCGGATATGCTCGGCCCCGCGTTCACGCAGCAGGTCGATCATGTAACGGAAGTATTCGTTGTGTCCGCCCTGGTAAGACGAGATCGCGATCGCGTCGGCGTCTTCCTGGATGGCCGCGCGCACGATATCCAGCACGCTGCGGTTGTGGCCGAGGTGAATCACCTCGGCGCCCTGCGCCTGGATCAGCCGGCGCATGATGTTGATCGCGGCATCATGGCCGTCGAACAGGCTGGCGGCGGTAACGAAGCGTAGCGGCTTGGGCGCCGTCTTCCGGTCAACGGAAGTCAAATCTTCGGCAACATTCTTCATTCGGGTTTCCTGAGTGGCCCGCTAGGCGGCGAGCAACAGTTTCATGGTGTCTTTGAGATCGTGGTGCAATTGGGCCACGCCGTCGGCATCGTCGGGATGCTGCAGCCAGTGGTAAACAATGCCGACGATGGCGGTGTTGAATTGCCCGGCGATGGAATCCGCCGGCATGGCCGGCTGCGGCGCGCCGGCCGCCACCCCGTCGCGAATCCACTGGGCGACGTCGCGCCGGCGGCGATCGTGGATGTCGGACATCACTTTCTTCAGCGGTGAATCCGGTCCCACCGATTCGAACCACAAAAGGTAGAACGCCCGCACGTGATCCGGGGCGTCGAGGCAGAAGCGCAGATGCTCGTCGGTGGCCGCGGCCATCGCGGGATATCCGCTCAGCCCACGGGTGACCCGCGTCAGTTCGCGCAACCAGTCCTCGCCGATGGTGCGCACGATGAATTCCAGCAGGCCCGCCTTGCCGCCGAAGCGGTAGCTGGCCAGCGTCCGGCTGTAGCCGGCGTTCTCGCCCACTTCGCGCAGAGTGGTACGCGCCACGCCACGCTCGACGAGGAGTTTAACGGCGGCATCCAGCATCAACCGGTCGGAACGATCGGTCCGCTCGGCCTGAGTCAGGCGCCTGGCGGTGTTCGCGGTGGTCATGGAGCATGCCTCCCAAGAAACTAACTGGTCGCCAGCAAGTAAGATAGGTTACGCGCTGGCCCCGCGCGGTGCAAGCCGAAGAAACAGGTGGTGATTGATTTTTGCGGGTCAGCGGACCAGTGCGCAGTGCTTGTGAATGGAAAAATCGACGGCAGCGTCTATTCTGGAGTAAGAGGCAAAGAGGAATTCAAAACGAATCAACAAGGAGCCGTGTCATGAAAATGACCCTTGCACATCGATTACTGCTGGCGACCATCGCCGCCTTCATCGCCACACCCGCCCTGGCACAGGACGGTCGCGCCGCCTTCGAAATCACCAAGGATTTCGTGGACGATAGCGATCTTGAAGTCGCCGTCACCCTGGAATGCAATACCGGCCTGCCCCTCGCGCAGACCTACTATCTGCTCAATGAGGCCTCCCCGGTGACCTTCGTGGTCACCCATTTCGAAACAGGCGAATTGGAATGCAGGCTCACCGAAGAAGTGCCGCCCGGTTACGAGGCTTCCTACGACGACGGCTCGGTCGGCCCGGTCGAATGTAACTGGACCGACGTCGAAGATGGCGATGAACGGTCCTGTCACATCACCAATAGCCTGATCGATCCGCGCGCCCGCTTCCGTGTGATCAAGCACTTCACCGACGGCAACCCCGGCCCCGCCGAGGTGCAACTGCGCTGCAACACCGGCCTGCCACTGAGCCAGTCATTCAATCTGTCGAACGGCAGCGAAGTGGTGTTTGTCGTCGCTGATTTCGATTCAGGAGAACTGTCTTGCGAGGTGACAGAAACCGTGCCACCCGACTATTGGGCGTCCTACAACGACGGCACACCCAGCAGACTCGATTGCTCCTGGTCGAGGCTTCCACACGGCGCGGATGTCAGCTGCATGATTACCAACACGCCACTGCGGCCCGATCGTGATGATGACGGCGTACCGGACGACGAGGACAACTGTCCGGACGACTCCAACCAGGGGCAGTTCGATTTCGACGGAGACGGCATCGGCGATGCCTGCGACAGCGACATCGATGGCGATTCGGTTTCCAACGAGACCGACCTGTGCCCCGCCAGCCAGGGACCGAAACTGGTCGATCCCGACACCGGCTGTTCACTCGCGCAACTGTGTCCCTGCGAAGGCCCGATGGGCGAAGAACGACCCTGGGAAAAACAGAAGGACTACCTCAAGTGCATCAAGGAGAACGCCAAGCATCTGCGCGACCTGGGTGTGATCAGCAAGGCCGAGTACAAGTTCCTGCTGGAGGAGGCCAAAGCCTCGCAATGCGGGGCCTGAACCGGTTCGGCACCGAGCGGAAGCTGTCGACAGGCAGTGCCCGTTCCGTCTTCCGCAGAACTCCGGGTGGCGGCGCTTACTGAGCGCCGCCCTGCCGGGCGCCCACCTCCGGTTCAACGCGGTACACCCGGGTAGCGGTGTCGTGCAGCAGTTCTCGCTGTTCCGAGGGTGAATATTCGCTACTCAGCTTCTTGAAAGCGTTCCACAACACCGTATACGAGCACGAGGCCCTGTCGACCGGAAAATTGCTCTCAAACATGCAGCGGGCCGGGCCGAACAAGTCCACACAGGTTTGCACGTAGGGCTTCATGGCGCCCGCGAGACGATCGGAATCGGGCGGCGCATCCATGCGGTGCCAGCCAAACCCGGCCGACGTCATGGCCCGGCCACCCAGCTTGACGAAAACGTTCTCACAAGCCGCCACGTCCGCCATGCCCGTGAGCCAGGCATCGAATACGGCATCACGCCGCCCATCGTAGGGGCCAATTCCCAGAGGGCCCGCCATGTGGTTCAGCACGATGGTCAGGTCCGGAAATGTTCTGGCCAGATCAGCCAACTCGGGCAGTTGGGGATGATAAAGCCAGGCATCGAAACTCAACCCCATCGAAGCGAGACAGGCGACACCCTGGCGAAAACAGTTGTCCGCCATCAAACCAGGGGGTGGCCGGGTATGAGCGTTGTGGACTTTTTCGTTCTCATGCCAGGCAGTCGCATGGCGCACGCCGCGAAAGCGCGGACTGGCTTCCGCATGCGCCTCCAGTACCGCCTGCGAAGCCTGCCCCCGGGCCAGGTCCGCAAAGCCTACGATTCCCGCTGCCACCTCGACAGGACCCGCATCCAGTTCCCGCATCCCGGCGAGACCGTCGATACAACGGGTTTCGCCGACGGGCCGAAACGGTTCAGGCCCTTCGCTTTCGTAGAACTGCTGGCATTCGACGTAGACCGTTCCGGTGAGCCGGTGCCCACCTCCCACATCGGCAAGGAACTCTTCGATGAGATACCGGCTTCCCGGGTAGTCCCACAGGTGATGATGCGGGTCGAACACGGCGAGTTCGGGCGCGACGACCGTCTCGGATGTCCGCTCGAGCCACGATTCGCGATCGGCCGGCGTCATTCGGGGGCGCAATCCAGGGTGCGAGACATGAACCGGCTCAAAACCAGCTCCAGTCTCTGAGGCGGTTCGACAGGACGCGAGAAGTCGAGACACCGCACGCGTTTGCCTTCACCGGGAACGGAACCTCACGGTCAGGCCCTCAGTCCGGCCTGCCTCATTACGCCTTCGCGGAACAAACGGCGGGCGTTGGACAGGGAAAGCCGCTGATCGAAGAAGGCGGCGGTACGCAGGCCAATCAGCAACGAGTACGCGATTTCCGCGTGGTCGGGTGCGTCATCACGGGTGCGTGGCAACTGCGCGAACAGGCACTGCAGATAATCCTTGCAGAAACGGTCGAGTTCCGCCTTCTCATTGTGGAGTTGCGGGTCGTGGACGGCCACGCCGAAACACTCGAGCATGAAACCGGTTTCTGAATTGGTAATCCCGCGGCCGGCGAAAAACAGGTCGGCCAGAAGCTCGAATTGCCGCTCCGGCTCTTCGTCGCGGAAACTGTCGATGCGCTGCCGGATGCGCTCCGACACGTTATCGAAATAGTGCTGCAGAATGGCATCCTTGCCCGAAAAATAATACAGGAGATGGCTGGCCGACATGTCGGCGGCCTTGGCCACGTCACGCAACGTGGTTTTGGAATAGCCCTTATGGATGATGCACTTGCGAAACCCGTTCAGTATCCGGTCGCGTCGCCTGTCGCCACGCGAACCTTTTGCTGTTTCCGCTTCGACTGTCGCTTTTTTGGTAGCCATTTTTCAGGTTCCTGATGCGGTGACACCCATGGGTAATCGTTTGCGGGTTAGAGCTTGCAGGACTCTCCGCCATCCATGACGAAAACACTTCCCGTCACGAAGTCCGAAAGTTCAGAGGCCAGGTAGCAGACCAGCGGCCCCATTTCCGAAGCGTTTCCCATTCGTCGCGCCGGAATTTTTCGCAAGCGCCGCTGCAGGAACTCCGGCGATTCAAGCACGGCTTTCTGCGCCTCGGTTTCAAAAGCTCCCGGCGCGATGGCATTGACCTGCACGCCTTTGGCCGCCCATTCCGCGGAAAGAGCCTTGGTGAACTGCAGCAATGCCCCTTTCGAAGCAGAATACGATACCAGCGAAGCCTTGCCCAGCAAACCCGATGTCGACGCAATGTTAATGATCTTGCCGGCGCCCGTGTCCACGAAATGGCGTCCGGCGGTACGAGCCAGCACGGCCGGCGCCGTTACGTTCACGGCCATTACCCGGTCCCATTCCGCTTCGTCCTGATCCAGGAAAGCCCCCGCCGGAGCGATTCCCGCGTTGTTCACCACGATATCCAGGCGCCCGAATTCATCGAGCACCGTTTTCGGCAGAGCGGCGACGGACTCGCGCTCGAGCATGTCGCAGGCGCAAGCCACGATCCGGCCGTCGAACTCCGCTTCCAACTGTTCCAACTCCGACCGCGAACGCGACGCGGCCAAAACCTTGACACCCTGCTCCGCGAGCGCGACAGCGGCAGCCCGGCCCAGACCTCGGCTGGCCCCGGTGACAATGGCGACCTTTCCGTCCAAATGAAATTCAATCACTGTACTTCCCTGGTTAGCTGGCTGGCGATCCCCAAACGCAGAACTTCAGAAGCCCCCTCGTAAATGCGCATGGGCCGCGCCTGCCGGTAAAGACGTTCGATTTTCGAACCGCGTATCAGGCCCCAACGGCCCATCATCTGAACACAACGATCGACCACGCGCGATGCCATTTCGCTGGCGCCCAGCTTGGCCATGGACGAAATGTGCAACGATGACTGAGGGTCATGCCCGGCCAGGCTGGCGGCACGATAGGTTAGCAGACGGGCCATTTCCAGTTCGGTCCAGCTGTCGGCCAGCATCTGCGCAACGGGCCCGAGCCGTGCCAGCGGGCGGCCGAACTGGTGACGGGTTCGAGTATGGCGAACGGCCTCTTCCAGAGCCGCCTGGGCCAAGCCCAGCGCCGCTCCGGCCACCGATGCCCGGAATACTCCGAGCGTGGAGAGCACCAGGTTCAATCCTTCGCCCGGTTCGCCCAGGCGAGCCGTGGCCGGCACAGCAACGTTATCGAACCGGACATCACCCAACACGTGTGGCGCCATCAGTTCCGGCGATGGCTCGACGGATACCCCGGGCGCATCGGCGGGCACCAGCACCATGCTGAAATCGGACCCTTCTTTGGCGAACACCAGGTAATAACCGGCCGCACCCGCATTTGAAATGAAGGCCTTGGCGCCATCCAGCCGCAACCCTTCGCCATCCGGCACCAGCGTGGTCGTAATGGATTTCAGGTCGGATCCGGCCTCGGGCTCCGTCAGGGCCAATGCCGGCAAGACGTCCGCTGCGGCGACCCGTGGCAACCACTCGGATTGCTGGTCCGGCGTTCCGAATGCGGTAATGGCATAACTCCCTATGCCTTGCAGTGCAAACAGGGAATCGGCGTGTGAAGAAGTTCCCATCAGCACTTCCCGGACAAGACAGATGGCGAGCGGATCAAGGGCTTCGTACCGCCCCCCGTACTGCCTGGGCACCATCAGGCGCGACAACGAACTCCTTTTCAGCGCTTCCAGAATGCCGGGATGCGGTTCGCTTCTCTCATCGGCTTCCGCGGCAATCGACTCGATCTCTTGGCACAAGGCCCTGGCCTCGTCCTGTAAGCCGACGTACCGGGCGGACAATTCGAGATCGAACCCCCGCTCTTCCTCTTCGGCATCCTGAGCACTCCCTGGTGCTCCATTCGGGTTGTTGCTTCTGATCATGCGTTTCATCCGTATCAAGTGGAATCCTTGCGTGCCCTGCCCTCGAACCGGGGAGCACGTTTTTCCATGAATGCCGTGGCACCTTCGATCATGTCCGCCGAACCGATGGCCTGAACCAACATGCCAAGACCACTGAGATAGTTGTCCCGGCACTGGTTCCACCAGACGTTGGAGTTGATCTTCGCGATCTCCAGATAGCGCGGGCTCATCCTGAGCAGTTCGTCCGCCCAGCGGGTCACCTCTTCTTCGAGTCGATCATCCGGAACCACGGCGTTGACCAGTCCCATCTCCAGCGCCTCCCCGGCCGGGTAACGGCGACACATGAAGGCGATTTCCTTCGCCCGTTTCTCACCGACGCTCATCGCCAGGAAATTGCTGCCTCCCAGCACCGGCGCACTGCCGACCCGAACGCCGGTTTGTCCGAACGTCGCGCTTTCCGCCGCAATCGCCATGTCACAGGCCACGACAAGTTCGTTTCCGCCGCCGGCCGCGCTTCCATTCACCGCCGCGATAACGGGACGGGGACTCATGCGCAGCGCATCGTAGACCTGCAGCGAGCCGTAGAACATTTTGCGCAATGCCGCCGGATCGGGGTCGCTGAGATCCGCCAGATATCCACCGGCGCAGAACGCCCGGCCTTCTCCGGTCAGCACGATGACCCCGGCGTCCGCAGCTTCATTCACGGCGTGGATGAGCGCCTCGGCCATGTCCGCATCATAGGCATTCATCCTTTCCGGCCGATTCAGGCGGATCCATTCCACTTCTCCACGACGCTCAACGACGATATCGGACATGACTTTCCAGCCTCTCGCTGCGGGAACAGAATTCAAACATGCTCAGACACGCTGCCTGGCTGCGCGCACATGCGCCGCGCAAACCGGTAACGGTCGGCTTCATGCTTGACAGATTTCCCTATTTTGTGGAAACATTGAATAAAGTTCAAGTTTTGTTTGAGGATTGCCTAAAAATTGCGCCACAACGCAGGTCAGAACCCGTGACGTCGGAGCGTGTGCCTGGCCGCTGAAAGGGGAAAGGAATCAATGGGACAGTGGGATGACAAATTCAAACGCCACGCCAGTAAATGGGCATCCTGGTCGATGCAGGAGTATGCGCAGCACGACCGCGTACTTCCCCGGATCATCGAAGACAAGGCCCGCCAACACCCCGATCGTGTCGTTTTCCAGTTCCGCCAGGAAGCGGTTACCTTCGGAGACCTCAACGAACGCATCAACCGGGTAGCCAACGGTTTGCTGGCCCTGGGTGTCAGCCGCGGCGACAAGGCGGCCATCATGCTGCCCAACTGTCCTGAATTCCTGTACGTCTGGTTTGCACTCAACCGCATCGGCGCGGTTGAAGTTCCGATCAATGTGTCCCTGAAAGGTCAGGGACTCGCCTATCAGATGGTTCAATCAGACTGCACGATCCTGGTGGCTGACCATCAGTACCGCGACCGGATCGAGGACATCGCGGAACGCCTCGCGGACATCCGTCACATCACCTGGACGGACACCCAGGCAGCTGCTCAGTCAATTCCAGGCTGGACCGGGTTCGAGCACCTGACGATGGCCGAACTCATGGGCCACCCGGACACAACACCCGACATCGCCGTCAGCTACAACGACCTTGCGTCCATTCTCTACACCTCGGGCACCACCGGCGTATCCAAGGGGGTGATGCTCAGCCACCATTACTGGTATGACATCTGGGCACAGGCTGTCGGCTACGCCCGCTACACCGAAGACGACGTGCTGTACAGCGGACTTCCCTTGTTTCACGGCAACGCGCAGGGCATCACGGTCGGACCCGCCATTCTGGCCGACGCCCGCGCCGTGATCGTGGAACGGTTTTCTGCGAGCCGGCTGTGGGACGACTGCCGCCGCTGGAACTGCACCGAAGCCAACTACATCGGCGGCATGATACCCATCCTGCTCAAGCAGGAGCCGCGCGAGGACGACGCCGACAATCCCGTTCGGATCATGGTCGGCGCGGCGGCGCCCGAAGACGAATGGCACCAGTTTCAGAAGCGCTTCAACACCAAGATTCTCGAAGTCTACGGCATGACCGAATGCTACAGCTGCCTGGCCAGTCCCTACGATGAACCCCGACCCGGCTCCTGCGGAAAACCGATCACCGGCTGGGACGTTCGCATCGTGGATGACGACGACAACGAATGCGCGCCCGGATCCCTGGGCGAGTTCATCGCCCGCCCCAACCGGATGTGGATCGGCACCAGCGGTTACTACAAACAGCCCGAAGCCTCCCTGGAACTGATGCGCAACGGCTGGATTCACACCGGCGACCTCGGCCGCATGGATGAGGACGGCTACTTCTACTTCGTCGATCGTAAAAAACAGGCCATACGCCGCCGCGGCGAGAACATTTCATCCTTCGAGGTCGAGTCGGTCATCACGGCCCATGACGCCGTGCTCGAAGCCTGCGTGGTGGGTGTGCCCTCGGATGTCGGGGAGGAGGAAGTGAAGGCGGTTGTGGTTCTCAAGCCGGAACAGGATGCCAGCGAGGTGGAGTTGATACGGTGGTGCGAGCCGCGCCTGGCTTACTTTTCGATCCCCCGCTACATCGCGATCAGGGACAGTCTGCCGAAAACACCCAGCGAACGGGTGGAGAAGTTCAAAATCAAGGAAGAGGGAATTACCCCGGATTGCTGGGATCGCGAAGCAGCGGGTATCGAACTCCAACGCTGAAGCCAAAGCCCCACGCGCGATCGCCATCGTTGGTGAAGCGCCACTCCCGGGAGTGACATCCCGTTCCGCCGGAACCGGGGACTGCCGTGCTACCCGATCTCCCCGTCTTCGTCCGACCGCGGCACCGCCAGGCTCTCAATGTCCGGGTACCCCTGTTCAGCGATATGACGGCCGATGGCCGCGTTTTCCTCGCCCGACAACGCCTCGATACCGTGGCCACTGGCCAGCCGATTGGTCATGGCGTAGTAGGCGGCGATGGCCACCACATCGCTGACGGTCTGCTCGGTCCAGCCCGCCTTCGTGATCGCCTCGACATCCGCGGCCGTGCAACGCATCGGCTGCAGGGTCAGCTTGCGGACAAACAACAGGATCGGGGTCAGGGTCTCGGGAACGGCCGCCGCCGCCGGATCCTCGAGCAGATCCTCGAGGACGTTCGCGTCCCACCCGAACGCACGGGCGATGCCGGTATGCGTGCCCGCACAAAACGAACAGGCGTTCAACGCTGACACATAGGCCGCCAGCAGTTCGCGCTCCCTGCGTTTCAGTTCGCCAGGCCCGGTCATCAGCGTCTTTCCGAGATCCATGCAATGCCGGTACCGGTCGGGCTCCCGGGTGAACAACCCGCCTAGCCCATGACCTGCCCTGAGAAACGAAACAAAAGCCATGATTTTTATTCCCGCTCAGTCGCTGGAGAGCAGGTGTTTGGCCACTTCCATGGCGTCGACGTGGGTTCCCAGGTGCGCCGCGTCGAAAATGGGCGCCTCCTCGTCGGTGTTGACCGCGAAAATCATCCGGCTCTCGCTGATCCCGGCCATGTGTTGCATTGAACCGGAGATTCCGAACGCCACGTAGAGCCGGGGTTTCACCGTGACACCGGACTGACCGATCTGCTTGTGCCGGTCGACCAGACCCACGTCCACCAGCGGGCGCGACGCGCCCAGCGCCACCCCGAGTTGACGGGCGATATCCTCGAACACCGCAATGTGCTCCGGCTTGCCCACGCCACGGCCGAGCCCGAAGATGACCTCGGCCCGCGCCAGTTCCGCATCTCCGGCGCCGGACTCGAGCAAGTCGATCCGGCGTACCCGGCTGTCTTCGCTGACCGCCTCGCCGACCACTTCCATCGGAACGGCTTGACCGGATGATTCCGCGGGCGTCCACACGCCTGCGCGCGGGAGCACGATCGACGGGCCCTCGTCATCGATTCGAAGCTTGACGTTGACCTTGCCGCCATACGCCGGCCGCGTGACGACGAGCGCCCCATCGGGCTCGCTCGATATTTCAATCACATCCGTCGCGAACGAAAACCGGCGCCGCTCCGCCAGGCCGGCCGCGAATGCGGCATTGTCCCAGTTCGCGGAAAGCAATACGGTTGCCGGCTGCGTGAGATCGATCAGGGTTTCGACCGCCCGCTCGCGAACCTCATGCGCCTGAGGATCCCCGGGGACGGGCAGACCGATGAGCCGGTCGATACCCCGCAGGTCGATGGCGCTCACCGACTGCGGGTCCGCCGACCCGACGGCGAGCGTGACGGGACGGCCCAGGCTGACGGCCGCGCTGACGAGTTCCGCGCTGGCTTCACTCAGCCCGCCCGCATCGATTTCTCCGATGACGAGTGTCCCGGTCATTGTGATACCTCCTGGACGAGTTCCCTGATCCGGGCCGCCACCTCGGCCGGATCGCCTTCGATCAGTTGCAGCTGACCACGGGACGGCGCGTGAGCCGACATGCTCTGAACCTGAATGGTCGAGGGCGGAAGATCTTCGGGCTCGGTGACCTCGATCTGTGCCCGCTTGGCCATCATGACCGCCTTGAACGACTCGGTGCGCGGCGTATTGATCCCGGTCTGAACGGTCAGCACGGCGGGCAGATCCACCTGAACGACCTCGGTGCGCCCACCGCTCGCCTCTTTGTGAACCACCAGTTGCCTCGTGTCCGGCTCGAATTCGACTTTGGTCGCCATCGACACACAGGGATACGCCAGAGCGCCGGCCAGTGCCGGTCCGGTCGCCTGCTGCGCTGCATCTTCGGACTGCACGCCACACAGCACCAGGTCCGCCGCCTCACGGCGTGCCACGAGCGCCAGGGCCCTGGCCACCACCAGCGGATCGAAAAGCTGCAGGCCGTCATCCGCGACGCGGACGGCGCGCTGCGCCCCCATGGCCAGACACTTGCGAAGTTCCTTGTCTGCTTCGGCTCCACCGACGGATACGACCACGACCTCACCGCCACCATGCTCCTCGCACAAGCGAATGGCTTCCTCGACCGCGTAACGATCCGGATCATTCAATCGCCGGGTGACGAAAAGCGGATCGATACCCGTTCCTTCGCCATCCAGCACGACGGCTCCGGGCAGAACCATGACTTGCTTGATACAAACGACGATTTTCATGAAGTTCCACCCGCGTTGTTCGCTTCTTCAGGGACCTGCCGGTAAATGGGACCCCGCTCCAGGACGGGTTGCAGCAGGTCGTCTTCGAGGTAGTATTCGGCCTCCCCCTCGAGAGGCGGGTTCGGTTCCACGGCCAGCCCTTCGTAACCCAGCGCCTGGCGCACCCGGGGATGCATGAAATAGGCGCCTGACAGCACGAAAGTCAGCGCCATGAACAGATCCGGAGACTCTTCGCGCAGCGTTTCCACGACTTCCGCCGGTTCACCCGAAACTTCAAGTGCGGCCAGAATCGCAGGCGCCATCGTCGGCACCGCGTCCAGGGCCTGATCCATCCAGGTGAGATGTACGTCGACCTCGCTCGCGGCCGGCAGTCCGGCCCCGGCCGGCATCAGTACATCGGCGAGAGCAGCCAGGCGAGTACGTTGAACATCATTCAATTCTTTCATTGCGACACCACCTGATTCCGTCGGGTTTCCACCAAATGAGTCGCCGTTCGTTTCGCGATGGCGGCGATGGAACACGTCGGATTGACACCGAAAGCCGTCACGAACACGCTGCCGTCAACCAGGTAGAGATTCGGTACGTCGTGCGATTTCCCCCACCGATCAACCACTGATGTTTCCGGATCATCGCCCATTCGCGCTGTACCCAGCAGGTGACCTGCCGGGATATCCCGGGAAAACACGAAGCTTTTCCTGGCGCCGGCGGCATCCAGCGATTCCATCGCGCGCTCACAGTGAAAATCCATGAGTTTCCGCGTGTTATCGGACAGCTTGTAGGTGATTTTGGCCGCGGGCAGACCATCGCTGTCCGTCTTGTCGGGATCGAGCGTCACCCGATTGTGTTCTTCGGGCAGGTCTTCAGCCACGATGCCCCACATCAGAGTGTGATGCGCCGCCTCCTTCATGGCGGCCGGAAAACCGGCTCCCCAGAACGCTTCTTCGCTCAGACCCTCACTGAGTGAGCGCCGCAGCATGTGCAGATGCGGGCCGATGCCGTCGTACAGGGTCCAATAGGCGCCCCGAACGAAACCCCGGGCGGGGTCCGATTCGTAAAACTGCATCGACCCGATCTTCTGCCCGCTCGGGCCGTGCTCCTCGAACTCCTCGTCGAAAATGCCGGCCACTGTCGCGCACGGATGCATCATGAGCCGCTTGCCCACCAGGCCCGAAGAATTGGCCAGTCCGTCGGGGAAGCGTTCCGACCGGGACATCAGCAACAGGCGCGGAGTGCCGATACCGTTGGCCGCGACGATGACGAGCGACGCCGCTTGAAACTGTTCGTTTCCGTCCCGGTCGATGTAAACCGCCCCATTGGCCAGACCCTGATCATCGAGCGTGATTTCCCGGACACGCGCCCCCGTGATCAATCGGGTCCCGGCCCGAATCGCCGCCGGCCAGTGGGTTACGTCCGCGGAACCCTTGGCGCCGGCGGGACAGCCGCCCACACAGGTCCCGTAACGCAGACACTGCTTCAGCTCACCGTAGTCCTCGGACGCGATGGCGTTGTTGCCGGGCCACCAGTGCCAGCCCAGCTTGTTCATGCCTTCGGCGAGCCGGCGTCCGGTGGTGCCGATGGGAAGGGGTGGCAGAGGCGGTGCCGCGCCTGGCGGATAGGCCGGATTGCCACCCATTCCGGACGCCCCGAATTCAATATCGATGGCCTCGTAATAAGGCTGCAACTCACGGTAGGTCAGGGGCCAGTCGTCCGCCACGCCGTCGAGGGTCTTGACATGAAAATCCGCCGGAGTCGGCCGTGGCCAGACCGCCGCGAACAGGACCGTGCTGCCGCCGACGCCATTGAACATCTGCACCACGGGCGCCTCGGAGTCCGTCTGGTCGACGGGGTAATCGGCATCGGAGGCACGCACATTGGGGTCGGCGTTCCACCTTCCCATGATCTGCAATTCGTAGTCTGGACGGATGCCGGGAAGCTTTCCCTGGTTGACCCAGTCACCCTGCTCCAGCACGACGACATCCATTCCGTTCTCAGCCAGGTGTTTCGCCACCACGCCGCCTGACGCTCCGGCACCAATTATCAGCACCTCTGCCTTAGTGTTGCGCGTCACTGGTTTCATGCCTCCATTTGCTGTCGCTCATTACGCTTGATCACCCGTGATTTCAGTGCACGCGACCGGTAAAGACCAACGCCCATTGGCCAACTGACCGCACGCGTAACACCAGCACTGAAAAGAGTCGTTTATGGACATACCTTATCGCTTGCCCGGGTGTTGCAGGATCGACCTGCCGCTTCTTGACAGGTGACTATGGTTGTGGAATTCTAATGTTTGTTTGAATATTATTCAACTTCAGAACCGGGGCCCCAACGATGACCAGCAAGGCAAAGTATCCGAGCGCGATCACGTCGACATTGTGTGCGATAACCCTGGGCACCTGGGCCGGAATTCCCGCCGTCGCGGCGGCGGATGACGACCTCCTGGAAGCCGGAAGGCTCGAGGAAGTCATCGTCACGGCACGCAAGCGTGAAGAGTCCCTGCAGGATGTTCCGGTGGTGGTCAACGTTCTGACCGAGGAAGAAATTGACCGCTATGCCCTCGACGGCCTCGAGTCGCTCGCCGCGAATATTCCCGAACTGTTCATTGGACGCTCTTCAAACGGGTCTGGGGCGCAAATCACGCTGCGCGGCGTGGGATCGGGCCGCACCACGATGGGCATGGAGCAATCCACCGCCGTGGTGGTGGACGGCGTTTACTACGGTCACGGCATGTTTCTCAACGAAGCCATGTTCGACCTTGCATCCATTGAAGTCCTCAAAGGGCCACAGGCGCTCTTTTTCGGCAAGAACGCAACCGCGGGGGTGATTTCCTTCAACACGGCCAACCCCACCGAAGAATTCGAAGCTCAAATGCGGGCCGGGTACGAAACCACCGCCGAAGAGTATTCAGCAGAAGGATTCGTCTCGGGACAGATATCGCCGAACCTGCTCGGCCGCCTGGCCGTTCGCGTGTCGGACATGCGGGGCGGATACTTCGACCAGGCTGCGGTGGACACGCCGATCAGCTTTCTGGATCTCGCCACATTCGAACCCGTTACTCGCAACCAGGCGCCCAATGACGGCTCGCTGCCGGGAACAGAGGCCTACGTCGCCCGGGGCACGCTTGTCTGGACACCGACCGAGCGCTTCACCGCCAGGTTCAAGGCCAGCATCAACGAACGCAACGACGAAGCCAACGCCTGGAATTTCGTGGTTTTCGAATGTCCCGGTGGCTTCACGCAGCCCAATCCCGCCGTACCCTGCGAACGGGAGTTCAACGCCCACGTTCCGAACGCCCCTGATGGCGTCGGCGGCAACCTTCCGGACATGAAGGAAGATGGCTCGTCTTATAATGAGTACAACTCCTGGGCCATGACGGCCGATCTCAGCTACGACTTCGGCAATGCGACGATCACCTCCGTCACCAATTACAACTGGCACCGCAACAAGTGGGGTCTGTCCCAGAATGTCGCGTCTCCGACGAGCTACATCGCGGCAACGCAGAATACGTCACTGAGCGCCTGGTCCAACGAGACGCGTTTCCAGACCTATTTCGACCAGCCGGTCAATTTCATGGTGGGTTTTTATTACCAGAACACCGACCGGGATCACGACCAGGCCGGTGCCTTCGCGCCGCTGGAAATCTCCACCAATCCCCCGGAAACGCAGTTCACCAGTTACATCAAGCCTTCAGGCTCGGAAGCGGAAACCTGGTCGGGATTCGGCCAGCTCACGTGGCGGGCCACCGACCGGACCGAGCTGGCGGCCGGCGTGCGGTACATTCACGAAACACGTGACAGTTTCCTGGTGCAGAGCTACATCATGCCGGCGCTGCAGGGCCTGTTCCTTCAGGACGTTCCGGTCTATGGCGACCAGAGCTTCACCGACTGGACACCGGAAGTGACCGTGACTTATTACCCGGCCGACAATCTGACGTTCTTCGCCGGCTACAAATCCGCCTACAAGTCCGGCGGATTCGCGGTCAGTTCCCTGATCGTCGCGGCCACGGTTCCGAGCGATGTCACATTCGAACCGGAAACGGGCGATGGCTTCGAGGTGGGCATGAAGAGCATGCTGTTCGATGATCAGCTTCGCTTCAATATGACTCTGTATCGATTCGAGTATGAGGATCTGCAGGTCGATTTCTTTGATTCGGTGACGTTCCAGTTCATCACGACCAATGCCGGTGCGGCGAAAGTCGAAGGCGTTGAATTCGAAGCCGACTACGCACCCAACGCCGTGCCCGGGCTGCTTCTGTCCGGTTACCTGAACTACAACAAGGGCCGCTACACCGACTACATCGCGCCCTGCTATACCGGCCAGTCCATTGCCGCGGGCTGCAACACCAACTTCGGGGCCGGCCTGGGCCAGGACCTGAGCGGAGAGCCGCTGGCCATGGCGCCTGACTGGGTCGCATCGCTCAACGCGGCTTACGAATGGGGCACGGAATCGGGCCACAGCTGGGAAGTTGGCGGCAACCTCCGCTACAGCGACGACTTCATATCGTCGAGCTTCGGCGCGCCGCTTTCGCGGCAGGACTCCTACTTCAACCTGGATGCCAGCCTGCGTTTCAGGCACTCCGGGGGGCACTGGGAGGCCGCGGTCATCGCCCGTAACATCACTGACGATTTTCACATCAGTGGCGAAACCGATCTCCCCAACAGTGGCAGCGGCACCGGCACCAACGACGCCGT
Organism: Elongatibacter sediminis; assembly: GCF_037892215.1. Classification (NCBI taxonomy): domain Bacteria; kingdom Pseudomonadati; phylum Pseudomonadota; class Gammaproteobacteria; order Chromatiales; family Wenzhouxiangellaceae; genus Elongatibacter; species Elongatibacter sediminis. The sequence continues at coordinate 221,938 of NZ_JAZHOG010000008.1, read as the reverse complement.
TCCGGCCGACCCGGTCGGTCTGGTCGACTTGCCGCGTACGGTTCTGTTCCAGGTCACCTACAATTTCTGACCAAAAACGCAAAGGCAGCAAACGCAACCGTCACGCCGCAGCCGCCTGAACGAAAAGCGCGGGTTCGGCGACAGGATACCCGCAGTGAACACGAAGCCGGTTAAACAGACCATTGTCAGCGACGCGCCGGAAGGGCGCATCGTCTGCATGGACTCGGCTTACGATGTCGACCGGAGAAACCGGGACAAGGACGTCGTTGTAACGGCTTCGTATTGCGGAGTGCTGTGCGCCCGGTTCACATCGCAGCATCACCCGCGGGGCGTGATCGGCGTCGACTGCGGAATGGGGCTGGAAGGATCTGCGATCGCCGGGCTGTGGTACTACGAGGCACTCGACCTGCCCGCGGCTGCGGCCGACATCAACACCGTGGAACTGGGGAACGGACGGGATGTTTACGAGCACGGTGCGATTTCGCGTTTCAATCATCCGGCGCGCGAACTGGGGGTCAAGGAAGGCATGACGGTGCAACAGGCCGCGGGTCTGATGCTTGGCACCCGGACACACCACAACCAGGCCCCCGGCTCCGTTACCAACCGAACGGTGGTGCACGAAATCGAGGGGCGCAGCATCGTGTGTACCGACTCGATTGCGTTCGCTCTGCCCGAGGACACGGGCCGGAACGTACTGTGCACCGGTGGGCATACCGGCCGCAGCGCAGTCCCTTACCTGCGCTCGGCCCGCCCGCTGGGATTCATTTGCAGTGACGGCGGCGGCGGCCGGAACCGGTCCGGGATCGCCGGATTGACGATCGTGGAGCGGGACGGACTGGCCGGAGCGACAGTCGATTCAGCGACCGCGCGAATGGGAGATGGTCTGAGCACCTATCGTGACGGTGTCATCAGTGCCTGCAATCAACACGCCTCGGACTGCGGGGTGCATACGGGAATGACGGCGCGGGAAGCGGCTTTGCTGTTGCTGCGCAGATAACAGGAGAAGACATGACTGTCCGGATCGGTGTGGACATTGGCGGTACCTTTACAGACGTCGCGGCAGTTGGGCCGGACGGTGCCATTCACCTCGGCAAGAGGCTCACATCGGTCGGAGCCGAGAACGAAGCCGCGGTTGCCGCCGCGGTCGACTCAGGCGTGCCCTGGACGCCCGACACCGTTCTCGCCCACGGAACGACGCTGGTCATCAATGCACTGCTCGAGCGACGGGTTGGTCGTACCGCGCTGGTGTGCACCCGGGGTTTCGCCGACATTCATGAGTTGGCGACCGACTCCCGCCCGGAACCTTATTGCATGACGTTTCGCCGCGATCCCCCGCTGGTGCCGCGGGAGTTGAGATTCGAAATCGATGAGCGCGCGGAAGCACGCGGGGAAATCCTGCGCCAGCCGACCGAGGAGGAACTGGAAACCCTGATCCAGGAACTGCGCCAGGCCGAACCCGAGGCGATTGCCGTGGCATTCCTCAATGCCTACGTGCAGCCCGAAAACGAACACCTTGTCGGGGCCAGGCTGCAGGAGGCCTTCCCCGACCTGCCCATTTGCCTGTCTTCCGACATCAGTCAGAGCCCTCGCGAATATCAGCGCTTCACCACAGCGGCGGCGAATGCGTCAGTCGCTCCGCTGATGCGGAACTACCTGAGCCTGCTGGACAACGGCGTCCGTGCAGCCGGTTTTTCGGGAGACCTGGTCGTCCTGGACTCCAATGGCGGAGCCCAGAGCGTCGAAGTCGCCATGGAATTTCCGCTGCGAACCATCGAGTCCGGACCGGTCTCCGGTGCGCTGGCGGCCCGTAATCTGGCGATATCACACGGCGTGGAAAACGCGGTCGCTTTCGACATGGGAGGCACGACGGCGAAATCCAGTCTGGTCGAACAGGGACGGTTTCTGTCCACGGACCTGTACTGGATTGGAGGCTACAACCGCGGCTTCCCGACCCAGGTACCCTGCATCGATATCCTCGAGGTGGGGGCCGGAGGCGGTTCGATCGCGTGGCTGGATGATGGCAATCGGTTGCGGGTGGGTCCGCGATCCGCAGGCTCTTCACCCGGACCGGCCTGCTATGGCCAGGGCGGCACGGAACCGACCATCACCGATGCGAACCTGTATTGCGGCCGGTTGCCGCAGGTGCAGCTCTCCGGTTCGCTGCAGCTGGATGCCGAGGCGGCCGAGCGCGCCCTGTCCACTCTGGCGAAGAAAGCGGGCATGGAAACCCGGCGGCTGGCCCGGGGCATGCTGCACCTCGCGGTGATGTCGATGGCCAGGACGGTACGGCGGCAGACCCTCGAACGGGGCCGCGACCCGCGGGATTTCCTCCTCATCGCGTCGGGCGGCGCCGGGCCGATGCATGCCTGTGATGTGGCCCGGGATGTTGGAGTGCACAACGTGGCCATCCCGATGCACCCCGGCCACTTTTCGGCGATCGGCATGCTGAGCGCCGACCTCCGGTTCGAACGCACCACGACGATCGGCAAGGTACTGAGCCAGCTGAATCCCGACGATTTGCGCGGGCTGATGCAGGGCATGCGTGGAGAACTCGTCAAATCGCTCAGCGGAGTCGGCGCCTCCGAAGAGGACATTGTCTTCGAATACGCCCTGATGCTGCGCTACGTCGGTCAGGAACACACGCTGAAAATTCCGGCCGCGACCGAAGGTCTGGACGTCACGGACGATTTCGGCGACCGGTTCGCCACGGCGTTCGCCGCCGAGTACCAGACCCTCTTCGGGCATGCCGACTCCCTGTCGGAAGTGGAGGTCGTGCAACTCGAACTGGTCGGAAAACGGGCCCTGCCGCAAGTCCGGATCAAGCCGAGTTCGGCTGGCGGAACCGGATTGCCGCAGAGTTCCACGGCCTATTTCGGCCTGGATGCCCCACCGATCGAGACCCCGGTGATTGACCGGGCCTCACTGGTGGCCGGAGACACGCTCGAGGGTCCGGTGATCGTCTGCGAGGAAGGGTCCACATCCGTCATTCCGCCCGGATCGCACGCCCGGGTGCTCAATGACCTGACCCTGCTGGTAACGCTCAAGTAGACCCACTCCGGGGAAGTCGCGTGACGCCCCGGGCACATGCACGCCGTGCGGGAACGCCGCATCGGCGCCGCGGTCCGATTCTTTGCGGCCCCGGCAAACGAGAATGAAACGGAGACAGTACATTGACTGATCTGCTCGAAACCGAAGATCACCCGCAACAAATCGTTCTGGAACAGGATGGGCGCCGGGTGGTGACCATGGACTCGGCGCGTTACGTGGACGCCAGAAACACCGAACGCGATGTCGTGGTCGCGGCATCCTATATCGGCGTGCTGCCCGCACGCCTGATGGCGCCCCATAAACCCCGCGCCGTCATCGGACACGACGGCGGGATCGGCAAGGATGCGGCGGGAATTCAGGGTTTGTATTACCTGGAAGCGCTCGGCATTCCCGCGGCAGCCGTGGACGGCGAAAGCGCGGAACTGGGCAATGGCGCGGATCACTACGAGGCCGGCGTGATCAGCCGAACCAATATTCTCGCCGAAAATTGCGGTGTCCGGCCGGGCCAGTCCGTCGCCGAGGCAGCCCGAATCCTGCTGGAGAACGAACCGGGAGACGTTGAACCCGGAACGAAAATTCGCCGCGAAGTCGTCGAAACTTCTCCGACCGGACGCGATGTCGTCATAACCGACTCGATCATTTTTGCCCGGCCGGAAGACAAGGGCCGCAACGTACTCGTGACGGCCGGCCATACCGGTACTTCCGGTGCGTCGTTCCTGCTCGAATTCCAGCCCTGGGGCTTCATCTGTTCGGATGGCGGCGGCGGCAAGAACGACTCCGGAACCGCCGGTCTCGCCATCGTGGAAAAAGAAGGGCTGGCCGGCGCCAGCGTCTCGGCCAAATCGGCCGCCATTGGCGATGCGTATTCGACCTATCACGACGGGATCATCGTCGCCTGCAACGGGCCCGCCGAAAAACGGGGCGTGCGCGTGGGCATGAAGGCCCGGGAAGCGGCTCACCTGCTGCTGCAGGAGGACGACGCGGAATGACCCTGTCCCTGCCCGCCGAAGCGTCCACGACAACCCGCCCTTTCTGGGAAGCAGCCGCGGCCGGCTCCCTGGTTCGTCCGGTATGTGGTCAATGCGGCCGCAATTTCTTCATTCCGCAGATTGCCTGCCCCGACTGCCATACCGAAGACTGGACCTACGAGCAGAGTTCCGGCAAAGGCGTGATCTCCACTTTCACCGTTGTGCACCGCGCCCCGACGGACGAGTTGGAACCGCCCTACGTGGTCGCGGTGGTCGACCTGGATGAGGGCTGGTACATGATGACGAACATCGTCGACTGTCCCCACGAATCCGTGCGCATCGGTCAAGCCGTCGAAGTTGACTTCCAGAGCCGGGCCGACGGCATTGTGCTGCCGGTATTCCGGCCCTCCGGAGCGAACCCATCATGAATATCGGCCTGGCCACAACCCGCTCGGCGCGTCGCTATCCCGACCGGCTGGCGGCCTTCGACCACGAACGTGAATTGCTCTGGCGGGACCTGGACGCGAGAAGCAATCGCCTGGCAAATGTCCTCCATTCCGGATTGCAGCTCGACAAGGGCGACCGCGTCGCGCTATGGGCGCCGAACCGCCTGGAAGTTCCGGAAGTTCTGGCCGGGGTTGCCAAGGCCGGCCTCGTCTATGTCGGCCTGAATTTCCGCATGAGCGACACGGACTTCGCCCACGTCTTCGAAAATGCACAGCCCCGCGTGCTGATCGTCGCGGGCGAGTACCGCGAACGGGCGGAGCATCTGATCTCGGGCCAGGACATCCGCCTCATCGATCTCGACGACGCATCATCGAGCGGCTACGAATCACTGCTGGCCGATGCCGCGTCACTGGCACCGGCGACCCTGCACCAGGTCAGGCCGGAAGACGATTTCTGCATCGTCTACACCAGCGGTACCACCGGAACCCCCAAGGGCGTCTGGTTCGACCACGGCCGGGTACTGCAACACGCCACGGTGGCGGCCCTGGAGTATGAAATCGACCGTGAGACACGCTACCTGACGGCCATTCCGCACAATTCATCGGTGCACATCACAATGGCACCGTGCATGACGATGGGCGGGGCCATGGGATTTTTCGACTCCCGCAGATTCGATGCCGAAGTCTATGTCCGGGAAGTGGCGCGCACCGCCGCGACGCATTCCTACCTGGTTCCGACGCAACTGTACCGGCTTCTCGAAACGGCGCCGGGTCAGGATTCACTCGCTTCGATGAACACCCTGGGATACGGCGCGGCACCCATGTCCCCCGACAAGGCCGCCCTGCTGGTGGAGCGGTTCGGACCGATTTTCAACCAGTTATACGGCATGGCGGAAATCGCATCGATCGGAACGATGCTGCGCAAGGACGACCATGTCACGGCCCTGGACGGCCGTCCCGAATTGCTGCGGTCCGTGGGCCAGCCCTCGTACGCCATCGATGTCCGGGTCGTGGACCCCGCCGGAAACGATGTGGATAAAGGCGAACGCGGCGAGGTCATCTTCTCGGCGCCGTACATGATGAAGGGCTACTACCGGGATGCGGACCGCACGGCGCGCACGCTGATCGACGGCTGGATTCATTCCGGGGATGTCGCCAGGGTCGACGACGACGGCTTCATCTACATCGTCGACCGGATCAAGGATCTCATCATCCGCGGAGGCTACAACATCGCACCCGCCGAAATCGAAGCGGCGCTGCACCAGCATCCCGATGTTCTCGAAGTCGGTGTTATCGGTGTGCCCGACGAGCAGTGGGGCGAGTCCATCCTGGCGGTTGTGGCGCTCAAGCCCGGGGCCGCTTCCGATGCCACCACCATGATCGACTGGTGCAGGAACGAGTCTTCGCTCAGCACCGTGAAGCTCCCCGGCAACATCGAGTTCGTGCCCAGTCTGCCCAAGAACGCAGTCGGGAAAATCGCCAAGAACGAGCTGCGCCGGAACTATTCCGCCGCCGCGGACGAGGACTGAGCCGTGAGTGGTCTGCATCAAACAGCCATTGTCGGCGTCGGCACGAGCGAACAGCGCAAGAGGCTCGAACGCACGGCGCTGTCCGCCTGTCTGGACGCGGCGCTGAGCGCCATTCGTGACGCCGGCATGGACGTCAGTGATATTGATGGCGTGGCCGGCCGCTGGCCGGGACCCGGAGGCACGGTCATGCATCCCGGCTCCCTGGACTGGGCCACGCTGCTCGGCATTCCGGTTCGCTGGGTTCAGGACACCTACCCCCAGGGCGTTCCGGCGGTGCTCGATGCCGCCGCCGCGATTGCCGCCGGGCTGTGCTCTTCCGTGTTGATCGTCGGCGGGCAGGCGGCCATTCGTGATGCGACGGCGAAGGTGGCCGCCTACACCCGTCCGGAGAATGAATTCATCGCACCGTGGGGCGCCTTCACGGCGGTCCATTTCGCGCTGCTGGCGCAGCAGTACCTGCATCGTCACCCCCGCTCGCGCGAAGGCGCGGCCGAGGCCGCCGCCATCATACGCAACCGCGGACACGCCAACCCCGAGGCCGTGATGTACGGCCGCGGGCCGTATACCGCGGAAGACATTCTGTCCGCCAACATGATCGCCAGCCCGTTTACCCTGCTCGATCTGTGCCTCGCCACCGAAGGCGCGGCCGCGATGGTGGTGACGCGCCGGGACATCGCCAGGGACACCCGGTCACCGGTGTGGGTGTTGGGGGGCGGTTGCGACTGGCACAAGCAACAGTACGTCGATCCCCCCCGCTACGAGGAAGTCTGGTCGATCGGCTCCGACGCCGCCGAGCGCGCTTACCGGATGGCGGACCTGAAACCGAAAGACATCGATCTCGCCCAGCTTTATGACATCAACTCCTTCGAGGTCCTGCGGCAACTGGAGGTCTTGGGCTTTTGCCCGCCGGGCGAGGCCGCCGACTTCGTATGCCAGGGTGGAATCGGTCCCGAGGGCGATCTTTCAATTAATACCGATGGCGGACTGATGTCGTACAGCCACATCGGCTGGGGCGGTCCCACGCTCAAAATCGTTGAGGCGGTGCATCAACTCCGCCACGAGGCCGGCGACCGCCAGGTGGCGGACGCCCAGGTCGGCCTGGCGACAGGCGCGGGTTCCGGCGCCCAGTACCACAACGTCGTCATACTGGGGCGTGAGCCCCACTGAATTCTGGAGATATTGAATGAATACAGAGTCTGACAAGTCACAATGCCCGGTCAGCGGCGATCGTCCGCTGTTTCCGGATTACGATCCGCTGGCGCCCGACAACAAACAGGATCCCTGGCCGATACTGGCGAAGGCCAGACGGGAACAACCCGTGTTCTGGATGCCGCAACTGCAGATGTACTGCGTTACGCGGTACGAAGACGTGCGCACCATCCAGAAAGATTCCAGGACATACTCCAACGTCGGAGCGAACTTCATGCGGGTCCCGCTGCCCGAAGGCCTGGAAATCCCGCCCGGCTGCCCATTCCCCAGCGTGGGAGAAAGCGTGGCCAATGCGGACGGAAAAGTGCACAAACGCCTGCGTAAACTCATGCAGCCGACATTCAGCCGGCCGGCCGTGGCACCGTTCGCGCCCCAGATCGAGAAAATCGCGAATGATCTCATCGACGATTTCATCGCGGACGGCAAGGCCGATCTGGTCAGCCAGTTCGCCAACAAGATGGCGATGCGAACCATCGCCGCCGTGCTGGGATTCGCGGTGGAGGATTCAGCCAAATTCCGCGCATGGACCGATCAGTTCCTGCTCCTGATGGGCACGCCCGACATGGGTGAAGACGAAGCGCGGACCTTGTGGTCGGGACTGATCGACTGGTACCTGTACATCCAGGACATGATCCAGGACCGCCGCAAGAATCCGCAGAACGATCTCGTGTCAGCGCTGATGGCCCCGCCCGAGGACGAGTCCATCGCGCCGCTGACCGACGAAGAGATTGCGGCCAACATCATCGCCTTCATCGTCGCCGGTACGGACACGACCGCGATTTACATCACCCAGACGGTGCGGCTGCTCCATCGGGAGGGCCTGTGGCAGTCCGTGGTCGAAGACCGCTCCCAACTCGAACGCATCATGGAGGAAACACTGCGGCATACCGGCGTGGTCCGCGGTCTCAACCGCGTGACGACCTGCGACACTGAATTGTCCGGCGTGAAAATCCCGGCGGGTTCGACGATTTACTGGATGGGCGCGTCCGCCAATCGGGACGAGGAACACTTCGAAGACCCCGATCGCTTCGACCCGGACCGCAAGAACGTATTCGAACATGTCGCGTTCAGCGCCGGACCGCACTTCTGCATGGGAGCGCCGCTGGCCAGGCTGGAGGCGAAAATCGCCTTCAATGCGATTTTCGACCGGCTGCCCACGCTGCGGATACCGGAGCAGGAAGTCGAGTTCCAGCCGAACTTCATCACACCGACGCCTAAACGCCTGCTCGTGGAATGGGATCTGTGATGGACCTCTCCGGAAGCGATCGGAGCCTGTCCCGATGAAAGCGGCCGTACTGAACGAATTCAATCGCGAACTGGCCCTCACCGAAGTCGAGGACCCGCGCATCCAGCACCCGGGCGACGTGATCGTTCGTGTCACCGGTGCCGGCGTGTGCGGCTCCGATGTGCACTGGATCGAAGGCGCATTCAAGGACGTCCTGGGCGCTCCTGAATTCCCCTACGTTCTGGGACACGAAAACGGGGGCTATGTCGAAGCCGTCGGATCCGCGGTGACCAGCCTTCAAGTGGGTGATCCGGTCCTGGCTCATCCCCACATTACCTGTGGCCTGTGCCGCGCCTGCCGGCGGAATGAAGCATCATTCTGCGAGTCCCTGCGATTTCCGGGAATCGACGGCCGAACCGCAGGTGGCTTCGCGGAACTGTTTCGCACCACCGAACACGCGCTGGTAAAACTGCCGCCCGGTACCGACCCGGCGCCCATGGCCTCGCTGGCGGACGCGGGACTGACCGCCTACCACGCCGTGAGACGCGCCTGCGGCGATCTGCCGGCGGATGGTGTTGCCGTGGTCATTGGCGTAGGCGGCGTAGGCTACTTCGCGCTACAGCTGCTCAGACTGTTTTCACCCGCACGGCTGATTGCGGTCGACCGGGTGGCCGAAAAACTCCGGGATGCGGAAACACTGGGGGCGGACCTGACGCTGAGCGCGGGCGACGAACTGGTCGACCAGGTCATGGAAGCGACCGGCGGCACGGGTGTCGATCTGGTGATGGACTGTGTGGGTGTCGCACCGGTCCCCGAACAATCGCTGGCGATGCTGCGGCGCGGCGGAGTTTACTCGGCACTTGGCGCTGATACCGGTGAAGCCTGTTGTGGCACGCTCGCGCTGACCGGCCGGGAATTGACCATCAAAGGCAACCTGGTGGGAACCCTGGGGGAACTCGCGGAACTCGCACAACTGGCTGCGCGCAACCGCATCCAACTGACCCAGACATCCTATCCGCTGCAGGACATCAACCGGGCGCTGAGCGACCTGCGCCATGGCACGGTTCGAGGACGTGCGGTCCTGGTGCCATGAACCCGGCGGGCAGACTCAGGCGAACAACGATGGAACCGGCATCAGTTCGCCGCCTGCGCCGCTACCTGGGCACGAAAATGTTTGAGGCCCCGGCCCAGTATGAAGGCGCTGAGAATGCCCGAAACGATGGCCACACAGGCGATGGACCGTCCGACGGCCAGATCGTCGCGAAACACGAAGTCAGTGATCGATGCCGTAATGGTCGGGCCCAATCCCAATGCGATCAGGTTGAGGATGAAGAGATAAATAGCCGACACCAGGGCCCGCAGACGATTTGGCGTCGCCTGCTGCAGCGCAGCGGCGGCGGCGCCAAAACCGAAGCTGGAGAAAAACAGCAGCGGACCGTACATGGCGAGAATCCCGGTGACTGAAGTAACCGTCAAACTCAGCAGAGCGAACGGTATGCAACCCAAACCGGCGATCACGCCGACTCGCATCGCACCATCGGTGTATCCCCTGATTACCAGGCGGTCCGCCAACCAGCCGCCGACAATGATGCCGGCGGTGGCGAACACAAGCACCAGCACTCCAACAGCGGGACCCGTCTGGCCGATGGACAGATCGAAACTCCGGGTCAGGTACGCGGGCGTCCAGGCCACGATCGCGTTGAAAATGACCGCGAGAAAAGAGAATCCGAAGATATGCGCGCCGTAGACTCGCCAGCGTTGCCGCATGTATTCATTCACCTGCCGCAGCGGAATGGGATCCTGGACATCACCGCTGAAAGCGGCATTGGCCTGAAATCGGCGAACCGGCTCGGGCACCGTGAACATCAACAGAGCCACGGCGAGACCGGGCACGCCGACTATGAAGAATGCGGCCTGCCAGGACCTGATGGTACCGACGACGGGCAGGGTAATTTCCGGAGTGCTCATGGCTGCCTGAAGAACCATGCCGCCGATGATGAAGACCATACCGGCACCGATATACGCGCCGGTCGTATAAAAACTGAGCGCGCGGCCCAGTTTCTGCGGCGGAAACAGGTCGGCCACCATCGAATACGCCGGCGGGGACAAAGCGGCCTCGCCAACCCCGACGCCCACTCGGGCTGCGAAAAGCTGCCAGTAGCCGTTGGCGATACCGCATGCCGCGGTCATCAGACTCCAGACCGTCACACCCGCTGCGATGATCATCCGGCGACTGAACCGGTCCGCGAGTCGCGCGATCGGAATACCCATGACCGAAAAGAAAATCGCGAAGGCGAAACCGTGGAGCAGGCTGACCTTGGTATCACTGAGATTGAGGTCCTGTTTGATCGGTTCGATCAGAAGACTGAGGATGAAACGGTCGGCAATCGACACCGTGTAGGCCAGAAAAAGCACGCCAACCGCATACCACGCAACCGCAGGCGCGGGCCAATCCGGCTGTCGGGTGGAAGGATCGGGCGTATTGGAGTTGGCCGTCATGTTTTTGTTCTCGACATTGAAAAGAATACCGGTGAGGGATTCGCTCGCCCCGGCTGCAGTTTGAAATTTATTCAACAAAAAATGCAAGATACCGTATCTGGCCGTTCAGGTGTTAACCGATCTCCCGACTGGATAGCGCAATCGCTGCAATCGGTGATGACGGAGCTTGGCCAAACTGAAACAGGATGCACCGATCCCGGAACGCTTTATCTTGACCGTAACTTCCAACGCATACGGGACTATCGGCGGAACACCGCAGGGTCCCCTGCCCCTGGAGAATGGAAATGATTTCAGATCTCGACAGAATCCGCCGACTGGCCGACGATTATTGCTGGTTCGCCGACAATCACGATGCGGAAGGAATCGTATCCCTGTTTACACCTGACGGCGTCATGGACGCCACCGCCATGGGTATGGGCGTCATCCAGGGCGAACAGGAACTTCGCCGCTTCTATCGCGAAATCATCCCCCTGCACGAGTATTCCCAGCACATTTCGGGGACGCACCGCATCGACCTCGATGGTGATCAGGCGGCAGGCACGGCTTACTACCTGATGCATGGCGCGGTGAAGGATGCCGGCCCGATTTCCGCCGCGGGCTATTTTCAGGACGATTACGTGCGCACGAGCGCCGGGTGGCGAATTCGTTCCCGGCGTGGTGTTCCTCTGGCTCCGCCCAACCTGAGTGCCATCATCGAACAAATGGACGCAACCGGGACGAGTGCCGGCTGAAGAGCCGCACCCCCGGTCCAATCAACTCACGCAGAACTGCGAGTAGTGAAATGAAAACGAATCACCCGAAACACGAAGAAACAGCTGAATCCCCGCCGCGACCGATAGACGCCGTCGAAGCCGAAATTTTCAGATTCGCCACGACTTCGGTCGTTGACGAGATCGAGCTTAATCTCACGCGAACGGCCTTCAGCGAACTCATCTACGAGTACAAGGACTATTGCGTCGGGATTGTTCTGGCCGATTACACCCTGCTGACCCAATCAGCCGGCAGCATGCCGATCTTCGTCGGCGACCTGGGGCCCCAGGTCCGGGATGCGGTAGAAGCCATCGGGCTGGACCAACTGCGTGAAGGCGACGTGTTCCTGCACAACTGGTCCGGTGTCAACGGCCAGCATCTCAATCATATCTCCTGCTGCACTCCCATTTTCGACAAAGGCCGTATCGTTGCCTACATCGTCATCCGCGCACACTGGGCGGACATCGGCGGCAGTGCCCCGACCTCGCTCAGCTGGAAGGCTCAGAGTGTATTCGAGGAAGGCGTTCAGTATCGTGGCCTGCGGGTGGTCAGGGAGGGCAATATCGTGCCCGATGTGATGGCGACCATCCAGGCGAACACCCGTTCACCCGCGGCGATTACCGGCGACCTGATGGCCCAGATCGCGGGCTGCATGCTGGGGCGCTCCCGCTGGAAGGACCGGGTGGCCGAGCGCTGGACTCCCGAGGAACTCGAACGGCTGATCGCCTTCCAGGCGGAAGCCAGTGCGGAACTCGGCCGCGCGGCCGTGCGCAATATCCCGGACGGACGCTACGAAGCGGCCTGCCGGCTCGACAATGCCGGCGTCGAGGGCACCGAACCCGTCGATCTCCACGTCGCCATCACGATATCCGGGGATGCCATGGAGGTGGATTTCAGTGGAATGCCGGAACAGGTGGCCACACCGATCAATTCCGGCCGCCTCGGCGGTGCGGTGAACATTGCCAAGCTCGCGTTCAAGGCGCTGTGCCTGCCGGACCGGCCCGCCGACGAATGGATGTTCGATGCATTATCCGTCGTCGCGCCACCCGACACGCTGGTCAGTGCATCGGCCGAAGCCCCAAAAGGGTTCTGGGTCATGGTCCCGCCCACCACGGTCGACCTGATCTTCCGCGCCATCGGCAACGCGCACCCGGAACTCGTCCCGGCAGGTCACCACGGCACCGTGTCGGGCGTGTTCTTCACCGGAAATCGCGAGTCGACCGGTGAATTCTGGCTGGCCATAGAATCCTACGGCGGCGGTTTCGGCGCCACCTCGGAAAATGACGGCTACGGGCCTCTGAAGTCGTTTATCCACGGCGACAACCCGGGCATTCCCATCGAACTGCTGGAAGCGCGGTTTCCGTTGCGCATTCAGTCAACGCGACTGCGGCGGGAAGCCGGAGGCGCGGGTAAACGCCGCGGCGGACCGGGTATCGAGCGTATTGTCGAAGCCCTGGAGCCCCTGGCCTTGCAAACGGCATTTGATCGAACCATCGATCCACCCTGGGGCCTGGCGGGAGGCCAACCCGGTTTGCCGGGTGAGGTGCACGTACTGCAACCGGGTTCCGACGACTGGATCGAGGCCAACAAGGTGACCGGGCTGGAACTGCAGCGCGGCGCCCTGGTGCGCATTAGAACCGCAGGTGGCGGTGGCTGGGGCGAACCGGAAGCGCCGGCGAACACGAGGGACGCGGCATGAGCGGCGGTCAGCGGGGAGCGTCCGAAGCAGACCGGCTCCAGGTTCTCTGGGACGAGCGGGATATCCGAAGCGTCCTGCTCCGTTACGCCACGGCGCTGGATCAAAGAGACTGGTCGATGCTGTCGAGCTGTTTCGTGCCGGAGGCATCTGCCGAGTACGAAACCATCGGGCTACTCGAGGGCTACCCGGCGATTGAGTCCATCTGCCGCACGGCACTTCAGCCCATGTCGGTCACCCAGCACCTGATTGGCAATATCGCTATCCAGGTCGATGGTGACGAGGCAACCAGCAGCTGCTATCTGCATGCGCAACACGTCCGGCCCGACACGCCGGGAGGCGACAGCAACATCATCGCGGGCGAATACGTGGACGAATGGACGCGCACGCCCGAGGGTTGGCGAATTCGCCATCGCAAGCTTCGTGTGCTGTGGACCTTCGGCAACCCCGAAATCCACCAGACGGGTGACACCTGACCCCGAGGCGCAAACGTGAAAGTTCCGGCGCGAAATCCCCTTTTTCGCGCCGGAACATTTCTTGACTTAAATTCAAGTTTTCGGTTATGCTCGCCGCTCATTTCAGACCGCGACGCTCCGAGAGGACTCCTGTCGATGTACATAACTACCATTAAAGCCGCAGACCAGGAAATGGTCGCGTTCACCGCAGGCGATCAGGCCATTTCCGTGCACAAGGCGGCGGCCCACCACGGCCGTGAAGCCGTGGCCGCCGCCCCCGACACACTCCTGGGAATCATCGAAGCCGGACCGGATACCTGGGCCGAACTCGAAAACTTCTACGACGAATTCCGCAGCGGTGAACTGCCGGCGGACGGTGAGGGTAAGTGGTGGTGGCAGAACGCCGATGTGACCTTCCGCCCCCCCATCATCCCGCGCAAGAATCCGTGGGTCGTCGGCGCGAACTACTATCAGCATCTCGCCAATGGATTCGCCCGAATCCCGCGCCCGGCCATCGCGCCGCCGCATGTCGAGTATTTCACCAAGGCGGTGAATTCAATCATCGGCCACGACGACGATATCGTTTATGACAAGCGAGCGACCCGTACGGTCGACTATGAACTCGAACTCGCCGTGGTCATCGGCAAGCCAGGCAAGGATGTTCCTGTCGCCGATGCGTATGACTGGGTTTTCGGTTACACCGTGGCCAACGACGTGTCGGCCCGTGAGCTTCAACTCGGCCACCAGCAGTACCATCGGGGCAAGAGCCAGGACGGTTTCTGCCCACTGGGACCCGTCATCGCCACGCCGCGCGATTGCGGCGACCCGAATCAGTTGCGCATGCGCCAGTGGGTGAACGGCGAACTCAGGCAGGACTGGCCGGTCGGCGACATGATTTACAAGATCGACAAGCTCATCGAGGTTCTTTCGCAGGGAATGACCATCGAACCGGGCGAAATCATCATTTGCGGCACCGGACCGGGTGTCGGGTTTGAACAGTTGCCCCAGTCCTGGCTTCAGCACGGCGACGTGCTGGAAGCGGAAATTTCACGGATCGGACTGCTGCGCAACACCATCAAAATGGCGGGTTACGCATGAAGTCCGGACGTTTCGCCGCCGTCAACGGGAGAATGATCCAGTGAAGCTCGTAACGTATTCCAACGGCGCTGAACCCCGCGTGGGATTCCTCGTCGGTGAGCAGGTGTGCGACCTGAACCAGGCCGCGAAGGCGAAGAATGTCGCGCTTCCCTCCGTAACCGACCTGCAATCCCTGGCCCGCGTCGAACATCTCGCCGCCTTGCGCGACCTGTCGTCCGCGGTGGGCGACCAGCCGGATTCCGACTGGTCTCACCCGATCAGGGATGTCACTCTGCATGCGCCCTACCGGCCCAGGCAGAACATTACCGTCGCGGGCGGCAACACTCGGGACGACTTCGTGGCCGAGCGATCGCCAAAGGGCCGCCCGATGTTGCGATATCACACCAAGGCCCCATCAGCGACGGTGGATCCAGGGCAGCCGATTTCATGGCCCCGGCAATTGGCCACGCAGGTACATGCCGAACCCAACATCGCGGTCGTCATGGGCGCCCGCAGTTCCTACGTCGAACCGGCGGATGTGCTCGACAACGTTTTCGGATACACGGTCGCGACCAACGTCATCAGTTCCGATCTCAAACGCAAGCACGGACAGTGGGACAAGGCGGTATCCCTGGATACCTTCTTCCCCTGGGGCCCGGTTCTCGTCACCGCCGACGAAGCGGAGCCTGAGGATCTGGCCTGCCGCTTGTGGCTGAACGACGGTATGGCGCTCTCGGGTGGAGCCGAATCCGGCCTGCTCGGAACCGCGGCTATCCTGTCGGAGATCAGTTTCGGCATGACCCTGGAACCGGGAGACGTCATTCTCACCTGCACCGCGGAAGGCGTCGGACACGGCGAACAACCCGAACGCTGGTTGCAGGACGGTGATGTCGTTCGGAGCGGAATCGCAGGAATCTGCGAGATCGAGAACCCGGTTTCCACCTACTGAAAGCAGTTACCGGAACTTCGGTCCGCCTGGCAGATGCCCGGACCGGAGTTTAAAGACCTTCAAAATTAACGGGCCTGAACCAGGGTGTTCAGGCCCGTCTGCTTTACATCAGGTCATGCGCAAAGCGCCATCCAGCCGGATCGTTTCGCCATTGAGGTAGGGATTTTCTGCAATGTGCCGCACCAGTTCCGCAAACTCCGGCGGATCCCCCAACCGGGGCGGAAATGGAATATCCTTCGCCAGACTCTGTTTCAACTCCGGGGTAATTCCTTTCAGAATCGGCGTGTCGAATACGCCCGGAGCGACGGACATCATCCGGATGCCGTAGTACGCCAGATCACGCGCAATGGGCAGGGTCAGGCTGATCATCCCGCCCTTGCTCGCCGCGTATGCCACCTGCCCGCGCTGACCTTCGTAGGCAGCGATTGAAGCGGCATTGATGATGACGCCACGCTCACCGCTCGGGTCCGGATCGTTGTTCGCCATCACTTCGGCAAGTTGACTCACCACGCTGAACGTGCCGATCAGATTGATGTTGATGACATCGCGAAACAGCGGCATCGGAAAGCGCCCTTTCCGGCCCAGAGTCTTGGTTGCCCCGCCGCCGCGGCCGGCGCAGTTTACGCCCACGTGTACGGCACCCCAGGCATCGACGACGCTGGCAATGCCCGCTGCAATGGAGTCGTCATCGGCGATGTTCACACCACAACTGATAACGCCGCTGCCGAGTTTTTCGGCCAGTGCAGCGCCTTCTTGCTCGTTCATGTCGAAAATCGCGACCCGGGCACCCGCGTCATGAAGCACTTGCACGGTTGCCTTGCCCAGTCCCGACGCTCCTCCCGTCACGACGGCCACTTTCTCCTTCAAATCCATGTCGTTGTTCCTTTCTCTCTCACCAAACGATGGCGATTCGTTGAAAATAGGGCTTGAATAAACTTGAACTTTATACAAGAATCTATGGTAGCTTATTCGGCAGGCAATATCAGTCCAATCATCATTATTTTTTCGTGATGACCACCGTTAGCCGGGTTTCGCCCCGGTTTCCCGTCATCCGGAACGAGTGAATTCGCTTATGCGCGACGCCTATATTTTCGATCACCTGAGAACCCCCAGAGGAAAAGGCCGGGCCGGCGGCGCATTGCACGTGGTGTCCCCGGTCGAACTGTTGGCCCAGGTGCTGCGCGGTTTGCGCGACCGTAACCAGCTCGACACTTCCCTGATCGAGGATGTGATTGCGGGCTGTGGCTCGCCGATCGGAGAGCAGGGCAGCGCAATCGGCCGATCCGCCTGCCTGGCCGCGGACTACGACATAACGGTTCCGGGCCAGCAGATTCACCGTTTCTGCTCCTCGGGCCTGGAAGCCGTCAACCTCGCCGCGGCCAAAATCCAATCCGGGCAGTGCGACCTGGTCGTGGCCTGCGGCGTGGAAAGCATGTCGCGGATTCCCATCGGCTCCTCCGGCGGAGCCTGGACGTCCGACCCGGCGCTGGCCCACAAAATCCATTTCGTGCCGCAGGGAATCGCGGCCGACCTGATCGCGACCCTGCGCGGATACACGCGGGAAGATCTCGACGAATACGCCGTGCACAGCCAACAACGGGCCGCGGCTGCCTGGAAATCCGGTCACTTTAAAAAATCGGTAATGCCGGTCGTCGATTCCATCGGCTTGCCGCTGCTGGAAGCGGACGAAGCCATTCGACCGACAACCGATCTGGACAGCCTGGCGAAACTTCGCCCGGCCTTTACCGCGGCGGGAGAAATGGGCTTCGATACTCAGGCCATTCTCAAATATCCGGAAGCCGGCAAAATCGAACACGTCCATACGGCCGGAAACTCGAGCGGAATCGTTGACGGTGCCGGCGCTGCGCTGATCGGCACCCGCGAACTGGGGGAACGGCTGGGCCTGAAGCCCCGCGCCAGAATCCGCGCCTGCGCCTCGGTCGGAACCGATCCCACCTTGATGTTGAGCGGCCCCACGCCTTCGGCGAAGCGGGCGCTGGACAAGGCGGGCATGAGCCGATCCGATATCGATTTGTATGAACTCAACGAAGCATTCGCCGCCGTCGTACTGCTGTTCATGGAGGAGATGGCGATAACGCACGATCTGATCAATGTAAACGGCGGTGCCATCGCGATGGGACATCCGATCGGCGCAACCGGGGTCATGATCCTGGGAACCTTGCTGGATGAACTGGAACGGCGCGACCTCGAAACGGGACTGGTCAACCTGTGTGTGGGCGCCGGAATGGGAACAGCCACCATCATAGAACGAAGCGAATGACTCAAAGCGCAACGAACATCGACGGGAAGTCCACCGTGTCCTTTCAAACACTCTCCTACCGGCCCAGCGAGAACGGCGTCGCGCACATAGCGATCGACGTCGAGGGCAAATCGGTCAATGTGCTCACGCCCGAACTTCACCGGGAACTGGGCGAGGTGGCCCGATGCCTAGCCGCGGACGACACGGTGAGCGGCGCAATCGTCTACTCCGCGAAATCGTCCTTCATGGCCGGTGGAGATCTGAACCGGATCGTGCGCTACTACGACGACCAGCGGAGCCCGGAACAGGCGTACTCCGAATCGCAGACCTATACCCAGTCGCTGCGCGCCCTGGAGACCTGCGGCAAGCCCGTCGCGGTCGCCATCAACGGGACCGCACTGGGCGGGGGTCTCGAACTCGCGCTGGCCTGCCACCATCGAATCGTGGCCAATGATGCCTCGATTCGCCTGGGCCTGCCCGAAGTCACGCTCGGCCTGATCCCGGGCGGAGGAGGCACGCAGCGACTGCCCCGGATCACCGGTATCGCAAAAGCCGCGTCACTGATTCTCCAGGGGGAACGGCTCACACCCGAACAAGCTCTGGAAATCGGCCTCGTCGATCAGGCCGTGCCAGCCGATGACCTGATCGAAACGGCGGAGAAATGGGTTCTGGGCGAACCGGACCCGCAGCAGCCCTGGGACGTCAGAGGATTCCGAATTCCCGGCGGCTCCGGACTGAACGACATGAAAATCGGCCGTCTGTTTCAACAACTGACCGCCACCGTCGCGGCAGAGTACCGCTACAACTATCCGGCGCCGGTCGCGGCCCTCCGGTGCTTGTTCAACGGAACGACGATCAAGTCGATGGACCAGGCGCTGGCCGTTGAAACCCGGGAATTTTCCGCCCTTACCCGCGATCCGGTCGCACGTAACATGATACGCACGCTCTTCATCAACCGGGCCGGCGTGAAAATCAGGGAACTGCTCTCCGATGCGGCATCCGAACAGTTGAAACAGCGCTGCCTGGACGCCTACGTCCGGCAGGGCATTGCGATGGCGGCAGCCGGAATCGAGCCGCAACGGATCGAGAACATCGCATTTTCCGCCGGTCTGGTTGATGGCCCACTGGCTCTGGCGGAAGAAAACACCCATCGCAAGCCGCAGTCCCGGAGCGATCTGGCTTCAGCCGACATTCGCGACCGGTTGATGTGCGCACAGGTGCTGGCGGCCTGCCAGTGCTGGGAAGAGGACATCATTGATCCGGTACACGCGGACCTGGCGTCACATTTCGGCTGGGGATTCCCCAGTTACACCGGCGGGGTGATGTCGTATGTCGACACCCTGGGCCTGAACCGGTTCATCGCCCTCTGCGATGACCTGACCTCGCGGACCGGCGCCGCTTTGGAACCCTCGTCCTGGCTGCGCGAGCGCGCGCAGGACGAAGACCGGATATACCCGCCACCCGATTGAACCTCGATCGGGCTTAACCTCTCTGGTTGAAGCGCCTGCCGATCATGGCACTGGCTATGTTGACTTTCTGAATGTCGATGGCGCCACCGGCAATGCCCCAACCCCAGGCGTCACGAAAACGGCGTTCCATCGGATACTCTTTCGAATAGCCGTAACCACCCATCAATTGCATGGCGTTTCCGGTCACGGTGCGGGCGATTTCATTGGCGAAGCACTTCGCGATACTCGAAGCGCTGATGCTTGGGAATCCCCGCTCGGCATCGACGGCCGCACGCCAAATCAGGAGCCGCGCAGCCTCGACCTGCATCTTCATCTCCGCCAGCTTGAGCTGAACCGCCTGGAAATCCACGATGGGCTTGCCAAATTGATGCCGGTCCTGAACATAGGCGCAGACATCATCCAGCGCGGATGAGGCCTGCGCCAGAGCCATCGTCGCATTACCACAACGCTCCAGGTCGAATGCACCCATCAACTGCTTGAACCCACCCTCCGGTACGACGACATGGTGCAGCGGAACACGCACTTCATCGAAGTACAGATCACACGAGGGCACCCCTCGAAAGCCCATCAGGTGCTCAGGCCGGCCAAAACTCAAGCCATCCGTTTCCTTTTCGACGTACACCGCACCAATGGACTTCGCTCCGGGCTGGTCCGAGAACCGGCAATACACGACGTAACCATCCGCGTGACCGCCGCCCGAGCACCAACGCTTCGTGCCGTTCAATACCACTTCCTGACCGCGAATCTCGGCCCGGGTCGTAAGGTCGGTCAACGCCGAACCCGCAGCCGGCTCGGACATCGCAATGGCAATCACCTTGTTTCCCGCACACACTTCCGGAACCACGCTTTCCGCCAGTTCGCGGCTGGCGAATTTCTCAATCGCCCTGACCGGCCCCACGCAGGACTCGAATACCGGAAAGCCCACCGCCGAGGAAACCCGGCCCAGTTCCTCAATAACGATCAGCGCTTCGAGGTTACCCAGCCCTTGCCCGCCCAGGTCCTCTGGAATGTTGATTCCGAGGTAGCCCATTTCCGCAAATTCGCGCAACAGTTCGTGCGACGGCGGTTCACCCGTCTGCTCGATGGATTCCGCCAGGGTCAAAAGCCGATCCGACGCATACCGGCGAACGCTCTCGCGCAGTTGTTCCTGTTCCTCACTGAGTTGGAAATCCATGTCTGATCCCACTAATCGATTGCCAGCAGGAATTTTAATCTATTTCAAAAACTGATGCGAAATCTGGGAGGTTTCTTTAAACCCGTAATTCGAGTCAACGCCGTCCCAATCGCGCGATGCGGTCAGCCAGACCGGCTGCCAGGCAGTGGAGTGGACGCGCCGATAGTAACCGTGGAGAAACGATTCGCGGCCGCCGGGCACCACAGGCACGCAGGACCTCCTCACGTCGAGCCGACCCCGGCTTCAATCCACAAGGCTGGCCGCGTAAATCCGCGCGCGCAACGCAGCGGCACGCTAAGATAAGCGCCCGGCAACCGGCGCGAGCCCTTCCACGATGACGGCATCAACATCTCCGACCGATCCCGATCGCTCACCGATATTCGTCATTGGCACAGGACGCTCCGGCACCACTCTGCTGCGTCAGATTCTCAGCGCACACCCGCGGATTCACCTGACGCACGAGGGTTATTTCTACGCTCATGAGCGCTATCTGGCACGAAAGTGTTCAGCATCGGAATGGCTCGAGCGATACTTCAACACGCGTTCATTTCAGCTCATGGGCCTCGACCGGGCCGCGGTTCGGGCCGCGGTTCCGTCCGACCTGCCCCGTGAACGGGTCCACGAGGCAATCCAGACCCTTATGCGATTGGCGGCCGCACGGCACGGCAAGCCCCGTTACGGCGAGAAGTCACCGCTCGACAGCCGGCACCTCGGCCGCATTTTCAGCGACTTCCCGGACGCCCGGGTGGTGTGCATCATGCGCGACCCGCGAGCTGTCGTGCACTCGTTCACCCGCATGCCCTGGGGCTCGAGCAGTCTGCTGCTCGCCAACCGGGCCTGCTTCCGTCAATACGATCAGGTCGCGCCGTTTTTCGGGCGCATTCATGAAGTGACTCTGGAAGCCCTGATCGCCGATCCGCGTTCGACAATCGGCACCATTCTCGAGTATGTCGGTGAACCCTGGGACGAGGCAGTGCTGAACCACGTCCAAAACGCCCCCACCGACGACGTGCCGCCGTTTCCGTGGCACCGTTCCGCGACGCGGCGTCCGTTGTCCCCACCCTCGTCCGGTACCCCGCAATGGCGGACGGAACTCACACCGGAGTGGATCCGGATCATCGAGCGATCCAACGCCGGCACCATGGCCCGGTACGGCTACGTGGCGGCCGAGTTCGACACGGAGCCGACCCCGCGGGCATGCCGATGGGCTGCATGTCGCGACCTGCCCGAAGCCTTCGGCACCGCCCGTCGCCACATCCGGGCGCTGGCCAGCATTTATCGAACCCGGAGGCACCGCGCCGAAACCTCCCTGGATCCCGGAAAACTGAACCTGGCGACGCTACGCAATCCTCGCGCCCTGCGCTTCTACCCCGAACTCCTGGAGTCCGCGAACCGGCCACCGGAATAGCACGGCAGAGCACAACCCATGGGCAATCAGGCCGAATCCGCTGCCGGGCAGGCTGACCCGATGACCTGCGGTCTGGAGACAAGCTGGCGATAGCGACGGCCCACGCGTGCCTCGATCGCGGCACGCGCCGCCGGCGTGATGGACTGCGGTGACCGGCGGTAACGGAACCCGGTCGCACGCCGCGCGGAATCGGACAGGCCCCGGTCCACGTCGGCCTGTACGTCGGCGCGCCAGATGACCGGTGTTTCGTCGGGAAAACGCAGGCGCCAATCGATCATGTCCGGTGTGAATCCGATGCCCAGCGCAGCACTCAGTTCACGGAACGCGCGCTCCACATCTTCACCAAACGCCTCGTAACGGAAGACCGTGCCGACGCCCAGGGCCTGCGCGCGGTCGTACAGATTCAGCAGATGTTCGTAAGCGGTCAGAAACCGCTCCAGGCTACCCCAGCCCGCCCGGGACCAGGTGGCCCAGGTATCCCGGGGGTCACGCAGCAGAAACACCGGCCGGGTGGCGCGGATGGCCGCGTCATCGGGAAATACCGCCAGGGTGCAGTCCGCCAGGGTTCGAGGGCCGATGGTTTCCTTGCCGAGCGCTGTCCCTTCGTGATGCTGCCGGTAAATCCCGTAATCCGGAGTGCCGTGTGTGCGCTGGCCCGACTTCACGGTCTGCATGTAACAGCTCACGCCGTCGGCATGCGCCAGGGAATGGATCAGGGCGGTGGAACCGCTCTTGCACAGCGAAACGATAACCCGGAGTTCGCTTCGATCAGTCATGGTTGGCGTTGGGCGGAACCGTTCGTTGGAAAAACCTGTCAGTGACGCCAGTATAAGTCATGTCCCAACGCCACTTCGGCGGCGCCATCGACAACATTTCCCGGCTGAACGGTCGTTGGGCACGGCATCCATAAGCGTTCGATCCGGACTCATAATCCTGTTTGGGTAAGGATTATCTGACCGGTTTGCGCCGCCCAAAAAATCGGAGTACGCTAGCCGCAGTTCGGGCACAGGGAAATGCCCTCCATCCGCCCGGGACGGCCAGATATCTCGCCACCCGACAGAGTGTGTCGGGATATGCGGTTGGGGGGACGGGTCGGTCCCCCCGCCGCCCTGTGTCAGGCTCATCTGCCCAGCTTCGCGACTGATCAGACCACGGATTTTTGCTGTGGCGCGAACCTTGACGCCCGCCTTCGGTCTGAATTTTGACGCCCACCGCCCTCTCTGCGTCCAACCGGGGAGCGAACCGCGGTGAGCCCTCGAGCACAACATGAGATGATGCGCGTTTGCGCCAAGGCTGATTGTTCATGCACAACCCACAAACGAACCCGATCCTGCGTCGCTCACGCGGCTTCCTGAAACTGGCGGCGGCGGCCATCGCGAGCCTGCTGATCGCGTCCTGCGCACCCGAAGAACCGGTAGGCGGAGACGCGAGCGATGATTCGGCGGCCGCAGCGGGTTCAGCGGCTGCGGCGCCGGATTCGGATCTGCCCCCCGGCGTGACCCTGATCGAGGAGTACGCCGGCGCCATCGACGGGGTTTCCATTCCTTACGCCAAGTACCGCCTCGACAATGGCCTGACGGTCATCCTGCACGAGGACCATTCGGATCCACTCGCGCACGTGGACCTGTCGTTTCACGTCGGCTCCAGCCGCGAGGAACCGGGCCGTTCGGGCTTCGCCCATTTCTTTGAGCACATGATGTTCGAGGGCTCGAAACACGTGGACGAAGGGGAGCACGGCCGCATCATCACCAACGCCGGCGGCAGCCTGAACGGCACCACCAATTCGGACCGCACCAATTACTACGAGTCCATACCGGTCAATCAGCTCGAGATCGCGCTGTGGCTGGAAGCCGATCGCATGGGCTTCCTGCTCGAGGCGGTCGACCAGGAGAAGTTCGAAGTCCAGCGCGAGACGGTGAAGAATGAACGCGGGCAGCGGGTGGACAACGTGCCGTACGGCCGGGCCAGCGAGACCATGATGAAGAATCTGTATGCGCCCGAGCACCCGTATTCATGGCCGGTGATCGGATGGACGGAAGATCTCGACGCGGCGACCCTCAATGATCTCGAGCGGTTCTTCCTGCGCTGGTATGGTCCGAATAACGCGCAACTCACCATTGGCGGCGCCATCGACAGCGCCCAGACCCTCGAATGGGTGGCGAAATACTTCGGTCCCATTCCCGCGGGACCGGAGGTTCCGAGGCTGACGCCACAGCCCGGCGAACTGGAGGCCGATCGCTACGTCACCCTGGAAGACAACATCCACCTGCCGGCCGTCGCGATGCTTTTCCCCACGGTGTATTACAACCACGCCGACGAGGCGCCGCTGGATGCGGCCGCCAAGATTCTCGGTCAGGGCAAGGCTTCCCTGCTCTACCAGCGCCTGGTGCAAAGCGGCCGCGCGGTCAGCGCCTTCGTCAGCCATGCTTGCCGTGAGCTGGCCTGCGAGATGGCATTCATCGTGGTGCAGAATCCATCGTCAGGCGAAACCCTGGCGGAAATGGAACAGGAAATCCGCGCGGTCCTGGCGGAATTCACCGAGCGGGGTGTCAGCGACGAGGACCTGCAGAAGTTCAAGGCCCAGTACGAGGCCGGAAGGATTTTCGGCTTGCAGAGCGTATCCGGCAAGGTCGGCGCGCTGGCCTACTCGGAAATGTTCCACGGCGATCCCAAGGCGCTGCAGAACGATTTCGAACGCTACGCGGCCGTCGAACCCGACCAGGTCGTGCGCGCCTTCAACCAATACGTGACCGGCCGCCCTGCCGTGGTGCTCAGCATCGTGCCCAACGGCAAACCGGAAATGGCCGCGCGCGAACCCAACTACTCGGCGCCGCAGCGCCTGACCGCCTCTGCAGACAGTCCACCCGATGTTTCACCCGAAGCCCCGCAGCCACAACCGGAACTGCGCGAAGTGGAGGATTCATTCGACCGCAGCGTGCAGCCCGAACCGGGGATCAATCCGGTGGTCTTGTTGCCGCCCATCACCGACACCCGGCTGGGTAACGGTGTACGCCTGCTGGTGGTTGAAAACGAGGAAACGCCCACCGTCGCGATCCAGGCCGTCTTCGATGTGGGCCAGCGCGACGAACCCCAGGGCAAGGCCGGCCTGGCCGCATTGACCGCCACCCTGATGAACGAGGCCACGACGGAGCGCAGCGCTGCCGAATTCACCGAGGCCCTCGAGCGCATCGGTGCCCGCTTGTCGGTCAGCGCCGGCCAGTACGAAACAACGGTCAGCCTGAGCGTGCTGGCCAAACACCTGGACGAAGGCATGGACCTGATGATGGAGCGCCTGCTGCAACCGGCCTTCACCGACGAGGACTTCCAGCGCATCAAATCGCGCACCCTGGAAGGTCTGATTCAGGCCCGCAAATCGGGCCCGTCCCTGGCTGCGCGCGCCACCAGCGCCGTGCTGGCGGGCCCAACCCATCCACTGTCCTACCCCGGCAGCGGCCTGCCCTCCACCGTCGAGGCCATCACCCCGGAAGATGTCCGGGACTTTTATGCCGAACACATCCCGACCCGACTGAAAGGCGTGCTGGCCAGCACCAGCGTGCCCATCGAGAGTCTCACCGGGCGCCTGGCCCCACTCGGCGAACTGGCCGTCAAAGCCGCCGCCCGCGAACCCATGGACGGACTGCTTCAGCCAAACGGGCAGCAGATCTATTTTGTCGACAAGGCCGACGCGGCGCAAAGCAGCGTGCGCGTGTTCCATCCGTCCCTGCCGTACGATGCCCTGGGCGAGTATTACCTGGCGGCGCTGATGAACTTCAATCTCGGTGGCACCTTCGACAGCCGCATCAACCTCAATCTGCGCGAGGAGAAAGGCTGGACTTACGGTGCACGAAGCAGCTTCAGCGGCGGGCCTGAATTCGGCGCGTTCCGGGTTTCTGCCGAAATCAACCGCGAAGCCACGGCCGACGCCATTCGCGAGATTCTGAACGAACTGGAGCGTTACGCCAGCGAAGGCATGAGCGAGGACGAGTACCGGTTTCTGCAGAGCGCCATCGGCCAACGCGACGCGCTGCGATACGAGACACCCGGCGAAAAACTGGGCCTGCTCGGTCAGATTCTGTCCTACGATCTGCCGCTCGATTACCGGGCCCGGCAACAGGACCTGCTGCGTGAAACCGGCCGCGGCCAGCTCAACGAACTCGCCGGCCGGCTGATCGACGTGCAGAACCTCGCTATTGTCGTGGTTGGCGATGCGGCGACCGTGCTGCCGCAACTCGAATCGCTGGAACGGCCCATTCGGGTACTCGATGCCGATGGCTTCGCCACGGACCCGGTGCCTGCGCCATAACACGGACCGCACGCGGTTCGAGGCCGGTTTTTGAGGTAACGGTAGGGTAAACTAGAGGGCTCCATTTCACCCGCACCGGAGGATGGGCCTCTTGACCGCACGCATGCCGCTCGGCGAAGACTTCGAACTGCTGCGCGACACCGTCAGGCGTTTCGCCGAGCAGGAAATCGCACCGCGTGCCGCGGAAATCGACGCGTCCAATACCTTCCCCCAGGAACTCTGGCCCCAACTCGGTGAACTGGGCCTTCTGGGCATGACGGTGGACCCGGAATACGGCGGCTCCGGCCTGGGTTATCTGGCCCATGTGGTGGCTCTGGAGGAAATTTCCCGCGCGTCCGGCTCGGTGGGCCTGTCTTACGGCGCGCACAGCAACCTGTTGCTGGACAATCTGTTCAAAAACGCCAGCGAGGAACAGCGCCAA
This sequence comes from Elongatibacter sediminis, assembly GCF_037892215.1. NCBI lineage: Bacteria > Pseudomonadati > Pseudomonadota > Gammaproteobacteria > Chromatiales > Wenzhouxiangellaceae > Elongatibacter > Elongatibacter sediminis. The sequence goes on along the minus strand of NZ_JAZHOG010000008.1, from coordinate 195,052 downwards.
CGCTATCTGCCCGCCCTGTGCGCCGGCGAAGCCGTTGGCGCGTTGGCCATGTCCGAGCCCGGGGCGGGTTCCGACGTGGTGGGCTCGATGAATTGCCGTGCCGAACCGCGCGAAGACGGCAGTTGGGTCGCGAACGGCTCCAAGATGTGGATCACCAACGGCCCCGAGGCCGATGTGCTCGTCGTTTACATGCGCACGGCTGGCCGCGAGCACGGCTCGCGCGCGATGACGGCCTTCATCATCGAGAAAGGCATGGCGGGTTTTTCTACCGCCCAGAAACTCGACAAACTGGGCATGCGTGGTTCCAATACCTGCGAACTTCTGTTCGAAGATTGCATCATTCCACCCGACAACGTACTTGGCGAAGTCAATGCCGGTGTGCGGGTACTGATGAGCGGACTGAACACCGAGCGACTGGTGCTCAGTGGCGGCCCGCTGGGCCTGATGCAGGCCGCGCTCGACCTGGTGCTGCCCTACCTCGGTGAGCGCAAGCAGTTCGATCGCCCCATCGGCTCCTTCGGCATCATGCAGGCCAAGGTCGCCGACATGTATACGGCGCTGCAGTCCTCGCGCGCTTTCGTCTACCGCGTGGCGGAAGACTACGATCAAGGCCGACGCTCGCGGGTCGACCCCGCCGCCTGCCTGCTGCACGCCTCGCGCAGCGCGGTAATGGTGGGCCTGGAGGCCATCCAGGCGCTGGGCGGTAACGGCTACATCAATGAATTCGCGGCCGGCCGCATCCTGCGAGACGCCAAGCTGTACGAAATTGGCGCCGGCACCAATGAAATCCGCCGGATGCTGATCGGGCGGGAACTGGTCGGAGGCGCCTGATGATGCCCGCGGGACGCCGGGCGAGCAGTGTCCCGTTGACGCGACCGGACGATTTGCAAATCACGGATCCGGCCTCACTTCTTAAGGATAACCGGATTCGTGAGCCGCGGCGGCGCTGAGCCTGAACGCGGCTCTCTGGAGATTCCATTCAAACCCATCAGGAAATCAGCATGTCAGACATTGTCATCACCGGTGCGAAGCGCACCCCCATCGGTTCTTTCCAGGGCGCACTCGGCCCCGTCAGTTCGACCGACCTCGGCGCGACCGCCATCCGGGCGGCACTCGAGCACGCCGGCGTGGAAGTCGGCGACATCGACGAAGTCATCATGGGCTGTGTGCTTCCCGCAGGACTGGGCCAGGCACCCGCCCGCCAGGCAGCGATCAAGGCCGGCATTCCGGTATCGGCCGGGGCCACCACGGTCAACAAAGTGTGCGGTTCGGGCCTGAAGTCGGTGATGCTGGGACACGACGGCATCAGTGCCGGCAATTCCGGGGTCGTGGTCGCCGGCGGCATGGAATCCATGACCAATGCCCCCTACCTGCTGCCCAAGGCCCGGGGCGGCATGCGCATGGGCCACGGCACGGTCATCGATCACATGTTCATGGACGGTCTGCAAAACCCGTACGACGATCAGATGATGGGGGTGTTCGGCGAATTGTGCGCGGACAAGTACGAGTTCAGCCGCGAGGAACAGGATGCGTTCACCATCGAAACCGTCGAGCGCGCCCAGCGGGCCATGGCCGAAGGCGACTTCAGCGACGAAATCACGCCTGTCACCGTGCGCGAGCGCAAGGGCGAACGAGTCGTTGATCAAGACGAGGAACCGCCACGCTGCCGCATCGACAAGATTCCATCACTGCGCGCCGCGTTCAAAAAGGACGGCACGATCACCGCAGCCAGTTCGTCTTCGATTTCCGACGGCGCCGCCGCCGTGGTGTTGATGACGGCGGAAAAAGCCGAAGAGCTCGGCTCCAGGCCGCTGGCCCGCATCGTCGCCCAGGCCACGCACTCACACGAGCCGGAATGGTTCACCACGGCGCCGGCCACGGCCATCGCCAACGTAATCGACAAGGCCGGTTGGACTTTGGACCAGGTAGACTTGTTCGAAATCAATGAAGCCTTCGCAGCGGTGGCCATGGCCGCGATCCGGGAAAACGGCATCGACCGCGACAAGGTGAACGTGAACGGTGGCGCCTGCGCGCTGGGTCATCCGATTGGCGCCTCCGGTGCCCGCATCCTGGTCACGCTGCTGCACGCGTTGCGCAGGCGTGGCGGCACCCGTGGTATCGCAACCCTGTGCATCGGCGGGGGCGAAGCCGTGGCGCTGGCCGTAGAGCGAATCGACTGAACGAGCGAAATTTGAACCCAATCGCCGCTCCGCCTGGAGCGGCTCAACCCTGAGGGACTGATCGACTGATGGCGACCATCGAGACGCGGATCGACCCCGGTTCCCCCGAGTTCGCCGAGAACCGTACCTACATGAGCGCGCTGGTCGAAGATCTCGGGCAGCAGGTATCACAGGCCCGCCTCGGCGGTGGAGAAGCCGCGCGCGACAAGCATCGTTCACGCGGCAAACTGCTGCCGCGCGAGCGCATCGCCGCCCTGCTCGACCGCGACAGTCCCTTTCTCGAACTCTCCGTACTGGCCGCGCACGGTCTGTACGACGGCGGCGCCCCGTGCGCCGGACTGATCACAGGAGTGGGCCGCATCCACGACCGCGAGGTCATGGTGGTCGCCAACGACGCCACGGTGAAGGGCGGCACCTATTTTCCGCTCACGGTGAAAAAGCACCTGCGCGCTCAGGAAATCGCACTGGAAAACCATCTCCCCTGCGTCTACCTGGTCGATTCTGGCGGCGCCTTTCTGCCGCTGCAGGACGAAGTGTTCCCGGACCGGGATCATTTCGGCCGCATTTTCTACAACCAGGCACGGCTGTCGTCGCGCAACATTCCGCAGATCGCCGTGGTCATGGGCTCGTGCACCGCGGGCGGCGCCTACGTTCCGGCGATGTGCGACGAAGCCATCATCGTGCGCGAGCAGGGCACGATTTTTCTCGGCGGACCGCCGCTGGTCAAAGCCGCCACGGGCGAGGTCGTGGACGCGGAATCACTGGGTGGTGCCAGGGTGCACAGCACCCGTTCCGGCGTCACCGACCACATGGCCGACAACGACGCCCAGGCACTGCTGATTGCGCGCGAAGCGCTGCTGCATCTGAACCGGCCGCAGGGAACAGGCGCCGGCCTGGAACTGGAGATGCGCAAACCGGCAGCGCCGCGCTACGCCAGCGACGAAATCTACGGCATCATCCCGCAGGACACCCGCTACCCCTACGACGTTCACGAAATTATCGCCCGCCTTGTCGACGGAAGTGAATTTCATGAATTCAAAGCCCGTTATGGAAAGACCCTGGTCTGTGGCTTCGCCCACCTGGAAGGCTTTCCCGTCGGCATCGTGGCCAATAACGGCATCCTGTTCTCGGAGTCGGCACTGAAAGCCACACACTTCATTGAATTGTGTGATCAACGCGGCATCCCTCTGATATTTCTACAGAACATCACAGGTTTCATGGTCGGAAAGCAGTACGAAAATTCCGGAATTGCAAAGGATGGCGCCAAGATGGTCACCGCCGTCGCGACGACTCGCGTCCCCAGGTTCACGGTCATCATCGGCGGCTCCTACGGGGCCGGGAACTACGCGATGTGCGGGCGCGCCTACCAACCTCGCTTCTTGTGGATGTGGCCCAACGCACGAATCTCGGTCATGGGCGGCGAGCAGGCCTCGTCGGTGCTCGCCACGGTCAAGCGCGACGGCATGGAAGCCCGCAACGAAACATGGAGCGAGGCCGAGGAAGAGCAGTTCCGCGCCCCGATCCGGCAACAATACGAAAACCAGGGTCACCCTTATTACGCCAGCGCCCGCCTGTGGGACGACGGCGTAATCGACCCGGTCGACACCCGCGCGGTGCTGGCTCATGCCCTGGCCATCGCCCGGAACGCGCCCGTCGGCGAAGGCCGCTTCGGCGTGTTCCGCATGTGATGCGCCGCCCCGTGCCCACACCTCCCGAACACACCTGTTCCCACCGGACTTGCCCGAGCCTTTCATGAGCCACCCATTGCGCCAACACCGGGATTCACGCGGCGTCCTCACGCTGACCCTGAACCGCCCCGAGGTCCACAACGCGTTCGGCGACGAACTGATCGCCCAACTGAGCACGGTGCTGCAGGAAACCCGGGACGACCCGGCGATCCGGGCCATCGTGCTGACCGGCGCGGGCAAGAGTTTCTCGGCGGGCGCCGACATGAACTGGATGCGCGGCATGGCCGCCGCCAGCGCCGGGGAAAATGAGCAGGACGCCCTGCGCCTCGCGCGCATGCTGCGGCAACTCAATTACCACCCCAAACCCGTCATTGCCCGCATCAACGGCGCGGCCATGGGCGGCGGGGTCGGCCTGGTGGCCTGTTGCGACCTGACCGTCGCCTCCACAGATGCCCGCTTCGCACTCAGCGAGGTACGCCTGGGCCTGGTGCCCGCGGTGATTTCTCCGTACGTGTTCCGGCGCATCGGTGAGGGGCACGCGCGCCGCTACTTCCTCAGCGGGGAACGGTTCGACGCGGCCCGCGCCCAGGCCATCGGCCTGGTGCAGGACGTGGTCGCCGCCGAATCCCTCGACACCGCCGTTGAGGCACGCCTGGATGATCTCCTGCGCGGCGGCCCGGAAGCCCTGGGTCATGCCAAGGAACTGGTTTTCGCGGCAGCCGGGCAGGACCTGGAGCGGCAGCGGCGTATCGATCACGACAATGCCCGCCTGATCGCCCGACTGCGGGTATCCGCCGAAGGCCAGGAGGGACTCGGCGCCTTTCTCGACAAGCGGACCGCCCAGTGGATGAATCAGGAAGACGCCAAAGATGGCTGATCGGGTCACCATTGTCGAGGTCGGTCCGCGGGACGGCCTCCAGAATGAACAGCAGGTCGTGCCGGCGGCGGAAAAGATCGAACTGATCCGGCGCCTCGCCGCCTGCGGTCTGCCGGTGGTGGAAGCCACCAGCTTTGTCAGCCCGAAATGGGTGCCGCAACTGGCCGACGCGGCCGAGGTCATGGCCGGCATCGATCCCGACACTCCGGCCCGTCACCCGGTTCTGGTTCCGAACATGAAGGGGCTGGAGCGTGCCGTGGCCGCCGGAGCCACCGAAGTCGCCGTATTCGCCGCGGCATCCGAATCCTTCAGCCGCCGCAACACCAATTGCTCGATCGACGAATCACTCGAACGCCTGCGGCCCGTCATCGCCACGGCAGCCGACGCGGGGCACCGTGTACGCGGCTACATCTCGTGCGTTCTCGGCTGCCCGTACGAGGGCGAGATTAGTCCCGCCGCGGTCGTCGCAGTCGCCGAAGCCCTGTATTCAGCCGGCTGCGATGAAATTTCCCTGGGCGACACCATCGGCATCGGCACGCCGCATGCCGCGCGGACACTTTTGCGCGACTGCGCGGGCAGCGTGCCGATGGAGCGCCTGGCCGTGCATTTTCACGATACCTGGGGCCAGGCCCTGGCGAATATCCTGGCCTGTGTGGAGGAAGGCGTGCGTATCGCCGATTCATCGGTGGCCGGCCTTGGCGGCTGCCCGTACGCGCGCGGCGCCACCGGAAATGTCGCCACCGAGGATGTGGTTTATCTGCTGCACGGCCTGGGGCTGGAAACCGGGGTTGACCTGGAAGCCCTCGCCCGGACCGGCGACTGGATTTCCACCCGCCTGAACCGCGACAATAACAGCAGAGCCGGACGGGCCCTGCTGGCACGGATGTCCACATCCGGCACCTGAACACATTCCAGACACAACCAATCTCGAGGAGATAACCCGATGAAATTCAATGAAGTCAAAGCGCTGGTCACCGGCGGTGCTTCCGGCCTGGGCTTGTCCGTGGCCCGCCGCATCATCGCCGGCGGCGGCCGGGTCGTATTGATCGACCTCAACGACGAAGCCGGCGCCAGTGCCGTCGAGGAGCTGGGCGACCGGGCCTGCTTCATTCACGCCGACGTCACATCCGAGTCCGCCATCGACATGGCTGTCGGCGAGGCCGAACAGGCCAACGGCGGCCTCAACCTCGCCGTCAATTGCGCCGGCATCATCGGGGCGGGCCGGGTGCTCGGTCGCGACGGACCGATGGCGCTTTCGTTCTTCACCAACACCATCATGATCAACCTGATCGGCAGCTTCAACGTGGCCCGCGCCGCCGCGCACAAGATGGAGCAGAACGAACCGGGCGAGGACGGTGAGCGAGGCCTGATCATCAATACCGCCTCGGTCGCGGCCTATGAAGGCCAGATCGGCCAGGCCGCCTATTCGGCCTCCAAGGGCGGTATCGTCGGCATGACCCTGCCCATGGCCCGCGAGTTTTCGCGCATCGGCGTGCGAGTCGTGTCGATCGCACCGGGCATTTTCTGGACCCCCATGGTGGACGGCATGCCGGAACACGTTCAGGAGTCACTGAATGCGAGCATTCCGTTCCCGTCGCGCCTCGGCAAGCCCGAAGAATTTGCCGCTACGGTCGAACACATCGTCGAGAACATCTACCTGAATGGCACGACCATCCGGCTCGACGGCGGCGTACGCCTGGCACCGAAATAGCGGCCGGCCTGCAGACTTTTCAACAGAGGAACAAGGCATGGAAACCTTTGCCAAAGTACGCCAGCACATCCTGGAATCATATGCGCTGGAGATCGACGAACCGTTCATCATCGGCTTCGAATACACGGTTGAAGAAACCGGCCGGCGCCAAAGCATGTTTCTGGCCGAGCTGAAAACCAGCGACGGGCGCCGGGTGCTGCGGGTCGAAACCCCGGTCGCACCGCTCTCCGGACTGTCGGCCGAAAAGTGTCTGCGCATCAATCTGATGCAGCGGGTGGGCTATCTGGCCGTCGGTGATCTGGAGGGTGTGCCCTACATCAAGATGTGCGAAAACCTGCCATATGCCTTCCTGGTCGACCAGGAACTGGACGACACCGTGCGCCACGTTGCACGGACAGCCGATCAGATCGAACAATCACTGGAGCCCGGTCAGGACGTGGCCTGAACCGGCCCGGCAAGCACAACAAACGGAGTTTTGAATGGATAGCGTCAAAGAGTACCTGCTCAGCGAGGAGTTGCTACCGCAACTGACGGACTGGGTAATCAACCTCGTGTTTGCGATTGTCATTTACCTGGTCGGTAAATGGATCGCGGCCATGCTCGTCCGCTGGCTCGAACGTCTGATGAAGTCACGCGAGGTTGACGAGACACTTGTCGCCTTCCTGACTAATCTGCTGTATGCGATTCTGCTGACGGCGGTCATTCTCGCCGCCCTGGACCAACTCGGTCTGCCAGTGACTTCACTGGTTGCCGTGGTCGGTGCCGCCGGCCTGGCCATCGGTTTGGCGATGAAGGACTCCCTGGGCAATTTCGCGTCCGGAATCATGCTCGTGCTGTTTCGCCCCTTCAGCAAGGGTGACTTCATCGAGGCGGCAGGCGTCTCCGGCACCGTTGAGGAAGTCCGGATATTCAACACCGTGCTGGTCACGCCGGACAACAAACAGGTGGTGATTCCCAACGGCCAGGTGGCCGCGGACCCCATCGTCAATTACAGCGCCAAGGACGAGCGCCGGGTCGACATGGAATTCGGCGTCGGCTATGAAGACGACCTGAAGACCGCGCGCGAGGTTCTCGAGCGCATCTGCCGCGATCACGCACTGGTTCTGGATGAGCCTGCAACCAAAATTTTCGTCAAAAGCCTGGGTGACAGCAGCGTGAATTTCGCCGTGCGCCCGTGGGTCAAGACCGCGGATTACTGGACGGTATGGGGTGACCTGCTGGAAACCGGCAAGGTGGAACTCGAGGCCGCCGGCTGCAGCATCCCGTTCCCACAGCGCGATGTACACCTGTTTCAGTCGGACACTGGTTCCGATTCCAACTAATCGAAACACAATCAAAGAGGAGCCCCGATAATGGCGAGCGAAGGCTATCACGAACCCGTCGCGGAACTGAGCGACGAAACCCGGGACATGCACCGGGCCATCGTGTCACTGATGGAAGAACTCGAAGCCGTGGACTGGTACAACCAGCGGGTTGATGCCTGCAAGGACCCGGAACTGGCAAAAATCCTGGCCCATAATCGCGACGAAGAAAAGGAACACGCGGCCATGGTCCTGGAATGGATCCGCCGCCGCGACCCCAAGTTGAACGATGAACTGAAGGATTACCTGTTCACCGAAGGCGAAATCGGTCACCACCACGACCACGACTGAACCGGCCGTCCTATCCCGGCCCATCCCGGCCCCGCGCAGTGCGGGGCCGGATCACGATCTGCCACGCCAGGCAGACTCCGTAAGCCCACCTATACTTAGTGCGACCCAAACCCATCATCAAGAAAAAGGGAGTCGCACATGAACAAACAATTCATCATTTCCGTCGTGGTGCTCTTCGTCTGGACCCTGCTGGCCGGCATGTTGGTTCACGGCATGCTGCTGGGACCGCAATACGCCGCGCTGACCGATCTGTACCGGCCCGAGGCAGACCAAATGGCGCACTTTCCCTACATGCTCGCCGGGCACGTTGCGATGGCCATCGGCATCACCTGGATCTACCGCATGGGACGCCACGGCCGCGCATGGCTGGGCCAGGGAATCCGTTTCGGCATCGCGCTGGCGCTGTTGATGACGGTTTCGATTTACCTGATCTATTTCGCTGTTCAACCCATGCCGGCGTCCCTGGCCTCCCAGCAGGTCGCCTACGATTCGGTGGCCGTGATTCTCACCGGCGTCATTACCGCATTCATCAATAAATAGGCTTGGACGTCGGCAGGTTGCGGCCATTCAGGGGCCCGTTCCGGTATGCCCTTTTCTGTTTGGCTGGAGTTGCTATAGTTAGCCTCTTCAACCCACATGACGGACCGGTAGAAAATCAATGAAATCGAGAGCTGCAGTTGCCTGGGAGGCAGGTAAACCCCTGGAAATCGAGGAAATCGACGTGGCCGGGCCGAAGGAAGGTGAAGTCCTGGTACGGGTGGTTGCCACCGGAGTCTGCCATACCGACGCCTTCACACTGACCGGCGCGGATCCGGAAGGCATCTTCCCGTCGATCCTGGGCCATGAGGGCGGCGGCATCGTCGAGGAAGTCGGCCCCGGGGTGACCAGTGTCCAGCCCGGCGACCACGTGATTCCGCTCTACACACCGGAATGCCGCGAGTGCAAATTCTGCAAGTCCGGCAAGACCAACCTGTGCCAGGCCATCCGCGCCACCCAGGGCCAGGGTCTGATGCCGGACGGCAGCAGCCGGTTTTCACACAATGGTAAGACCCTGTATCACTACATGGGCACATCGACGTTTTCCGAATACACCGTGCTGCCGGAAATCTCGCTGGCGAAAATCAGCAAGGACGCACCGCTCGACAAGGTGTGCCTGCTCGGTTGCGGCATCACCACCGGCATTGGCGCCGTGCTCAATACGGCCGGAGTGGAACCCGGCAGCACCGTCGCGGTTTTTGGCCTGGGTGGCATCGGGCTCAGCGTGATCCAGGGTGCGGTCATGGCCAGGGCCAGCCGCATCGTGTGCATCGACCTCAATCCCGACAAGTTCGACATGGCCAAGCGTCTGGGCGCCACGGATTTCGTCAACCCGAAGGATCATGACCAGCCCGTCCAGGACGTGATCGTCGACCTGCTGGACGGCGGTGCGGATTATTCCTTCGAATGCATCGGAAACGTCGACGTCATGCGCGCCGCGCTGGAATGTTGCCACAAGGGCTGGGGCGAGTCGGTCATTATCGGCGTGGCCGGCGCCGGCCAGGAAATCAGCACGCGGCCGTTCCAGTTGGTGACAGGCCGGGTCTGGCGCGGTACCGCATTCGGCGGCGTGCGTGGCCGCACGGAACTGCCTGGCTACGTCGAAAGATACCTCGCCGGCGAAATCAAAATCGACGAAATGGTCACCCATACCATGGGGCTGGACGAAATCAATCATGCGTTTGACCTGATGCACGAGGGCGAAAGCATCCGGTCCGTGGTGCTGTATTGAGCACCGGCATGGAAATCGCAGTTCGGTATCGCTCCTTCGAAGGTGAGGTACGGCGTGTCCGTCACGCCTCGGAGGCTTGCGGCTGCGACATGGTCTTCGGAATCTATCTGCCGCCCCAGGCGGCGGATGGTCCCGTCCCCGTGTTGTACTGGCTCTCGGGCCTGACCTGCACGGACGAGAATTTCATGCAGAAAGCCGGTGCCCAGCGCCTGGCCGCGGAACTCGGCATCGCCATCGTCTGCCCGGACACCAGCCCGCGCGGCACGGAGCTGCCTGGCGAGCACGACAGCTATGACCTGGGTTCCGGGGCCGGATTCTATGTCAACGCCACCGAGGCACCCTGGTCCGCGCACTACCGGATGTACGACTACGTGACCGCCGAACTCCCGGCCCTGGTCGAAGCCGAATTTCCGGTCACGGGCAAACCCGGCATCAGCGGTCACTCCATGGGCGGGCATGGCGCACTGGTCTGCCATCTGCGCAATCCGGGCCGCTACGCCTCGGTTTCAGCCTTCGCGCCAATTTGCCACCCATCGGAATGCGCCTGGGGTCAAAAAGCATTTACGGCTTACCTCGGCGAGGCGCGTGAAAACTGGAAGGACTACGACGCGGCGTTGTTGATCGGCGAAGCCAATGACCCCGTACCGATCCTGGTCGACCAGGGAAGCGATGATGAATTTCTCGGCGACCAGCTCAAGCCGGGCGCCCTGGAACAGGCCTGCATCGCGAGCCATTATCCGCTTGAACTGCGCATGCAGGATGGTTATGACCACAGCTACTATTTCATCGCTTCTTTCATCGGCGATCACCTGCGCCATCACGCACGGGGTTTCGGACTGATCTGAAGTCCGGGCCGGAATCGCCTGACGGTGACCGTCAGAGCGATGAGGAGCCCTTGCGCAGCCACACGGTGTCAGCGAGCCAGACGGGCCCGAACCTCCATACCCAGCCGGGTGGAATAGCCGACGGACCGGCTGGCGATGTTGCCGGAAGCATCGATGACAAAATAGGTCGGAAAAGCGCCTATCCCCCAGCCAGCAATCGTGTCCGCTCCACCCAGCAGAACCGGAGCGGCCAGATCCGTGTCCTTCACGAATGCTTCGACCGCGGCCGGATCGGCATAGTCCAGCGCGACGGCAGTCGCCCAATCCAGGGTGCCGTCCGCCACCAGTTCATCGAGATTGCCAATGCTCGAGCGGCACACGCCGCACCATGGAGCGAAGAAATAGACCACGCCGGGACCACCCAAATGCACCGGCTGCCGTAAACCGGAACCGTCCAAAGCCGGCATCACGCCCGCCGGCGCCAGCTCCCCGATTGGCAGATCGCGGGTCTGCCAGGCGTGAATGGCGACGAACACCAGCAGCAGAACCGTGACGTCAAACGCCAGGGACAGCCAGAAGTGTGCGCGCAGTCTGGCCCACAGCTGAGCTGGCGAGAGCGGCATCATTCGCCCAAGGCCCCCACGGGTCGGCCAGGGGGAACGCTTGTCTTTCGGGTTGACGGGACCGCAACGCCAGGGGAAGTGCAGCCGTTTCGGAACGGGACAATTACGCAGCGTGAGCCGTCCAGCCCCGGGTGTCCGAACCCCTCGCGAACCGGATGCCTGTAACTTTCCATGGAGCAATCAGACCGCATTGTGGAGACCGGGTTCATTCCGGGTCCGGGGGGGGTCCCCACAGCAACTGATCCAGTGCGCCCACATAGCCGAAGCGGTCCAGGTCGATGCGATCGCCGTCGAAACGAACCCCTTCCCGTTCCAGCCGTTCACGCTGCTCGCGATGTCCGGAGCTGTCCGCCGGCAGCGAGATTCTGCCTTGTGCGTTGATGACCCGATGCCACGGCAGGGCCAGCTTCCGCGGCGCGCGCCGCATGGCCTGACTGACACGCCTGGCAGAACCACCGGGGCCGGCCAGGCGGGCTACTTCACCATAGGTCAGCACGTGGCCGCGCGGAATGCCGGCCACCACCTGCCAGACATTTTTCACCCAGGTTCCGAAATCATTTTCCCTGGTGGTTCGGCTATCGGACATGGTCGCAGCTTGAAACAATCTCTCGGCGCGTGGACAGGGACTCATTATGCACCGCAGGCCGGGGACGCGCCTGTACACGGAACGCGATACGTCAAAACCTTCTGTATCTTTCATCCGCCGCGACCCGGGGTTAGTATCCCTGCATATCCACCACGGGCGCATCCATGACCGATAAACCGGCACCCAAACCCGATACGCGTTTTCGTCGCCTAAAGGAAAAAGGCAGCCGGGACTTCCAACTCGCCTGCAGCATCGTCGACGAGGCCCGCATCGGCCATGTTGGCTTCGCGGACGAGGGCCAACCGTACGTGGTACCCATGGCCGTGGCCCGCGATCAGCATCAATTGCTGTTGCACGGCTCGGTCGCCAGCCGACTGATGCAACAGCTCGCCTCGGGCCTGCCCTGCTGCGTGACGATCACGCACCTGGATGGCCTGGTCCTGGCCCGTTCGGCTTTCAACTCGTCGATGCACTACCGCAGCCTGATGGTGTTTGGCCGGGCCAGTCCGGTGACGGATCCCGATGAAAAAGCCCGCTGCCTGGAGGTGCTCACCGACCATCTGCTGCCGGGACGCCGCGAGGAGCTGCGCGCCTCGACACCACAGGAAATCAATGCGACGCAGGTACTTGCGATACCGCTGGAGGTGTTCACGGTCAAAATCAGCGAAGGCCCGCCCGATGACCCCGCCCGGGATCTGGGCGCCGGAATCTGGGCGGGAGTGGTTCCATTGCGAACCGTAGCGGGTGAACCGATACGAGACCCGGAACTGGATTCCGCCATCCCGTTACCGGACTATCTGGGCGAGCTCTGACCAGCAAGGCGCGAGCCCTGCCTGCCGTGTCCGGGCGGTTTAACACCGTTCCCGCAAAGCCCGAGCCACGGCCTCCGGCGCCTCGATCTGCGGGTAATGACCCACACCGTCCAGGGCAAGCAGCCGGGTTTGAGGCCGGCGACGCACCAATCGCGCGGCGATCTCCGGCACCGCGATGGGATCACGGCTTCCCCATACCAGCCGCAGCGGACGGTCCAATCGCTCCAGCGGCCGGGTCCAGCGGCTGCCGCGGCGAACGCGTTCGCGCATGTACCCGGCAACACGGGCCAGTGTCCTTCGTCCCCGATGGTGCAACATCAGCGCCCACTGTTCACGGTAGTGGACGTCGTCAAACCGCTCCGGATCGGCATAAACCCGGGGGTATTGCGCACGAAACACCCGCCAACTGCTGAAGCGGGCGGTCAGCGACCCGATCACGGGCTGCCGCAACAGCCGCTGGGTCAGCAAGGGACGATGCAGGTCCATGTAGATGCCGCCATTGAGCAGGGTGACCGTCAACGGCTCGAACGGGTAGTCGCCCTGTTCACGGCGGTACAGCATTTCGCAGACGACACTGTTGCCCATGTCGTGGGACAGAATGTGAAACTGCTGGATATCCATGTGATGCAGCAGTGCTTCAACGGCATCGAGCTGAGTCAGCAGCGAATAGTCCCGGTCGACGGGTTTGTCGGAAAGACCGAACCCCGGCAGGTCGAATATCAGGATCCGGTAATTTGCTTGAATCAGGGGCAACAGCAGGTGCCAGTCCCAACTGCTGGTTGGAAAACCATGGAAACAGACCAGCCAGGGGCGCCCGGAATCCGGCCGGTCGACCAACGCGCGCGAGTCGTCAGCGCCCTCGTGACGATGATCTGTGTCCGCTTCGGCTACACCGGATAACCCGAGCTGATCGACACAGCGATACCATATCCGGATTCCGTCCACTCTGAAAAACCGGCCGGAAGCCTCCCAGGCGCACAGCCTGCCGGGCAGATCACTCACCCGCGAAAGGCTCGCCGGAACGGGACGCCTCCTGAGCGGCCGTCAGAATCCCCCGCAGTATGTTCATTTCGTTCTGATCCGGACGTGCACGGTTAAACAGCCGCCGCAGGCGCATCATCAGACGCTTGGGTTGGGCGGGGTTCAGGAAGCGCACGTCGAGCAGGGTTTGTTCCAGATGCTCGATAAACCGTCCCATCTGCACCGCGTCGACCGGTGTCCAGTCCAGCGGCTGTTCGGAATGCCCTCCCCCGCCCAGCGCAGCAAGGCGGAGTTCATAGGCCAGGATCTGCACGGCCTGGGACAGGTTGAGCGAACCGTACTCGGGATTCGACGGGATGTGCACCAGCCGATGGCACCGCTGCATTTCCTCGTTGGTCAGTCCGTAGCGCTCGCGCCCGAACAGCACGGCGATGTCGTATTCACCCGCCTCGGCCAGGGCATGACCCGCGGCCGCGCGCGCGTCGTGCTGGGGCATGGAAAGACTGCGCAGGCGCGCGCTGGTACCGAGCACGAGACCACAACCCTCAACGGCGCCATCCAGCGACTCATGCACGCGCGCATGCTGCAGCACATCGTCGGCGCCGGACGCCAGCGCGGTCGCATCCGCGTGGGGGAAATGCAAGGGAGTGACCAGGTGCAGCCGGGTCAGACCCATGACTTTCATGGCCCGCGCGGTGGCTCCGATGTTGCCGGGGTGCGTTGTGTTGATCAGCACCACACGCACTCTGGCCATACGCTCTGTCGCTTCTGCGGACAGCGTTTCGGCGCTTCTGGTATCCTCTCCGCCTTTCCCGCTCATCGACACCGAGTCATGACCCATTCTGTAATCAACGTCGCCGTTGGCGCGGCCAAGGCCGCCGGCGAAATGATGCGCCGCCAGTTCGACAAGGTTGGCAGCATACCCTTTCAACACAAGGCACGGCACGACTACGTCAGCGAAGTCGACCGTGCCTGCGAAGCCGAAATTGTACGGGAAATCCGCCGTTACTTCCCGGATCACGCATTTCTGTGCGAAGAGAGCGGCGAGTCGGGAGAAGGCGACATCGTGTGGGTGATCGACCCGCTGGATGGCACCAGTAACTACCTGCACGGATTACCCCACTTCGGCGTTTCCATCGCCCAGCAGGTCAAGGGGCGAACCGAACATGCCGTAGTCTACGATCCCATGCGCGACGAACTCTTCACGGCCAGCAGAGGCAACGGCGCCGTACTCAACAACCGGCGGATTCGTGTGTCGAACCGGAACGATCTCGACGGTGCGATTCTGGCGACCGCTTTTCCGTTCCGCCAGCGCTCCAAACTGCCGCGATATGGACGTGTGTTCCAGGCCGTGTTCGAGCAGGTCGAGGATTTTCGCCGTGCCGGAACGGCCTGCCTGGACCTTACCTGGGTCGCAGCGGGGAGACTGGACGGCTTCTTCGAAATCGGATTGCACCCATGGGATGTATGCGCAGGAGCCCTCATCGTTCGCGAGGCCGGTGGTGTCGTGATGGACTTTGACGGCAACGACGACGTCGAAAACGCCGGCACCTTGATCGCCGCACCCTACCGGGTAATGACTCCGCTCCGACAACTGATCCATTCCCGGTGGAAACAGCCTGACCGAACAGGATGATTTTGATCTTCCATTCACGGCTTTCACCCGCCTTTCATCCGGAAAATCAATCCGAATCAGTGATTCACCTGCTTTGAATTGTTGCGCCGTGCATTGCGCAGTTTATAATCATGCTGTGGTCGATGCTCCGCGCGCTTGTTCCGATCGTCTTACGGGCATGGCCGCCAGGACCACGGAATGCATCGGTGCGACTAGCAACCGGACTGGTCTTTAAACATTGCCCGACCTGTGAAGGAGTGAACAATGGCTACCAAGAAAGCAACCCGCAAGAAAGCAGCGGCCAAGAAGAAGGCTGCCGTGAAGAAGTCTCCGGCCAAAAAGGCCGCGACCCGCAAGACCGCAGCAAAGAAAGTCACCCGGAAGAAGACCACCAAGCGCGCAGCCGCCAGGAAGACCGCGGTGAAGAAGGCGCCGGCACGCAAGAAAGCAGCCGCCAAGAAAGCTGCAACCAAGAAAGCTGCCGCCCGCAAAACGGCGCGCAAGAAGGTGGTTCGGAAAAAAGCAGTGCGCAAGAAAGCAGCCCGGCGCGCGGCCGCGAAGAAGTCGCCGGTGAGAAAAGCTCCGGCACGCAAGGCAGCCAAGAAGAAGGCCGCCAAGAAAGTTGCGAAGAAGAAAGTCGCGCGGAAAAAGGTAGCGAAAAAGAAAGTCGCGAAGAAGAAAGTCGCGAAAAAGAAAGTTGCGAAGAAAAAAGTCGCAAAGAAAAAGGTAGCGAAAAAGGCTTCGCGCAAGAAAACCGCCAAGCGCGCGGCTACGCGGAAATCGCCTGCACGCAAGGCCGCCAGCAAGAAAGTAGCGAAGAAGGCCGGCAAGAAGAAGGCCACGCGGAAGAAAGCTGCACGCAAGAAGTCCGCAAAGAAGAAATAATCCCGGTCAGAATGACCACCCCGCCCGGCCCAGGCCTGGCGGGGTTTTTTTATACCCGCCGATAACCCAGCGGCTCCAGTTCCTTTTCGATATCTTCCAGCGAGGGAAGCACACGCTGGATCAGTGCTTCGTTCCGGCGCCACTTTTCCTGATCGGGCCGCGTCTGCGTCATCCGGGACAGGGGAAGGGGTTCTCCCAGATGCCGTTCGAATCGTTCGTCCATTTCCAGCTCTGCGAATTCGCACAGCCGTTCGACGGTGGTTTGCGTCGCACCGGTCAGTGATTCGTAACTCACGCTGATCCAGCGGTCTTTCTCAATTCGCGACAGGTCAGCGAGTATGGTTCGGTTCGCCGCCGCCCACTGGAATGCACAAATCTCCTCCAGTGGCCGACCGTTCGTCGTCTGCCATCCCGGCGGCAGCAGCAGGGACCACGGTGGGCCGTCCCAGCCACCGAGTCTCGGATAGGTGACCCAGCGCCCGGACCGCCACGCTTCGATCATACTGCTGAGGTTCGCCCGCACGTCGCGGAACAGGAAAATGTAACGGGCTCCGGGAAAAACACTGTCGAGAAACGGCTGCCGCAGCGCATTTTTGGGCGTCTTCTCCACGAAACGCAACCGTTCCCTGTCCCGGTGATGAAAAAATTCCCGCCCATCACGATCCCGCAGAAAACGGGCGAACCGCCGTCGCAGCATCGTTACGATTCGCGGCCTCGCATGCCGGGCATCGAGGCGATTGTCGGTCACTTTTCCGGCATTGGGATTCAACGCCGGCAGGCTTTCGATGATGTGGTGACTCTCAGCGCCAATGGTCCACACATCCGGCGACTGGGACAGGGTCTCGAACAGCAGTGTGCTACCGGAACGCGGCGCCGCCAGGATGATCACCGGCCGGTCGAAGAGTCGGTCGAAATCGGGCAATGAGCCGGGCGGCGTGTTCATGTCCGGATCAGCCCCCGAACTGGATCTCGTTCATTCCCGGCAAGGGCCGATGTACGCAGGCGACCAGAACACGAGACAGCATCACCTTCTGGGCAACGCGTTCATTGCTGGCGAGAACCAGCGGTTTGCGCATCGCGACCAACTCACGCAGCAACGCGTCGCGGCGCTGTTCATATTGCGGCCAGGCCTCGCGCGCGTCCCCGAAGCGGGCCCACAGGGCCGTCCAGTCCTGGCAGAAGGCGCGCACCGCCCGCACGAACGATCGCACCTGAATCGGGGGATTTTGATCACCCGAAGCCTCGAGGTCGCGGATGAGGTCTTCAGTCAGGTTGTTCGCTTCCGACGGGTGCATCACATCGGGCGTATTCACCTGCTCCAGCAGCAATTCCGGCAGGCTCGAATCGTCAAACGGAACCTGGCGCATCGCGGGTGCTTCGGAACCCGGCTGATCTGCTGCAAGTACGTCGTCGACCAGGTTCCAGAACGACGAAGACCCCAGGGTGTCCGCCACCAGGTGCACCCGGAGCCCGGATGTTGGATTGACCACGCGGTGCACTTTCCAGTTGTCGAAAATCCACGCTTCTCCGGCAGCCATGTGGATAGCCTGATCGTGGCAATGAAACCGCACGTCCGGCCAGGTCACGATGGGCACGTGAATTCGCACCCGGCTGAACCAGTGGTAATTGATGTCGCAGTGCAACGGAACCTCGGAACCACCGGCAAGCCCCATCAGCCGGGAGCGCCCGAATACCACACCGAAGCTGGCCAGCATCTGGCGCAGATAGGGCGAACGCTTCAACCAGGGAGTCTCGGCCATGGGGCCGGCGAAAAAGTCGTTCGCCTCGCCATTCACCGAGACCAGGGGCACCGCGGAGTTGCCCGAATAATTCAGGGGATGGGCCTGCCAGGCCTGCGCGGGCAGATCGGCGACTTCCGCAGCCATGCGTTCGGCGTCGAAAGTAAGCGGCAGGCGGATGAATTCGCGGGGCAGTTTCATGATCCGGGGCCGGAGAACGGCATTGGAGTCATTCTACCCGAGAGCCACGGACCGGGCGTCAGGATTCCGGCCCGGTCCGTGTGGGATTGCGCGGCGGCGGTCAGGGCCGGCTGTCGACTGCGTTGGCCCCTTCCTTTTCGACTTCGAGCAGGTCGTACTTGCTGACCCCCAGGAAAAGCAGGCTGGTCGAGGCCACGTAGATGGACGAGTAGGTACCGATGACAACGCCGACGATCAGGGTATAGGCGAATGCGTGAATGATCTGGCCACCGAAGATGAACAGGGCGATCAACACCAACAGGGTGGTCAGCGAGGTCATGATCGTGCGCGACAGCACCTCGTTGATCGACGCGTTGATCACATCCCTCGGCAACGACTTGCGCATGCGCGGGAAGTTCTCACGAATCCTGTCGAACAACACGATGGTGTCGTTCAGCGAGTAACCGATAACCGCCAGCAGCGCCGCCACCACCGTCAAATCGAATTCGATCTGGAGCAGCGAAAGCAAGCCCATGCTGATGAGGATGTCGTGCACCACGGCCACGACGGCACCTACCGAGAAGCGCCACTGGAACCGGAACATCACGTAGATGAAGATGCCGATCAGGGCATAAACCACGGCCAGAATACCCTGCTCCGTCAAATCCTGGCCGACCTGCGGCCCGACGAATTCAACGCGGCGCATTTCAACGGTGCCCTCCACATTCTGCTGCAGCGCCGCCAGAACCTCGGTTGAAAGTTCTGCATTGCTTTCTTCAGTGGAGCCGGCGGAGTCTTCGCTGTCGGTGTCGCGCGGGGGGATGCGAACGACAATGTCCGTGGCAGCCCCGAAAGTCTGCACCACCGCGTCGCCGAACCCCTGGCTTTCCAGATTGTCGCGAACATCGGCAATGCGAGGCGCTTTGGGATAACTGACCTCGATCAGGGTACCGCCGGTGAAGTCGAGACCGAAATTCAGCCCGCGTGTGGCAAGCGAACCGATACTGAGCACGATCAGCGCGGCCGACACGATGACCGCGGCTGAACTGAACTTCAGAAAATCGTAACGGGTTTTCTCTTTGAGAAGTTTCATTCTGGACCTCAGATCGCCAGCTTGGCGATACGTTTACGCCCGCCGTATATCAGGTTGACCACCGCACGGGTACCCATGATGGCCGTGAACATCGACGTCAGGATGCCGAGCGACAGGGTGACCGCAAAGCCCTTGATTGGTCCGGTACCGAACAGGAACAACACGAAGGCGGCGATCAAAGTGGTGATGTTGGCATCCGCGATGGTCGAGAAAGCCTTGTCGTAACCCGCCCGGATACTGGCCTGAGGCGTGTTGCCGTTGCGAATCTCTTCGCGGATGCGCTCGTAGATCAAGACGTTGGCGTCGACAGCCATGCCCACGGTCAGAACGATACCCGCGATACCCGGCATGGTCAGCGTCGCACCCAGCATGGACAGCAGTGCAACAATCAGTACCAGGTTGGTGAACAGGGCCAGATCGGCCACCAGGCCGAACACCCGGTAGTAAAGCGACATCAGAACCAATACCAGGATGAAGCCGATCATGACCGACTTGAAGCCCTGGGCGACGTTGTCCGCGCCCAGGCTCGGGCCCACCGTGCGTTCCTCGACGATCTCCATCGGGGCGGCGAGCGCGCCGGCCCGCAGCAGCAACGCCAGTTGGCTGGCCTCGTCCATCGAGTCGAGCCCGGTGGTCTGAAACCGCTTGCCGAAAGGCTCACGCACAACGGCCACGCTGATGACTTCCTCGGTGCGGCGACCACCCGGCTTCTGCTCGATGTACACCACCGCCATGCGGTTCCCCACGTTGTCGCGGGTGAAATCCAGCATGCGCTTGGCACCCACACCATCCAGGGTGACGCTGACCTGCGGTTCGCCGGTCTGCTGGTCGAATCCGGAAGAAGCCCCGATGAGTTGATCACCGGAAACGATAAGCCGCTTCTTGAGTAGCACCGGCTGCCCGGTGTTGTCGTAATACAGGCGGGATTCCGGCGGCACACGCCCCGACTGTGCGGCCGTGAAGGGATCGTTCTGCTCGTCCACGGCACGGTATTCCAGGGTGGCGGTGGCACCGATGATTTTCTTCGCTTGCACCGTATCCTGTACGCCCGGAAGCTGCACAACGACCCGGTCCGCGCCCTGTTGCTGAATCACGGGCTCGGCCACGCCGAGTTCATTTACCCGGTTGCGCAGGGTGGTGATGTTCTGGCGCAAAGCCGTTTGCTGCAGGTCGAGCAGCTGCTGTTCCTGAACTTTCGCCGAGATGCCGAAGTATTCACCCGTCTCGGTTTCGTCCAGGTCCAGGCCCTGCAGGCTCTGGTCGGCCCGGATAATGCTCAGCGCCCGATCGCGGTCCTCCGCGGAACGCAGCAGGGCCAGTAATCCCTGGCCTTCACGACGAACCGAGACGTAACGGATGCTCTCGTCACGCAGCGCAACACGAATGTCGTCCACGAAACGGTCGAGCTGCTGCCCCCGTGCGGTATCCATGTCCACCTGCATCAGAAAGTGAACACCGCCCTGCAGGTCCAGACCGAGGGTCATCGGCTTGCCGCCGAGCGCGCGCAGCCAGTCCGGCGTCGCATGGGCCAGGTTGAGCGCCACGATGTACTGTTCTCCGAGCTTGGCCTTCACCACATCAGCCGCCAGCAATTGATCCTCGGCGGAACTGAAACGGTACAGAAGACGGTTGCCCGCCTGCTCGCGGCTCTTGTAGGAGATTTTCTCGACCACCAGGGCATCATCGATGGTCGTCGTGAGATCCAGCGGCAGCGCGAAGCCGCGCGCGGAGGTAACCTGCAACGCCGGATCTTCGCCGTAGAGATTGGGCAGCGCGTAAATCGCGCCGCACAACAATACGGCAAGAATAAGGGCGTACTTCCAGGCGGGGTATTGATTCATTTTCTGGCCTCGGGAAGCAGAATGGGGCCGGCCGGTCGACTCAGGCCGATTTGATCGTGCCCTTGGGCATGACGCTGGCGACTGCGTGTTTCTGCAGTTTGACGCTGACATTGTCAGCCAGTTCGACGGTGACGAACGATTCGCCCACGTTGGTGATCCGTCCCAGCATTCCGCCGTTGGTCACCACCTCGTCGCCGTTGGACAGATTGGCCACCAGTTGACGATGCTCCTTGGCGCGCTTGGTTTGCGGGCGAATGAGCAGGAAATAGAACACCACGAAGATGATGATCAGGGGAAGGAACGAGAGCAGTCCGCCCTCCGCTCCGCCGCTCGGCGCCTGTGCGTACGCGCTGGAAATGAAGAAATCCATGAAAAACCTCTACTTGGCGTTATGGTGCGGATATGGGGGCCGTTTGGGTCAATTCAATCGACGGCTCACCCCTTCGGCTACGACCGGCCCGCAGGTAAGCCGGGCATTATAAATCAATCGCGGGTAGCCGCCTATGCCCCGTGGATTCGTTCGGACCCGCCCCCGCCCCGTCAGGCACCGCATCCGGTCGATTGGCGCCTTCTCGAGCACGAAACCGCACACGCCGCACGGTGCCGAAACCGCGTGGGCACCGGCGAAAGCACCACCTATTCCGGCCCCATTGCCTGTTTGTCCAGGAATCCCCGCCGGAATTCGTCAAACGTCCCCGCTTCAACGGACGCACGGATGCCGCGCATGAGTTCCTGATAAAAATAAAGATTGTGCAAGGTCATCAGCCGGGCGCCGAGGATCTCGTTGCAGCGTTCCAGGTGCTTCAGGTAGGCCCGTGAGTAAAGCCGGCAGGTCTCGCAGCCACACTCCGGATCGAGCGGCCGGGTATCCGACCCGTAACGGGCGTTTCGAATCTTGATCACGCCCCGGCTGGTGAACAGGTAGCCGTTACGCGCATTGCGGGTCGGCATCACGCAATCGAACATGTCGATACCACGCTGCACCCCGGCCAGGATGTCCTCGGGCCGCCCCACCCCCATCAGATACCGGGGCCGGTGTTCCGGCAACTCAGGCGTGGTGCATTCCAGCACCCGGTCGCGGTCCGCCTCAGGTTCGCCCACCGACAGGCCTCCGATGGCATACCCGTCGAAACCAATTTCCTGCAATCCCCGGGCGGAAACCCGGCGCAGATTCTCGTACATGCCACCCTGCACGATACCGAACAGCGCCGAAGGATTGCCTTCATGCGCACGCCGCGACCGTTCGGCCCAGCGAAGCGAGAGCTCCATCGACGAACGGGCCTGGGATTCAGTGGCCGGATACGGGGTGCATTCATCCAGCACCATGACGATGTCGGAGCCCAGCGCGCGCTGCACGGCCATCGATTCTTCAGGCCCCAGGAACACCCGCGATCCGTCCACCGGCGAGGCGAAGGTCACACCCTGTTCCGTGATCTTGCGGCGCTCGGCCAGGCTCCACACCTGAAACCCGCCGGAGTCGGTCAGGATGGGACGGTCCCAACACATGAAATCGTGCAGATCACCATGTGCCCGGATAATGTCGACCCCGGGGCGCAACATCAGGTGGAAGGTATTGCCGAGAATGATATCGGCACCGGTACCACGTACCTCGGCCGGCGTCATGGCCTTGACCGTGCCGTAGGTGCCCACCGGCATGAAGGCCGGTGTCTCGACACTGCCGCGCTCGAATTCCAGGCGACCGCGCCGCGCCGGGCCATCGGTTTGGATCAACTGAAAATTCATGGCATCAGGTCAACAACATGGCATCGCCGTAACTGAAAAACCGGTATTGCTCGTCAATGGCGTGGGCATAGGCGAATCGAATCGTGTCCAAACCGGCGAATGCGCTGACCAGCATCAGCAGCGTGGACTCGGGAAGATGGAAGTTGGTGATCATACCGTCAATCACCCGGAAGTCGAATCCAGGATAAATGAACAATCGGCTGTCGCCCGCGTATGGCCGCAGTCCGCCATCACGGGCCGCCGTCTCCAGGCTGCGGACCGAAGTGGTACCGACCGCGATGACCCGGCCACCGCCGGCTTTGGTCCCGGCAACCGCTTCGCAGACGGACTCAGGAACCTCGAGATATTCGGCATGCATGCGGTGATCCTCGATGCGTTCGGCCCTGACCGGCTGAAAGGTTCCCGCCCCCACATGCAGGGTGACCGAACACCGGCGGATTCCGCGCCGCTCCAGACGTTCCAGCAAATCAGTGTCGAAATGCAGCCCGGCCGTCGGCGCGGCCACGGCGCCGGGCCTCTGCGCCAGGACCGTCTGGTAGCGTTCGCTGTCTTCCGCGGTGTCCTCGCGATCGATATAGGGAGGCAGCGGCATATGGCCGAGTTTCTCCACGATCTCCGCCAGCGGCGCCGCCGGACTGCGCAGGCGAAAAAAAGCATCCTCTCTGCCATCCACCGCGAGTTCGGTGCCGTCCTCGAGCAGCAGGGAGCCGCCCGCGCGCGGCGGCTTGCTGACGCGCAGCTGGGCGATGCACCGCTGCTCGTCCAGCAGGCGCTCCAGCAGAATCTCCACCCGTCCTCCGGAAGGTTTGCGGGCGAACAGGCGCGCCGGCAGCACCCGGGTGTCGTTGAATACCAGCAGGTCACCCGGCTCCAGGAGCTCCGGCAAATCCCGGAACACCCGATCGGACAAGGTAGCGTTCCCGCGGCTGACCTGCAGCAGGCGACTGTCGGAACGGCGCGCCAGGGGCTGCTGCGCGATCAGCTCCGGCGGCAGGTCGTATTGAAAATCACTGCGGTGCATGGGTGGCGATTCAGAACTCGGGTTCCAGGGGGCCGCATTCTACCCCGACAGAGAAAAATCCGGCGTGATCGACTCAATCCATGCCCCGTTGACCCGTGTCTTGTTTTATTCTCCCCGGTAGATTCGAGGAACCCGTTGCAGGAGCGCGCATGAACCCGAGTGACCCGACCCAACATCTGCTCGCCGCGGCGAGAGAACGCGATGCGGCCGATCCCCTGCGTCATTTCCGTTCGGGATTCAGCATTCCGCGCCATACGGACGGCAGCGACACACTCTACTTCACCGGCAACTCCCTGGGCCTGCTGCACCAGGCCTCCGAAGCGGCCCTTGGCGAAGTCATGCAGGCCTGGAAGGAACGCGGAGTGGAGGGGCATTTCACCGGTGAGCGGCCCTGGACCCGCTACCACGAACTGCTGCGCGAAGGACTGGCTGAACTCACCGGCGCGGAACCCGGCGAAGTGATCGCGATGAACACACTGACCGTCAATCTGCACCTCGGCATGGTCAGTTTTTACCGCCCCGAAGGACGGCGCACCCGCATCGTCATCGAAAAACAGGCGTTCCCTTCGGACCGCTACGCGGTGGAATCACAGATTCGGTTTCACGGCCTGGACCCGGATGAATGTCTGGTGGAACTGGAATCCGCCGACGGCCGCCGCTTGCTGGACGAAACGGACATCGAGGACTATCTGGAACGCTCGGGCGACACCGTGGCGCTGGTCCTGTGGCCCGGCGTACAGTACGCGACCGGCCAGGTTTTCGATCTGCCACGCATTGCAGCCGCCTCGCGGGCAGCCGGCGCCCGGGTCGGTTTCGACCTCGCCCATGCCATCGGCAACGTGCCGGTGGCGCTGGGGGAGAGCGACTGCGACTTCGCAGCCTGGTGCACGTACAAGTACCTCAACGCCGGGCCGGGTGCGATTGCCGGAATGTATGTCAACAAACGCTACGACCGGCGGACCGACCTGCCCCGTTTCAACGGCTGGTTCGGCAATGACCTGGCAACCCGCTTTCGCATGGCCCCGGAGTTCGACCCGGCGCCCGGCGTCGAAGCCTGGGTGCTGTCAACACCCCCCACCCTGGCGATCGCACCCCTGCTGGGCTCGCTGCAGGTGTTTGCCGAGGCGGGACTCGACCGTCTGCGGGCGAAATCACTGGATATGACGGGCTGGCTGGCCGCAGCCATTCAACGTGAACTCGACGACGTTCTCGAGATCATCACCCCGCTCGAAGACGACCGGCGCGGATGCCAGTTGTCGCTGCGGGTGCGAGCCGGGCGCGATGCAGGCCGGGCCTTGTTCGAATGTCTCGAACATTCCGGCGCCCTGCCCGATTGGCGCGAGCCGGACGTGATCCGCGTGGCTCCGGTGCCGCTTTACAATCGCTACGAAGACTGCGCGCGCCTGGTCGCCCTGATACGGACCTGGGCCGACAGAAAGAACTGAGCCGCTCGCAACCCGATCGCACATCCGGATTCATCCCTTCCCCGAATCAGAAAGCTGCGGGTGCCCGGCAACCCGGGCAGCCCGCGAGACAGCGTTGAACGACCCTTAGGGACAGGCCAGGGTGTCTGACAATTTCTCGATGCTGTCGGTACGGTTAACCGTCTGCGACAAGGGCGGCAGCAGACCGATGTCCAGCGTCCAGCTACCGCTGGTTTGCGTGCCGAAGGTACGCGTCACGGTGCCCATCGTGTCGAAATCGACGGCCGTGGGCGCACAGGTGGCGCAAAAACCCTCGAACTGCAGCATCGGAATGACCTCGGCCGTGGCTGACTGATTGCCGTCGTCCGCCGCCAGCACCCAGCGCGGCACGCCCACCGCATCAAACAGGTAATGAACCTGGGCCTGTGCCGATGCGTACACCAGAACGGTTGATCCGCCGAGCCCGCTCACCCCCCGGTACCAGTGGCCGGTATAGCTCTTGAGCCCTCCGATGTCGGGACAGGTGTTGGGACCGTTCGGATGCATCGGATCGAATCCGGCGGCACCGAGCACCGAGTACGCCATGATGACTTCATTGTCGGCGAGGAAGGTCATGGCCAGCCGTCCGACGCGTTTCTCCTGCTGCTCGCTGCCGTCGTTGGTCACCCGCAACAGATCCGCGACCCAGATGTTCCCGACCTGCTCCGGCCCGCTGGCGATGTACCACGTGGGCTGGCCCGCCTTGTCGTAGGCGTACCAGACGGCGAACCGGAAGTCACCAACGGCATTCCACTCGGCGCCCTGGGCGATTCCACGGTCGAAATCCCACAGGCCCCGGTGCGGTGTGAGCGTCGAAGTCGACGAAGACACGCTGGCCAGCAGGCTGACCGCGGCCGGGCTGCCGCTGCCATTGCTGACGCGTACGAAATAACGTCCAGGCGTGACGGTTCCGTTCAGCGAAACCTGTGGCCCGTTGCCACCGGACCCGTTCGCGGATCCGGCCGCGGCCAGGCCTCCGGGGTTCTCGTCGAAAGGCGGGTTGTCGAGGGCCGTGCCGAAGTCCTGGCGGAACAGTTCCAGGCTCAGCGCGTCGCTCTGGCTGGAGTTGCGGCCCTGCGCGGACACGTCCAGAGCAGTCACACCGGGCGGGATATCAATGAAGATGCGGTCGTGCTGCGCATTGCCCGCCAACGCGAACCGCTGGGTCTCCCCGGCGAACAGGGGCAGGGTCTGGGGCGTAGCGATGCCGGTTCGGTTGAAGCGCACCGGGATCACGCCGATGTTATTGGGAACATCACGTCGGGTACCGATTCCAATGGCGCCCAGCACTTGTTCGCCGGGCAGCGCCGAAATGTCACTCCAACTCGCGCGCAGCGTGAATTCGTCATTCTTGCCGACTATGCCCGGACCGCTGACGACCAGGCGCGATCCATCCGATGCATCGACGGCGGCGCTGAGCAAGGTGGCCTCGTCACCCCCGTTCTGGGTACCGTCCCAGTTCTGCACCACGATCCAGTAGTTGCCGGGCTCCAGGTTGTACAGATCGCAGTTTTCGATGTCACCGGATGTCGTGCTCTCGCACAGCACCTCGTTTTCGTCGGCGTCATTGTCCAGGTTGTCATCGCGGCCGACGAACAGGTCGAGATCGGCCGCCGTGGAAGCAAGGGTTTCCGCATGCAGCCACAAGCCGCCTTGAGGCAGGTTGTGCCATACCGTGAAGACTCCCGACCCACCATCGAAGGGGTCTTCGTTCTCGGTTCGTGGCAGGCGGCCTTTTTCAACAGCCGGATCGCTGGCTGTCGGGTCCTGCATCAGGTTTTGCACCGTCCGCGTCGGGGCGACCAGTCCGCCACTCAGGAAGGTCGCATCGGGCATGGCCGCGAGATCGGACAACTGGAAGTCCGTCCATCCGGTGCTGCGGTCATCGTCGATAAACCACACATCGGGCAGGTCGCCGCCGCTGGCATAAACAGCCACTGTCATCACCAGATCAGGCGAGCCCGCGGCGGAAAACACGACATCGCCGTACACCCATTCGCCGACGATGCCCGATGACTCGACATCGATTTCGATGTCCAGCGTTCGCGAACCGCCGTTGCTCAAGGTGAAATTGGCGGGCGTCACGGTCACACCGGTACCCGCGGGAAAATGCACGGCCGAGTAACTCCAACTGCCACCCCCCATCTGATCCGTGACCGTGCGCTGGAACGAGCATGTACCCGCGCAGGCCGAATGAACCAGCGCCGGCAGATTCAGGTCACGCGGCTCTCCGCCCAGTGACGGATTCGCATTGACGAATTCCTGGTTACTCACGTCGAGGAAGAAACCGGCATTGGCCGCATCGCCGAGCTGGGGCCTGCCTGCTCCACGTTCATGCGGATTGGCCGCTTCGCCATCGATGTCCGTGGCCAGATCGGCACTTGCCGTCAGTTCAAGCGAGGAGGCGATCTGGGCCGGGCTCCAGGACGGATTCACCGACAGCAACAAAGCCGCAGCACCCGCGACGTGCGGCGAGGCCATGGATGTTCCGGACAACACCGTGAACTGCTGCTCCACTTCCGAAGCCGACAGGATGGACGTTCCCGGTGCGATCACGTTGGGCTTGAGCGTATCCTGCACCGGCTCGAGCACCGGGCCGCGTGAACTGCTGGCGCTCAACTGGTCGCCGAATCGGTCCGCTTCGGCCAGCACGAAGCCCGATATGCCGCCCTGGTGGTTGGCCCCGGAATCCAGCCAGGTACGCATGGTATTGCCGTCCGCGGCTCCGATATGGCTCGCCGGCAGGCAATGATCATCCGCCACGATGCTTTCACCCTCGGCGTCCGTATTGGCGAGGATGAAGCCGCCGGCACCGGCCAGCATCACATTCTTGCCCTTCTCCACCCGACCGTAGGTGCCGCGGTCACACACCACGATTTCACCGTTGAACGGCGTCTGGCCCTGCCAGGGGTTGCTGGCACCCGTGTTGTCACCGCAGGAGGAGCCCAATTCGGCCGGCCCGGTACCGCACAGCGGAAACCCGAAGTCCTTGGCATGAACGATGGGACGTGTACCGATCCCTCCGCTCAGGCTGGCGCCCACGATATCCTCGGGCGGATTCACGCCGCCCGAGAGATTTTCGACCAGGCTACCGAAGACGCGGTTATGCGTGGCGTTTCCGGCCGCCACCACCCACGGCGCATTCGCCGGCGATCCGACCGTTCCCGGATTCGGACCGGAATTACCGCCGGAGGTCACCACGAATATGCCGGCATTGCGGGCGTTGCGAAACGCGATTGGGATACTGCCGGGGCTCCAGGGGCTGAACGCGTCGGTCCCAATCGAATAATTGATCACATCCACACCATCGGCGATGGCCTGGTCGATGGCCGACAGGATGGCCGAACCCAGGCATCCACCGCCATCGTCCGCCGGGGGGTCGCCGATATAGCACACCCGATAGGCCACCAGGTTGGCATGGGGCGCGACCCCCGACAGCCGGGTATTGACCGTTCCGTTGAGGGTTACGTTGATCCGGTTGCCCACGGCGATTCCGGCCACGTGCGAACCGTGACCGGAGTTGTCCTTGCCATTGGTGTTTTCTTCGACCACATCGCTCGTGCCCGGATCGTCCTCGACGAAATCGTAGACCCCCACGAGCTTGTTGTTGCACGGCACATCTTCCATCTCGCACAACCCAAGCGTGTCACCGAATGGATTGACGTGGTTATGACCGTCGTTGGCCGGGTCCGCGAACGATGGATGATCCCAGTTGATGCCGGAATCGATCACGCCGACCACCACGCCCTCACCCTCACTCGCGGGGAAGCCTGCCGTGCCGTTCCACAACGAGCCGGCACCCATCCATTCCGGACCCGCATCGGTTTCAAGACGGTGCCGGGTATCCGCCGCGATCGAGCGCACCATCGGCGACCCGGAAAGTTCAGCGGCTTCGGCCGGTGTAAGGTCCAGGACCATGCCATTGAGAGCATTGCGATACACATGCACCGGATCGACAGTCCGGCCCAGCAACTGTGCGGCTTCGAGTCGGAAGGCGCCGTGGGTGTCATCGAGGTAGCGCAGATAGGCCTGGGACCGGGGAGAGCGGACATTGAGTTTACCCATCCCCGTCACGGTGGGACTGGTGGCCTCAAGACGCTCGCTACCGGCCGCATCCGGCAGCATCAACACACCGCCGTCGTAGGCCGCCAGTGGCGCATCCTGAAACTCGACCACGTAACGCTGCAACCCTTCCACCCGCTCACCGGCAGCGTGAACGGGAACCGTGGCGGTCATAGCCAACGTCAAAGCGCCGGCCAGGATGCGAAATAACCGATTCGAACTACTCATACTTCGTGCCTCGTCCGTGAACTCAGTCTCCCACCGGAGTACGCATGGTGACCAACTCTTCCGCCGCTGTGGGGTGAATACCGACGGTCGCGTCAAATTGTTCCTTGGTCAAACCTGATTTTACTGCCACGGCGAAGCCCTGAACAATCTCGGCCGCGTCCATGCCCACCACGTGGACACCGATGACCTTTTGAGTCTCTTTGTCCACGATGAGTTTCATCAACATGCGTTCGTCACGTCCTGTGAGGGTGTGCTTGAGCGGCCGGAACGTGGATTTATAGACGTCGATCTCGCCAAAATGCGTGTGTGCGTCCTCCTCGCTGAGCCCTACGGTTCCCACCGGAGGCTGACTGAATACCGCCGACGGAACATAATCGTGACTGACGCAGCGAGGCTGACCGCCGAATTCCGTGTCGGCGAACGCGTGACCCTCATGGATGGCCACCGGGGTCAGGTTCACCCGGTTGGTCACATCACCCACCGCGAAGATGTGCGGCACATTGGTCCGCGAGAATTCATCCACCAGCACCCATCCGCCCGGGTGCATGTCGACGCCGGCGGCTGGCAGGTGCAATCCGCGCACATTGGGCACCCGACCGGTCGCGAACAGGACCTGGTCGGCCATCAGGGTTTCCCCGTTGTCCAGGGCGACCCGGAGAGCACCATTCTCCTGTTCAATGGCGCTGACATTGCATTCGAATTTCAGGTCGATGCCCTTGCGGCAGACTTCCTCGCCCACAAAATTCCGGACGTCGCCGTCGAACCCGCGCAACAGCCGGTCGCCGCGGTACACCTGAACCACCTCCGAACCCAGTCCGTTGAACACGCCAGCGAATTCGATGGCGATGTAGCCACCACCCACCACGACGATCCGGCGCGGCAGGTCCGGCAGATGAAACACGTCGTCCGATGTAATGGCCAGTTCGGACCCCGGAATATCCGGCATCCACGGGTGGCCCCCGGTGGCGATCAGGATGCGTTCGGCACTGACCACCTGGTCGCCCAGGCGCAGATGATGCGCGTCCTCGAAGGTGCCGGTCACCGGATAGAGCGTGACGCCCGATTCCTCCAGTAGCCGCAGATACACGCTATTCAGCCGGTCGATTTCCCGATCCTTGGCGGCAATCAGTTGCGGCCAGCTGAACCGTGCCGAACCCACGTTCCAGCCATAGCCGGCCGCATCCTCGAAGTCCTCCGCGAAATGCGACGCGTACACCATCAGTTTCTTGGGCACGCAACCCCGGATCACACAGGTACCGCCAACCCGGCTTTCCTCGCAGATCCCCACCCGCGCTCCGTGGGCCGCCGCGATGCGCGCGGCGCGAACACCACCGGAACCGGCGCCGATCACAAACAGGTCGTAGTCAAAATTCGTCATGTAGCCTTTACTCCATCCTCCGCATACCGATACGGGAGGCGTAGCCTATCAGCCCGGTGGCGCCGACACACCCGACACACCGGACGCACTCAACGACAACAGGCGGGAAACCCGGGCACTCCATCCGCTCCATCGGATCAGGGACCGGAAAACCGCGCACTGGCGTGCATCCAATCTGCGGCGCGATGTTTCCCACCCATTTCCGGACCCCGGCGGATGGACTTGCCCCGAGGGAGTCCGTAGCATAGCCAGGAGACCTGCCCCAGGTGTTGTCACATCGCAATGATTTCGGTCGATCAGCTTGTTTATGAGCGCTTTTTCGCGCCGGTTTTCCAGCCCGTGTCGTTCCGGCTCGGCGCTGGCGAGTTGTTGCGGATAACCGGAGCCAACGGTTCGGGGAAAACCACCCTGATCCGCGTTTTGGCGGGTCTGCTGGAACCGACGGCGGGCCGCGTGGGGATCACGGCGGACCGGATCGCCTACGTGGGCCACCAACTCGCATTGAAGGACGACCTCAGCGTTGAGGAAAACCTGAAATTTTTCAGTAACTTCATGGGCACCGGAACCACTTCTGCCGCGACTGCGATCGATGCGCTTGGCCTGCGCCGCGTGGCCGGACAACTGGCCCGCACGCTGTCCGCCGGGCAGCGCAAGCGGTGTGCGCTGGCCCGTTTGCTGCTGAGCCCCGCCCGACTGTGGTTGCTGGACGAACCCTATTCGAATCTCGATACCGAAGGTTGCTCACGAGTCGATGAACTGTTGGCCAGCCACCTGGCCCGCGGAGGTGCCTGTGTAATGGCCACCCACGGCAATCATCGGCCGCAAGTGCCGGTCGAAGACGAACTCGCCCTCAAGGCCGGCACCGGCTCGTGAATGCGCAGGCCCCGTCCATGACCCGCGCGTTTCTGGCATTGCTGCGACGTGACCTGCTGCTGGCGATTCGGCGCCGCGGCGAACTGTTGTTCCCGGTGATCTTCCTGCTGGTCGTCGTCAGCCTGTTTCCGCTCGGTATCGGACCCGGGCCCGCGCTGCTGGCGCGGATAGCGCCGGGCGTGATCTGGATTGCGGCGCTTCTGGCCACGGTCATCTCGCTGGACAGTCTGTTCCGCACCGATTTCGAGGATGGATCCATCGAACAATTCGTGCTCTCCGGCCACCCGGTTTCGCTGCTGGTGATGGCCAAGGTGCTCGCGCACTGGCTGCTGGCGGGCCTGCCCATCGTCGCGTTGTCACCCCTGCTGGCGATCTGGTTGAACCTGCCCGCCTCATCGGTGTCAGTACTGGTGGCCAGCCTTGCGCTCGGTACGCCCATTCTCAGTCTGCTGGGCGCGATCGGCGTCGGCTTGACCGTCAGCTTGCGGCGTGGCGGGCAACTGCTTTCGCTGCTGGTCTTTCCGCTGTATGTCCCGGTGCTGATCATCGCTACCGGCGGCATCATGGCAGCGGCTGACGGACTGCCGTATGGCCCGTTCCTCGGACTGCTGCTCGCGGGCCTGATAACATCTGTCACACTCGCTCCGTTTGCGGCCGCCGCCGCCCTTAAAATCAGCCTGTCCTGACCACCGAACCTCGTTATGAACACGCATTCTGGCCACAAACCGCGGAAAAACGCCCTTGTCCTGTTTTTCCATCGCACCGGATCGCCCCCGTGGTTCTACGGGTTCGCCGCGCGCCTGGCTCCATGGCTGTGGCTGGGCTTCGGATTGCTGGCCGCCTGGGGCCTTTACCTCGGCCTGTTCCGGGCGCCACCGGATTATCTGCAGGGCGAGAGCTTCCGCATCATGTACATCCATGTCCCGGCGGCATGGATGTCCATGCTGATTTATGCCGTCATGGCCACTTTTGGCTTCATCGCGCTGGTCTGGCGCATCCGCATCGCCGAAATACTGGCCATGAGTTCGGCCCCCGTGGGCGCGGCGTTCACCCTGGTGGCACTGGTGACCGGTTCCCTGTGGGGACGCCCGACCTGGGGCACGTACTGGGTCTGGGACGCACGGTTGACCAGCGAACTGGTGCTGCTGTTTCTCTACCTCGGGGTCATCGGGCTCTACAGCGCCTTCGATGAACCGCGCAAGGCGGCGCGGGCCGCCTGCCTGCTGGCATTGGTGGGGCTCGTCAATCTGCCCATCATTCACTTTTCGGTGAAGTGGTGGAACACCCTGCACCAGGGCAGTAGCATTGGCGTGACCGGAAGTAACATTCATCCGAGCATGCTCTGGCCCTTGCTGATCATGGCCATCGCCACCAAGTTGTTCTATGCCGCGAACCTGTTGGATCGCGCCCGTGCGATGCTCCTGGAGCAGGACCTGCGCAAGGGATGGGCGCAGAAGTTGATCGCCCGGCAGCCGACGTCCGAACTGCCGTTGTCCGAACAGCAAGGCTCCGAACAGCAAGGCTCCGAACAACCGGGGACCGGCCAGCATGGATCCGAACACGGAGAGCAGGTCTGATGAACCATCAACCGTTTATCTGGTCAGCCTACGCCATCAGCGCGATCGTACTCATCTGGACCGCGCTGGCCCCGGTATTGCGCAGAAGGCGCACCATCGACTATCTGAAACAGGTCAATCGCACGGACCCCACCCATGACACCCACGCGTAAACGCCGCCTGATCGCCACCCTGCTGATTCTCGTCGGAGTCGGCGTCGCGGCGGCCATCACGTTCTATTCGCTGCAGCAGAACCTGCTGTACTTCCAGAGCCCCAGTGAGGTTGCCGAACTGGAAATGCCGGCAGACCGCCAGTTCCGCCTCGGCGGGCTGGTCAAGACCGGCAGTACCGAACGCGAACCCGACGGCCTCGCCGTGCGCTTCGTCGTTACCGACGGTCTGGCCGAAATTCCGGTTCGCTACGTGGGCATACTTCCCGACCTGTTTCGCGAGGGCCAGGGCGTCATCGCACGGGGGTCGCTCGACGGCAGCGGCGAATTCGCAGCGACCGAAGTGCTGGCGAAACACGACGAGAACTACATGCCGCCCGAAGTTGCCGATGCCCTGGAAAAAGCCGGACACCCGGCGGCAGCCGGTTCATCGGACCGGGAAGGCTGAAGCCCCATGACCGGAGAACTGGGACAGGTTCTGCTGCTGGGTGCCCTGCTCGTCGCCCTGCTGATGGGTACCTTGCCGCTGCTCGGAGCGCACACCGCCAATTCACGACTGATGCGGATCGGTTCGCAGGCCGCGCTGGTTCAGTTCGCTCTGGTCGGAACTGCCTTCGGGCTGCTGACTTACGCGTTTCTGACCCTGGACTTTTCCATCGAGTACGTCGCGCGCAACAGCAACTCCCGCCTGCCCGCCGGTTACCGTTTCTCTGCCGTATGGGGCGCGCACGAGGGCTCGCTGCTGCTGTGGTCGCTGGTGTTGTCGGCCTGGACGGCCGCAGTGGCGCTTTTCAGCCGCAGGCTTCCCGAGGCATTCCGGGCCCGTGTGCTGGGCGTACTGGGCTGGATCAGCGCCGGTTTCCTGCTGTTCATCCTGTACACATCCAATCCCTTCGCCCGCCTGCTGCCGGGCGCCGCCGAGGGCATGGATCTGAACCCGCTGCTGCAGGATCCCGGCCTGATCGTGCATCCACCGATGCTGTACATGGGCTATGTCGGTTTCTCGGTGTCATTCGCCTTCGCGGTCGCCGCCCTGCTCGGACGCCAGGTGACCCGGGAATGGGTGCGCTGGTCCCGCCCCTGGACTCACATTGCCTGGACGTTTCTCACCGTCGGCATCGCACTGGGGAGCTGGTGGGCGTATTACGAGCTCGGTTGGGGAGGATGGTGGTTCTGGGACCCGGTTGAGAACGCCTCTTTCATGCCCTGGCTGGTCGGGACCGCACTGATTCATTCCCAGGCCGTCACGGAAAAAAGTGGCGCCTTCCGCAACTGGACCCTGATGCTGGCGATTGCGGCGTTCTCACTCAGCCTGCTGGGAACTTTCCTGGTGCGCTCCGGAGTTTTGACCTCCGTGCATGCCTTCGCCTCCGACCCGACACGCGGTGTTTTCATCCTCGTGTACCTGTTCCTGGTCGTCGGGGGCTCCCTGCTGCTGTTCGCGCTGCGCGCGCCGGGCATGCTGCAGGGATCGCGTTTCGCCGGCATGTCGCGCGAGACGCTGTTGCTGGTGAACAACCTGGTGCTCACCGTCATGGCCTGCATGGTCTTGTTCGGCACGCTCTACCCCCTGCTGCTGGATGCACTGAACGCCGGCAAGATATCCGTCGGGCCACCCTATTTCGGTACGCTGTTCGCATGGCTACTGGTGCCCCTGGTGCTGGCCGTGCCGATCGGTTTCAACGCTTTCTGGCGCCAGGACCGCCTGAGTCGAGTCTTGCGCAAGCTGCGCCTTCCCGCGGTCATCGCAATTGCGGCCGCGGCGGCGACCGCCTGGTATTTCGAAGGCGTCGATGCCTGGGGCATCGCCGGAGTAGCCGCCGCACTGTGGATCATCGCTTCCAGCCTGCAATGGCTCATCGCCCGCGCCCGCTCGGCCGGCGGCCTGGAAGGCCGCGGACCGGCCGCCATGACGCTGGCCCACGTCGGCCTGGGCGTGTTCCTGATCGGCGCCGGTCTGACCAATGCGATCAGCACCGAAAAGCACCTGCGCATGAGTCCGGGTGACCACTTCGAAATGGCCGGCTATACCTTTCGGTTCAATGGAACCCGACACGTCGAAGGTCCGAATTACGTGGCCGACGAGGGGAACTTCACGGTACTCCGCGAAGACCGCCAGTTGACGACGCTGCAGCCGCAGAAACGCCGCTACCTGCAAGGCAACCAGGTCATGACGGAAGCGGCGATCGACCCGGGCCTGACCCGCGACCTGTACGTCTCGCTGGGTGAACCGCTGGATGACCAGGGGCGGGACTGGGCGGTACGGGTCTACCACAAGCCCTTCGTGCGCTTCATCTGGCTCGGGGCGCTGATGATGGCGGCCGGCGGGCTGCTGGCAGCCAGCGACCGCCGCTATCGGCAGCCGGCCGCGGCCCGGCAACCCGCTCCGGTGACGACCGCGGAGGCGGGCGCATGATCGGAAGACTGCTGCCTCTGGGCGTGTTTTTGTTGCTGGCCGTGCTGCTGGCCGTCGGACTGACCATCGCCGACCGCAAGACCGAGATTCCCTCTCCGCTGATTGGCAAGCCGATGCCGCAGTTCAGCCTGCCGGTGCTGGGCCAGCCCGCGATTCAACTGGGACATGAGGATCTGCTCGGCGAGCCGTTTCTGCTGAATGTCTGGGCCAGCTGGTGCGTGACCTGCCGGGTCGAACACCCGGTCATCGAGGCGCTGGCGAAATCAGAGCGCATTCCCATCGTCGGACTCAACTACCGTGACGCGGAATCTGACGCCCTGGCCTGGCTGGAACATTTCGGCAACCCTTATGCGGTGAATCTGGCCGACGAA
Source organism: Elongatibacter sediminis (assembly GCF_037892215.1). Classification (NCBI taxonomy): domain Bacteria; kingdom Pseudomonadati; phylum Pseudomonadota; class Gammaproteobacteria; order Chromatiales; family Wenzhouxiangellaceae; genus Elongatibacter; species Elongatibacter sediminis. The sequence goes on along the minus strand of NZ_JAZHOG010000008.1, from coordinate 158,716 downwards.
AGCGGGCGCACCGCGATCGATTTTGGCGTCTATGCAGCACCGGAAACCTTTCTCATCGACGCTGAAGGCCGCATCGTGTTCAAGCACATCGGCGCCCTGACGCCCGAAATCATCGAATCGGAAATTCTCGCCCGGCTCGAAGCAGGAAACACACCGTGAGTTCTCTCGACACGAAGCTGCGAATCGTCCTGCCCGCCATTTTGCTGATCTTCTTCGGGCATTTGACCTCAGGTCTCGTGCTGGCCCAGCAGGAACCGCTGGTCTTCGAAAATCCCGAGCAGGAACGCCGTTTCGCCGACCTGACCGAGGAATTGCGCTGCCTGGTTTGCCAAAACCAGAACCTGGCCGACTCCGACGCTCCGCTCGCTCACGATTTGCGCCAGGAAATTCACGAAATGTTGATGGCCGGCCACAGCGATGATGAGATAAAAGGGTTTCTGGTCGATCGCTACGGCGACTTCGTCCTGTATCGCCCGCCGGTCAAGGGCAACACCCTGTTGCTCTGGCTCATGCCCGGGGTGCTGCTTGTAATCGGTGCGTTGACGCTGTTTACGGCGGTTCGCCGCCGCGCCCAGGTACCGGAAAGTGACACCGCCCCGCCCCCTTCGGGTTCACGACCCGGTCGGGATTCGTAGTGTTCTGGTGGCTTTCAGCCGGCCTGCTGCTTGTCGCGGCGCTGGCGACCCTGTGGCCCCTGCTGGCCGGAACCGGTGCATGGCGGGGCGCTGCGGTGATGCTGAGCCTGTTGCTTCCGACCGCCGCCTTGCTGCTCTACGTCGACGTGGGTAATCCCGAGGCCCTGGATCCCGGGGCGCGTGAACCCGCCGCCATCACCGCACAGGACATGGACGACCTGACCGAACGTCTGCGGTCGCGCCTGACCGAATCGCCCGAGGATCTCGAAGGCTGGGTCCTGCTCGCCCGTACCTACAAGACCCTGCAGCGCTATGACGATGCGCTGTCCGCACTGGAAACCGCCAGGCGCCTGCAGCCCGATCACCCGGTGGTCATGGTCGAGTGGGTCGAAGCCCGACTGTTCGCATCCGGCAACCCGCGCATCACCGCCAACATGGTGATGCAGATGGAACAGGCAGTTGGCGCACAGCCCGGCTTGCAGAAAGGCTACTGGCTGCTCGGCCTGGCGGCGGCGCAGCGCGGCGATGACCAGGCAGCCATCAACTGGTGGGAAATGCTGGTCGGCCAGGTCGAGCCGGACTCCGGTGTGGCCCAGGCCGTGCAGGCTCAAATCGCCGAAGCCCGATCGCGCCTGGGCGAGGAAACCGCCACCGGCGCAGACCCGATTGACGCGCCGGAATATGCGATCGAAGTCAGTGTTTCCGACACCGCCCGGAGTGCACTGGCATCCCCTGACGAAGCAGCCAGCCTGTTCATCATCGTGCGGGCGGCAGGCGCGGCCGGCGGGCCACCGTTAGGTGTTCGAAGAATCGACACACCGGAGCTGCCACTGAGCATCGAACTGTCCGATGCCGACAGCATGCTGCCGCAGCGTCCTATCTCTTCCGTGCAGAACCTGGAAGCCCAGGCCCGCTGGTCCCGCACCGGAAATCCAATGGCAGCGCCTGGAGACTGGCAATCAGCAACGGTGCCAATGACTCCCGGCGAACCCGTCCAGCTCGTGCTGGACCAGCCGGTCGAATAATAACGGCCCGGGTCCGTGGCAGGATTCACGGCAGGTCCCTGACCACGCGAAACAGCGGGTCACCACGCGCCCGGTATTTCCGTTCGAACGGCGTGGTGACCGGCCCAGTGACCTGGGATTCCACCGCTACGTTGCCGCCGGTCGCCAGTCCCAGCGCCAATGCGAACTCCTCGGCGTAGATCCGCCAGTTGGTCCGCAATTCCAGGCAACCACCGAGTGCCAGCAAGGCCGTGAACCCGGGATGGCCATGCCAGCGGCGGCGCAGATGTGCGGCCTTGGGCCAGGGGTTGGGGTAAAGCAGATAGTGACGTTCGAGTTTCCAGCCCGCGGCCACGGCAAGGCGCCAGAAGTCGGCCAGCTCCGCACGCACCCACAGCGCATTTCCGTCCCGCCAGGGCAGACCTGGAGCGGCCAGACGACCCAGTCTTGCCTCCGACCGGTCGATGCCGATCACCAGGCAATCCGGCCAGACACGTGCGATCTCGCGGGTACTGCTGCCGGTGCCGCAACCCGAGTCCAGGATCAGCGGCCGGGAATCACGTTCGACCCACTCGGCGACCTGGCTGAACGCCGCTACCGTTGGCGCGTGCGGAACGCCCCGCCAGGGATGATCCAGGTGCCGCCGTACCACATGGGCAAGCCGGGGGTGAGGTGTCCGCTGGGCACTGCGTACGGGCTCATTCGTGGGCGTTGGGCTAGTTTCCATCCCGGCATATGCATATGACAAAAAATTGGACCGCCGTTGAGGCGGGGCCGATGCCCGCAAGGTATCATGTGTGCCGGATTTGAACAGCCCGGCGGGCCGGATGAACAGCGCGACACAATACCTGAACATCACCGAACCGTTCTCATTCCGACGGGGTGGGTCCATCCCCGAGTTGACCCTGGCCTATGAAACCTGGGGCAGTCTGGATGCGAACAAATCCAACGCGGTCATGATTCTGACCGGGATTTCGCCGAGCGCGCATGCCACGTCCAGCGCGCAGGACCCCAGCGAAGGGTGGTGGGAACCCATGGTCGGATCCGGCCGCCCCATCGACACCGACCGGAACTTCGTGGTCTGCATCAACTCACTGGGCAGCTGCAAGGGGTCCACAGGACCCGACAGCACGAACCCGGCCACGGGCAAGCCCTATCGCCTGGAATTCCCCGAAGTGACCATATGGGACATCGCCCGGGCGGCACAGCTGGTTCTGGACCACCTCGGCATCACGCAACTGCGCATGATGGTCGGCCCTTCCATGGGCGGCATGAGCGGACTGGCCTGGTTGCACCAGTTTCCACATGGTGCGCGGCATTTCCTGGGAATTTCCAGTTCCGCCAACGCCGAACCGTTCAGCATCGCCATCCGCTCCCTGCAGCGCGAAGCCATTGTCTCGGACCCGGACTGGCAGAACGGTAATTACTCCCCGGAGCGCTGGCCCCGCACCGGCATGCGCCTGGCCCGCAAACTGGGCATGATCACCTACCGGTCCGCGCGCGAATGGCGTGAGCGCTTCGGCCGACTGCCGCAGGACCGATACGAACCCACCACGTTCGGCATGAACTTCGCTGTCGAATCCTACCTGGAAAACGCGGCCGCAAAGTTCGTCTCCAACTACGATCCCTGTACCTACGTCTACCTGTCACGAGCCATGGACTGGTTCGATGCCACCGAAGGCCACGCCGACCTGACCGATGCCCTGTCTCACATCGCGCTGGAATCGGCCTGTCTGATCGGGGTCGATTCCGACATTCTGTTCCCGGTGCACCAGCAACGCGACCTGGCCGACGCCTTTCACGCCAACGGCGTGCGCTCGAACCTCGTCACCCTGCCCTCGGACCAGGGGCACGACGCATTCCTCGTCGACTACGACCGTTTCAGACCAGCCGTTGCCGGATACTTCGCCCAGGTACTCGACGGCGAAACCTGACCGGGAGCGACCCGGCCCGGGAACCCGATTTTCATTCGATACCGGCGCCTCGCCCTTCCCGCTGGCGAGGGCCGGGCACTATGGCTATACTTTGCGCCTTCGTGCAGTACACCACCCGGGCCGGAGTGGCGGAACTGGTAGACGCGCCGGATTCAAAATCCGGTTCTGGCAACAGAGTGTGGGTTCGAGTCCCACCTCCGGCACCAAGTATCATCCACTGGTATCTTCACCCTGAACACGGCGAGCTGGACGTTGCGCAAACACGTCAAAAGCGATGATGCAGCGCTCACCCTCCCCCTCAAACGGGTGCACATAGTGCACGTACCACGGCGGAAACAGGATCAGTTTTCCTTCGGCCGGCAGTAATCGCCGGGTCGACGGAAATCCGTGGTTGACGCTGGCCTGAATGGGATTGAAGAACTCGATGTTGCCCTGCGGTTCCGGCAGATTCCCGGGAAGGTGTACGTAATAGACTCCGCAGACCACATTCCGGTGGGTCGGATGGAAATGCGGACGCTGCCAGTCACCCCGGCGCAGGAGATTCGCCCACCCGTCCGGCCAGGGATTGAAGTGCCGCGCCTGGTCCCCGAATACGTGCTCGAGATAGTCCCGTACCGCAGGCAGCACCAATTCGTCCCTGAAGGTCCGGATGGCTTCTTCCTTGAGCAGGAACAGATTCATGCTGGCAGCCGTCTGGTACCCGCCCTGGGTGGCGATCTGCCCCGAGGAAACCGCGTTCCGGGCCGTCTTCTCGTAACGGTCGGCAAGCGCACGCAACAAGGCATACAGACGGGAGTTCAAAGCTGCGGCATCGCTGAAACTGCGCTGCATTACAGTGGTGGGGTAATGAATCTCGATATCCTGGGTGAATTCCATGCCTGCTCCCTGACTGACCCGTTGCATCCCGATCAGGGGCCAGCGCCATTTGACCAAGGCATCCTAGCCCAGCACAAAGATCACCGCCAACGATCGGACCCGGTGCGCGATGAGGCCTCTCGACCGATCAGGCGCGACACCCGGCACGGCATGAGCGAAAATAGACTCCATGGAGACTCGACGACCCCGAGCCTGGAGTGTGCTGGCGCTGATTGCCTGGGCGACGACGGTTTCGGCCTGGGGCCCGGAAGGGCACACGGCGGTAGGCATTCTGGCCATGCAGCAGATCGATGGAACGGCCCGCGCCGCGCTGAACCAAATATTGCAATCCACCGATCCGGACACGATCGAAGAACTCTGTAACTGGCCGGACGCCATTCGCGAAGACCCAAGCTGGGAGTGGACCTCTCCCCAGCACTACGTCAACATCCCCCGGGCCGCGACGAACTATGACCGCAACCGGGATTGCCCGGACGGCCTGTGCGTTACCGAGGCGATCAAGAAATATGCCCAGGAACTGCAGGACCCTCGACTGGCACGGAATCGCAGGCAGCAGGCCTTTGCCTGGCTATGCCATCTCGTTGGCGATCTCCATCAGCCGCTGCATTGCGGTTTCGCAGACGATCGTGGCGGCAATTCGATCGAAGTCGAGTTCAAAGGCACAACGGTGGACTTGCACCATTTCTGGGATGGGAGACTCATTCGCGACCGCTCCGAATCGACAGGTGCGCTCCTCGCCAGCCTCGCCGGGCCGCCGCCACAAAGTGACACGGATGCGCGGGCGCACAGTTGGTCGCCACGTGAAGTAGATCGGTGGACCGGCGAATCACATCGCCTCGCCCAGAACGTTTCGTACCCCGAAAGCCTTGGCATCAGTGATGCTTTCGCCGACCAATCCTGGTCGGTGATCCAGCGACAGATACCGCTGGCGGCCCAACGCCTGGCACGTATCCTGGATGCCACGCTCGGGAAAGGTGATGTCGATGTGTCGCCTACGGTGGACCCGTGCACGGATCAGCCGGAACGGTAACAGGTTCTGCACCCGCCGAGAAAATTTCCGGAGAGGCTCAACCGAATGAGCTAGAGATCACGGGCGATTCGGAAACCGATACGGGCATCGTGATAGTTTGCCTTGGCATACAGACGATGCGCCGAACGACTCTGCTCGGGCGAACTCGCCCAGTATCCACCGCGAATGACGCGCTCGATGCAGCCGGGATTGATCCACGCACTGCCGTCGCCGGGGGCGCGCACGTAGGTATCGTGCCAGCAGTCACGCACCCATTCACCCACATTACCGCCCATGTCGAACAAGCCAAACGGATTGGCCTGGAAGGCGCCAACCGGCGCCGGGCCCCAGAATCCGTCTGAATATTTCTCAAAGGAAACGCTCCACTGGCGGCGCGACCGCGAGCTGTCTCCATCGCCGGTCAGATTCTCCACCACCGAGTTCGGCGAGCCGTTTCCCCACCAGTACCGCGTCGTGGTACCTGCCCGCAGGGCGTACTCGAACTCCGATTCGGATGGCAGGCGATAGGATTTGCCGGTCCCACGCGCCAACCATTCCACGTAAGCCTGCGCATCGTTCCAAGAAACGTGGATCACGGGCTCATCGGAATCGGCGGGACGACCTTCGAAATTCGATTCCCAGCTGATGTTCTTGCGTTCGGTCAGACGACCGGAAAACGGGTCGAGGATCGTGGAACGGCCGTTGCGTTCCGCATCGGTTCGATAAGCCGATTCTTTGACGAATACCCGGAACTGCTCCACTGTCACCTCGGTTCTGCCAATGGCGAAGCCGCTGCGAAACGTGACCCGGTGAACCGGCCCTTCGTTCTCGGCTCGCCCGGCCTCGGAAGCTTCCGAACCCATCGTGAAGCTGCCCGCCAGCACGACAACCGACTCGGGCGCCACGGCATCGGAATTCAGGAAAGGATCCCGGATGATCTGGCCCGGACTGAATCCCCCGTACCTGCGTGCCTCTTCGAGGCGGCGCCGTAAAGTTTTGACGCGGTCATCCTGGCCGCCCAGCGCGATCAGGTCGATCAGAATTCGATCGGCGGTGGAGAATTCGCCCGCATCCATCGCACGTACCGCCCGCGCTTCGAGCCGCTGGACTTCACCCAGCCTGATTTCGTCGAACTGGGCACGTCCGCGGGCCACGAGGCTATTGTCCGGCCGCACATGACCCGCTTCTTCGAGTACCCGCTCGGCAGCATCGAACTCACCACGCCGCGCATACACGAGCGCTTGATTGATCATCGCCTGCTCTACGTCGGCCAGACCCTCAGCCGCGGCCGCGTTACCCGGATCCGCATCCAATGCCCTGCGGTAATAATCCCAGGCGGACTCGCCTTCGGGCTGGCTGATGTCACCGCGCTCCAGCGCGCCGCGACCGGCGGCAAGCAGATCATCGACCGCCCTGGCCTGTGCCAGTTGAGCCCTTGCTCCGGCCAGACCGGGAAATTTCGGCATGATGTCGTCGACAATATCAAGCAGCGAACCGGCCTCGCCGGTACGGCCCTGTTCAAGGGCACGACGAGCCTGAACGAGGATATCCTCCAATTCAGCATCGAGCCGCGATACAAGCTCACCGTCACCGGGATTATCGGCGAATTCCCACAGCAATTGACGGACCCGTTCCTGCTGGGCGGCATCGGGAAGCCGCTCAAGACTCTCCTGGCGCCCCGGCGTGCCGGGAACCAGGATCTGCATTTCCCATTCCCGTCCCGTTTCAGTATCGCCAAGCCGCTCCACCCGTCGGGGGGATTGAGCGGCCCCGGAAGCGACCACGGACGAATCCGGCTCAGCCTGAGCCTGGCAGGCGCCGGTGATGGAGAAAAGCAGGAGCAAGGCAAACAGTTGGCGAAGAGACGATACGCCAAGGCAGCTTTCCGGGGCAGGCCCGGTAGTGACCCATAATGCAGGATGCATGCAAAATCCCTTGCCTGTAACATGCGCACGAACGCGCGCTGGACCGGGTGGAACCACGCCTCGGTATCGCGAGCACCTTACCCCAGATGGGATGGCGGGACAAGCCGGAACCCTTCCGAAATCAGGGACATTATCAAGATACAAGCAATTGAAATATATACACTAAATGATTGAAAAACCCGATATCGAACAAGCACGCAATGCTGCGGAAACGCCCGTTCTGATTGAGACAGACGAAGCGTTGCAAATGTGTGCCAGCCAGTGGGATTCTGTCGATGTACTGGGAATCGATACCGAATTCCTGCGCGAACGCACCTACCGGGCCGATCTCGGGCTCGTTCAGGTCTCTGACGGTCATACGGCATGGCTGATCGACCCCCTGGGCATTTCCGACCTCACACCCCTCGCACACATGCTGCAAAGCCCATCCGTACTCAAGTGCTTTCATAGCGCGTCGGAAGATCTGGAAGTCCTGTGGGTTACCCTGAACGTTTCTCCATCCCCGATGATTGATTCACAGGTTGCATGCGCCATGGTTGGCCAACCGCTGCAAATCAGTTATCACGCCGTCATCTCCTGGCTCTGTGAGGTGGAACTCGACAAGGAACAGACCCGCTCAAACTGGCTCAAGCGGCCGCTGACCGAAAAACAACTCCACTATGCAGCGAACGATGTGGTCTTCTTGCCGCTGATTTGCCGCGAGTTGATCCAGCGGCTGGAGACACTCGGCCGCAGTGCATGGGTCGAGCAGGACATCGACCTGATGCGGCGGAGCAGCCGCACACCTCCGATGCCGGAACATGCCTGGAAGCGGGTCAAGGGCGCCGGCCGCCTTAACCCGCAACAACTGATGGTATTAAGGGAACTCGCCCGCTGGCGTGAAGAAACGGCAGTGGCCAGAAACCGGGCGCGCGGTTTTGTCATTCCCGATGCCGTCATGCTGCAAATGGCCCGCCAACGTCCGGAAAATGGAACTGACCTGGCGGACATCGAAGGCCTTCATCCGACCGTCATCAAGCGATACGGCCAGACCCTGCTGTCGCTCATCGAAAACGCCGCCGGAACAGGTAACCCCCCACAACCCATTCCACCACTGGAAAAAGCCCAAAGGCAGACACTGGACGCGCTGCGCACGCGGGTAAAACAAAAAGGCCAAGAACTCGGTGTCGATCCGGCCCTGTTGGCATCCCGCAAGGTTCTCGAAGATCTGATACGCAGCCAGGAGTCCGGCGGAGAACTACCCGAACGACTGCGCGGTTGGCGCGAAGAAGTGATCACACGGGAACTCCTCGAAACTCTGGGCCAACTCCACCCTTCGCGCTGAAAGATCGAGCCCGACGACCCGGGGTGGAGCCTCCGGTTGTCAACAGCTAGAATCAGCAGCCATCCCAACACTGCCCCGGTAGCTCAGCTGGATAGAGCATCCGCCTCCTAAGCGGAAGGTCACAGGTTCGAATCCTGTCCGGGGCGCCATGCTCACAAAGTCGTTGTCCAGTATTAGAACTTAACGTACGCCCCCTTGGCATAAATCTTCATCGTTGGTCAATCCAATTACGTCAAATACCATCTTCAAAGTAGAAGCAGCTTACTCCCACGGTAAGCTGTTGTGAGTTAGGGTGTGGCTCTTCATACTTAGCCAGAATTGTGCGTGCTTGATCATCTGTGTTTTCCAGTAGCGTTCGTAGCTCAGCCCTTGCAGCTTTTCTACGATTGGCCGGCAGACGTAAGGTCCAAGCGCCTTGTTGATAAAAGCGATCGTCAGGGTGTGTCTGACTCGAAATATTATGATGCACGGTATTTACAAGGGAACCAATAGCACCGAAGCCCATTTCGATAGCACCTTGCTTGTCAACGGATTGTGCCGGCAAATATGCACGTTTTTTTAGTCGTATTTTCTCTCCTGATTTACTTAGTTCGACAGTGTCGCTTTTCAACAATTGGCTTATTAGCGATTTGGGAGTAACCCCTCTACTCTTGATGTGGCTAGAGAATAATGCCTCAAATGATCCGCTGGGACCCATGATGTCCAGTTCTCTAGGTAATCCAGTTTTTTCATCATAATACGGCGACTTACTACTCCAGACGTCCAGAATTGAAGCAACTGGAGTCAGCTCGGCCAGAAAATTTTTCGTATTGAAAAACGGCTTGCGAAATTGGGAGCTGTTCTTAATGCGCACAATAGTTCTTGTATCCAGCCCTGTAGCTAGAGCCAATTTGGTCAATGAAACATTTCTATTTGGGAACTCAAGACGTAGCTGATCCTCCACTTCTTCGATGAAGATTACCCGGATAATCTCCTGTAATTTAACAAGCGAAATCCGTCCTACCAGGAAGCGAATCAGCTTGCGGAAAACGTTCTCGACAGATCGGGTAAGAATGGCTACATCCGTGAGTTCATCATTTCGCGGATCTGACACGACAGCGCTCCTTAGGCATTTTCGGCAATCCTTTTTTGGGACGGATAAGCGCACGCCATCCAGACTGTCTGGCGTACGCAAAAAGCGAAGTCCGGACCCTTTACGTCGAGCCGGACTTCGCTTCACCGGAAGAGCTCCTGAACCGTCCGCGCTTGCCAGACCGCCGTGTCCCCCTTGATCGGCCTGGCAATCGGTTACCAGAGCACCTTCTAGTTTCCCCTTGCACTGACATTTATGTCATTTTTTGCCATATATGTCAATTTTTTATGCGTAAAAAGAGGTAAATGACAATCCTTCGCACATGGCCGCGACCGGCAATTTGGCACTCGCACCGCGTACATTTGCCGTAAAGGCGAACCGGCGTAAGCCTGAAGCCACCCGGAGAAATCGCCAGTCAATCCATCTTGTGGAGTTGTACTACGGCTGCGCGACCAGAATCCCTCTTTAGCCTCACACCTCACTGGCGGAGGGGCTCGGGGGCTCACAGGCACTGCGGAGTTCTGGCGTGAGTTTTCGTCAGGCAGAATCTGACAATTTGTCCGTTCAGGGTGAGAATCCTCGTCGGGAAACCGGCCCGCCCGGAGTCAACGGCAAACGGGCGATGAACGACTGAGAAACCCACAAAGCGGTTTCTCGCGCAGGCTACCCATCAACCGAAATTACTCCATCCCCACTACGTATACCCGCTCGATCAAAACGGGTACTAGCGGAACGTCCGGAGCATCGATGGCTTCACTGTAACCGGTATCGACACCGGCAATTGCCTCGACGACTTCACGCCCGGCAATCACCGAACCGAAAACGGCATAACCCCAGCTACGGGAATTGGGATCCAGAGATTCGTTGGACGACAGGTTTACAAACCACTGCGCCGTCGCGGAATGGGGATCATCGAAGCGCGCCATTGCCACCGACATCACCACGTTGCCGAGACCATTGCCGGATTCATTGATGATGGGTTCTCTGACGGGACGCTCCTCCCAATCACGGGTATATCCGCCGCCCTGAACGACGAACCCGGGCATCACCCGATGGAAAATCGTTCCATCGTAGTGACCATCGAGAACGTAGCGCAGAAAATTGTTGCTGGTCACAGGCGCACGCAATCGGTTCAGTTCAATATCGAACGCCCCCATGCTCGTCTCAACCCGTACCGTGGGAAACAGGTTATCGGGCAAAACCTCTTCGGGAAAACACGCGAACTCCGCACGGGCAACCGACGGATTCAACAGGCTAAGTGCCGTGGCAAATGCGGCAAGTCTCAGAAACGAGAACATGAATCACTCCTCTGGCAGAAATCGAAAATGACCGTTTCAACGCACTGGGCGATAAACGCCCGCCATCCCCCGGGCCATTTCAGGCCGCGAAAAACCCCGGCTGGGAAAACCCGACAGTGACGAAATACAGACCTCTGATCCGTTGCCACCGATGAGCACACCGGCGCCATCATTGGGACTCACTCCTGGAATCTTTCTCACCAGGCCACCTCCCGGCCCGCCGCAATGCGTCGCGAAGTACATATTCGATCTGCGCGTTGACGCTGCGCAACTCGGTATCGGACCACCGCTTCACGGCATCATATGTTCGCGAATCGAGCCGCAATGGAAAGGATTTCTTCTGTGACATCGTTTAGTGAAATGCGAGATTGTGCCTCAGTAGAGACTGCCGGTGTTAAGCACGGGTTGTGCGTTTTCTTCCCCACACAGCACGACCAGCAGGTTGCACACCATGTTCGCCTTGCGCTCCTCGTCCAGGTCGACCACCCCCTGCTCCTCGAGTTCAGTCAGGGCCATCTTCACCATGCCGACGGCACCATCGACAATCTGCCGGCGCGCCGCCACCACGGCTGCCGCCTGCTGGCGCTTGAGCATGGCGCTGGCGATTTCCTGCGAATAAGCCAGGTGACTGATTCTCGCCTCGATGACTTCGACCCCTGCCTTGTCCAGCCGATCCTGAACTTCCTCACGCAACTTTTCGGCAATGGATTGTGGGTCGCTGCGCAGCGCAACCTGTCCTTCGTCGTGCGCTTCGTACGGATAACTGGTTGCGAGATTACGCAGGGCTGCCTCGGATTGGATGCGTACAAAACTTTCATAATCGTCGACTTCGAATACGGCTTCAGCGGAATCGACCACTTTCCAGACAACAACCGCCGCGATGTCGATGGGGTTACCGCTACTGTCGTTTACCTTGAGCACTTCGCTTTCGAAATTACGCACCCGCAAGGAAACCGGCTCCTTGGAATAGAAAGGGTTGGCCCAGCGTAACCCGGTCTGCCGGACACTCCCGACGTAGGTGCCGAACAACTGCAGAACCTTGGCCTGGTTCGGATGAACCATGAAAAACCCTTTGAAGCAGATGAGCAGGGCAACCAGCGCAAGCAGATACAGCGCGGCGGGAACCGCAGAATTTGCCTGGGCCGCCTGGATGAAAAGCCAGCCGAACAACACGGTCAGAGCTGGCAAAAGCACCAATGCCACGTAACCGGATGCGACGGAACGGGTGATTTCTCGAATCATGGGAGCGCCCTCCAGCAATAGTACATAATGATATTATTATAATATCACACAAACAGGGACTGAACAGCCGGCGTGCTACGGGGCGGGCCAACACCGCCATACCGCCCGGCCGGGGCATCACGACAACGTAGAACACCGAGTGGGCTACCGGACGCTACCCGCCGTTCACACCGAATCCGGGTTCACCATCGGGATGGATGGCCCCGGGCCTCCAGCAGTTCCGGTTGAACCGGGAACCAATCGCGGTGTGCGATATCAGTGCGGCGCGCAGAACAGGTGCACCTGAAACACTAGGGAGGCGACGGGGTGGTTGCGCTAAAGCGCGCCTGGTCGAGCGCATCGTCAAGAACAATGACTTCTGGATATTCCACCCGAAGATGTTCTTTCACCTCGTGCAGTTCACTGGGTGGAATATGCACTGCAATGATGTTCGGGGCATCGAGAAACCGGCGCACAATGTCACCGCCAGGTCCGGGCTGGAAATACCAGAAAGGCACCAGAGCGATGTCTACACCCATTTCGTCTACGCCGGCACGAGCGAAATCGGCGGCACTCATGGCTGCATCGCCGATATGCAACACCCGCATTCCCCCAATTTCAACTAGGTGGCCGAAATTCTGCAGAATGGCGTATTTACCTCTGCCGTGGGACAACAGAAACGCACTGACCCGGGCATCCTTGACTTGAAGAACTTCAGGGCGGTCGTACTCGGGATTGATCAATTTGATTCGCGGGCTCGTCAATGTGAACTCACGGCATTTCTCGCGCATCAAATCCATCACCTGGGTCGACGAGTAGAACACCGTGGCATGGCTGGCCTGCATGAAACGGCAGGCATGGATGGGTTGGTTGTGATCATGGTGCTGATGACTGACCAGCGCCAGGTCGATGTCCGCGAAGGAATCCGCCGCCTGATAAAACGAAGGGTGGAGTGTTTCCGGCAATCCCGCGTAGACACTGTAGGATTCAACCACCATGCCGTCGATCATGACACGGGTGGAATCTCCGTCATCGAGCAATACGCCTTCGTTGGCCAACTGGGTGATGGTGACATCGGCCAACGTCTGAAAAGGCAAGGCCAGCGCCCATATGCCCAACCAGCGCAGCGTGCGTCTAGCGACGATCCGGTCGCGAAACCGCATAGCGAACCACTCCTCTCTCGGAACCGGGGCCCGTATGGATAAACCCGTTCTTCTGCATGACACGAATGGACGGTTTCAGGTGCGGAAATGTTTCCGCACTGACCTCCACGACATGGTGATGATTGAAGGCCCAGCGGATCAGCCGATCCACCGCTTCACTGGCATATCCCTGATTGCGATATTGCCGCAGCATGGAATACCCGATCTCGACGGAACCGAGGGGGTCGGGTCGCCCCTTGAATCCACAGATTCCGACCAGTTCATCTCTCCCGTCCGCAATGACCAGCAGATACCAGAATGACCAACCCCGCTCCCCGGCATCTTCCAGGTGATTGAGCGCATACCGCATGGCCTCGCGATCGTACAATTCGGGGGGCCAGTTTTCGGGAACGGCAGCACCGAGCAAGGCGCCAAGTGCATCGTTCTGCGCCAGATCGGCCTCCACCAACGTACGGTCGGCTGCCACCAGCCGAAGGCGTTCAGACTCGATCACGCGCGGACGATAAACCGGCGGTGATGATTCGGTCTTGCCTTTCCTTCCAAAAATCATTTTCAATCCTGTAGCCCTTGTTCCCGGCCCGGTCACAATCCGGATGCCCGCAGTCAGATGGCCGTACCCGGGTATTGCACCTCCGTTCAGCCCGAATAGCCCAGCTTAATTCGTGTCCAGCATTCCTCGAAACCGTCGGCGGCGCTCGGCCAACACTTGACCAGTGAGCGCTTGAGGCGTTCGAGGTTGGCCCGGTAACGCTGTCCGGCACCGCGTTTAAGGACCGCCCGGTCGAAATCCAGCAAATACACCCGGGAATCGCCCGCGACCAGGATATTCCGTGCATTGAGGTCCGCGTGCACCACGCCGGCCTCGTGCATGCGACGGATTGTAACCCCAATCGTGGCCCAGACCGGATCATCACAGGCCTGCTGCCCCATGACATCAGCCAGTGGCTCGGCTCCTTCGATTCTGCGGGTGATCAGCGCGCCCTGGTAGGTCGGGCCGTAGCGACGGCAGATGGCGCCGAGAGGCCGGGGTACCGGAAGACCCTGGCGAACGAGATAGGCGAGCACACCCACTTCCCGCATGGGCCGGGATCGCCGGTAACCGGTGAAAATGTATCGGTCACGACTGAACCGCGCCACCTGCCCACCCCGCAAATACTGGCGCAACACGGCGGGACCGAAAGGCGTATCCAGCATCAGTGCGCTGCCACGCCCCCTCGCCTGCCCACGGATCGCGCCCTGCTCTCGCCAGTAACGCGGTTCGAAGAGTCGTTCGTCCGGCTGCTCGATGCGATTTGCATCATATACAATGGCCCGCGAACGCGATTGTTCGTATGATATTTTCATCGAGCCACCAGCGTACATTGTGCGGGGGCGCCCCTGCAGCGTCAATCCGGAGCACCCATGGCCCTGTTTCAAAAACCGCCAGAGTCCCTGTGCATCCTGCGCCTTTCCGCGCTCGGCGACGTAACCCATGTGGTTCCCGTGATTCGCTGCCTGCAACACGCCTGGCCGGAGACCCGGCTGACCTGGATCATCGGCAAACTGGAGCGCCGTCTGCTCGGCAACTTCAGCGGCGTGGAATTCATCGAATTCGATAAACGGGGTGGCTGGCCCGCCGTTCGCAAGCTGAACAGGCAACTGTCCGGGCGACGCTTCAGCGCCCTGTTGCACATGCAGGTGGCGGCCCGCGCCAATCTGCTGAGCCGCCTGGTGCGCAGCCCACTGCGACTGGGATGGGACCGGGCCCGCTCCCGGGACCTCCATCACTGGTTCACCAACAGACGAGTCGCGCCAGTCGCGTTTCAGCATCAAACCCTGGCCTTCCTGGAATTTGCCCGCGCACTCGGGCTGGAGCCCGGGGAACCCCGGTGGTCACTGCCCATCAGTGCGGAGGCGGAAAACTGGGCCAGGGAGCACACCGGAAGCGGCCGGCCCGTCATCGTAATCAGCCCCTGTTCCAGCCACACTCTGCGCAACTGGCGCCCAGAATTCTATGCCGCCGCGGGAGACTTCGCGCATCAATCCTGGGGAGCGCGGGTCATTCTCACCGGCGGCCCCTCACCGGCAGAGGTGCGTATGGCCAAAGCCATCGCCAACGCGATGAAGGCGCCCAGTCTCAATCTGGTCGGAAAAGATACCCTGGAGCAGTCGAAAGCCCTGCTCCAACGTGCCGACCTCGTTATTTCGCCCGACGCGGGACCGGCCCACATCGCCTCCGCCCTGGGCACGCCCGTGCTCGGGTTGTACGCCGCCACCTGGTCGCGCCGCTCGGGCCCCTATCGCAGCTTGCAATTGTGTGTCGATCGGTTCCGGGAGGCCGCTCGCCGCTTTCGTGGTCGCGAGCCGGAGGAGTTGCGATGGGGAACCCGTATCGAAACCGAGGGCGTGATGGATCTGATTCAACCCGGGGACGTGATTGAACAACTGCGCACCTGGAGAGCCGCCAGTGAGTCGCCCCCCGGCGGTGCGTCCGACACATCCTCCTGACTCGCGGAACGCCTTCCACGACTTCCGGCACTGGCGTCAGGCGCCCCTGACATCCAGGCTTCAGGATATATTCACCTCAACCGTTCACTGACGCAGGAGGTCATATGAAGACACCACCCACTGACTCCGACCTGCCTATCAAACTGGACAGCACTTCCAACGGTGAGTTCGTTCCGATTCCGCTCCGGGAGCCTGAACAACGAGCCCGGCGACTCGCGGTCGAGCGGGTCACCGAGGCCGCCCGGCGCACGGGGCTGGACCGACGCGCGTTCCTTGCCTCGAGCTGTGGCGCCGCCGCGACCTTGCTTGCATTCAACGAGGCTCACGGCGCCAATCAAGCGGCTGGCGCGACTTTCGACCTGCCCGCCGATGCGGCATTCGACCCGGAACTCGCGGCGAGCCGGCTGGAAGGAAGTGAATTCATCTTCGACGTGCAGGGTCACTACCTGCCGCCTAACCTCGCAACGACACTGAAACCGCAATGCCGGGAGGACCACGACCTGCTGGGGCGTGACTACATGACCTGTCTGGGCGCGGAAAATTTTATCAAGGATGTGTTCCTGGACAGCGACACCGACCTCATGGCGCTGTCGTTCATACCCTCTTCCCGGGCGGACGAACCGCTGTCAATCGAGGAAGCGGCCGCGACCCGCGACATGGTCGACCGTCTTGAAGGCAGCCAGCGCCTGTTGCTGCACGGACGGTGCAACCCCAACCAGCCGGGCGATCTGGAATTCATGGATGAACTCGCCGAATCCTGGAACGTCGCGGCGTGGAAATGCTATACGCAGTACGGGCCGGATGGGAGGGGATTCTTCCTCAGTGACGAGGACACCGGTATTCCGTTCATCGAGAAAGCACGCAAACTCGGAGTCAACAACATCTGCGTCCACAAGGGCATCCCGTTCGGGCGCCAGTCCTATGAGCATTCGCTGTGCGACGACATCGGAATTGTCGCACGCCGCTATCCCGACGTGAATTTCCTGATCTATCACTCAGGCTACGTTCCGGGTCAGCCCGAAGGCCCGTATGACCCGGCTCGCAATGAAGGCGTGGATTCGTTGATACGTTCCGTGATCGAGAACGGCGTAGCGCCCAACAGCAACGTGTACGCCGAACTCGGCAGCACCTGGAGATTCCTGTCGATGCGCGACCCGGCGGGGGCCGCGCACACGCTGGGCAAGCTGTTTCGATATATCGGAGAGGACAACGTTCTCTGGGGCACGGATTCCGTCTGGTACGGATCACCACAGGACCAGATCCAGGCATTTCGGGCATTCCAGATTCCCGCAGAACTGCGCGAGGCGCACGGATACCCGAAAATCACGCCGCGACTGCGCGCCAAGGTGTTCGGGCTGAACGCCATCGTTCCGTACCGGATTTCGGTCGACGAGGTGCTGCGCACAGCCGCCACCGACCCGATTGGCGCAATGCGCCCGGCGTACCGGGAGAACCCCCGGCCTCACTTCCAGACGTACGGCCCGCGCACGCGGCGCGAATTCCTGCGTCTGCTCGACCTGACCGGAGGCAGAATCACCTGAGGCCCGGCCTCAGGCGATATGGCGTACCGATAATCCGGCCCGCGCATCCCGTACCGCGGCGAACGCATTCTTCAGGTCGGCCACCAGGTCTTCGGCGTGTTCGATTCCGACCGAAAGGCGCAAAAGCCGGGAGCTGATACCGGCTGCCGCCTGGTCTTCTTCGGACATGGCGGCATGAGTCATGCTGCCGGGATGGGCCACGAGACTTTCCACTCCGCCCAGGGATTCGGCCAGGGTGAACAGGCGCAAGGCGTTGAGGAACACGGGAATTTCCTCATGGGATGCCGCCAGTTCGAAACTGAGCATCGCCCCGAAACCATTCTGCTGCCGGGCCGCGACCTCGTGTCCGGGATGACTCTTCAGCCCCGGGTAATACAGGCACTCGACAAGATCCTCTTCTTGCAGCGCCGCCGCGACCCGTTCGGCGTTCTCCTGATGCTGCCGATAACGCACGCCAAGGGTCCGCAGTCCACGCATGGCCTGGAAGCTGTCGAACGGCGCACCGGTCACACCGAGGCAGTTGGCCCACCATTCGAGTTCTTCCAGAATCGCCGCGTCGGCGGCGATTACGGCCCCACCCACGACATCCGAATGTCCGTTGATGTACTTCGTCGTCGAATGCACCACAATGTCCGCACCCAGTGCCAGAGGTTGCTGCCCCGCCGGCGACAGGAAGGTGTTGTCGGCAACGACGAGCGCCCCGACCTCATGGGCAGCGGCGGCGATGTGCTCAATGTCGGTGATCCGCAGCAGGGGATTGCTCGGCGTCTCTATCCAGACCATGCGTGGCGCCTGCTCGCGAATTCGAGCGGCGGCGGACTCACTGTTCCACAACTCCACCCAGTCCAGCTCGAACTGTCCTTTGCGCGCGGCGGCGCTCAACAGCCGATGACAGCCGCCATAGCAGTCGGGTGGAGCCATCAGCAGGTCACCGGGCTGCAACAGCTGGGTGACGAGGTGCACGGCGGACATACCCGATGCCGTTACGACACCACCGGCACCACCCTCGGCGGCAGCCAGCGCCCCACCGAGATGATCGCGGGTCGGATTGCCTGAACGGGTGTAGTCGTAAGCACCCTTTTCCCCGAATCGGGGAAAAGCGAATGTCGAGGACAGGTAGAGCGGGGGAATCACGGCACCGTGGTTGGCGTCCGAGTTCACTCCGTAGCGGGTAACCAGGGTTTCTTGATGCAGCTTGCTCATGTTTCTCACTTCTCCGAATTTCCGGTAACAGCAAGCTCATCCGGAAATTCCGCAAAGCGATCTGAGCATGACCGAGCCCATCGAAAAGGCTGCCCGGTCACTCATTTCCCGAAATCCCGGATAAAGGATTTCGCTGGAATTGGCACCGTTTCGAAGTGGTTAGCTTCGAAGGTTGCCCCGGCTTCCAAGGGCCAGTCCCTCTGCCGGTCTGAATGAGTTCAGGGGAATTCTAAGCGAGGTCAGGCGCCGAGCGCAACAGATCAATTGTGCAATCGGGGATCAGGGCTCAGTAGTCCTGGTAGGATTTTTCTTCGACGATTTGGGACCCGAGATGCGTATTGAGCTGCTTCTTGACCCGGGCCCGCCGGTCATTGGTGATGTACACGCTACGGGCCAACTCAATGAAATCCTTATCGAATTCACCGGCACGCTCCTTGTCCCGGATTCCGTCTTCGATGTCCCACAGATTTTCGTTAATCTCACGCAACTCCCGGTGCAAGCGGTCGATGGTCTCATCGGCGGGCACGGCCGCGGCCCAGGTATCGCGCAGCAATCCAAGTTCGCGCCGAACGTTGGACCGTTGCGCCGGATCCGTCATGCGTTCCGACTTGATCTCCAGGATCGTAATCTTGTCCAGTACTTCACCGGGTGATACGGGTACCTGAATGATGTCCATCTGACCTTCTTCCTGTCGTTGACTCCCGGCTCCAGGCTTACACCCTGAACCGATAGTCCTTTCCGGGTTCGCGCTCGATGTCCGGCGGATAATTGCGCCGCTTCTCGGCATAGTAGCGCTCCCGGGAATCCCCCGCCGAAACGCCATTGTAGGTAATGTACAGCACCCGCCGGGCCTTATCCGTGCGATTGGGTGCCGAGCGGTGCGGAGCGAAAGAATCGAAGAACACGGCATCCCCGGGCTCGCAATGCACCGGCCGGTACTCGGCATTTTCCGTATGCTGGTCGGTGAGAGGCGACCATTTTTCACCCAGCAGGCCACGCCGGTGCATTCCCGGAATCATTTCCAGGCTGCCATTCGCCTCGGTGGTGGCATCAATCGCGACCATGGCCGTAATGTGCAGATCGGCATAGTCATCCCAACCCGCCTGCACGTCCTGGTGCTCCTTGAAGCCATCACCACCGGGCAGCTTGAAATTGATCTTGTCCTTGAACAGAACCGCCGGCTCCCCGAGCAACTCCGATACCGCCTGCCGCAACCTGCGAGCGGTAATGAGACGGTTGAAGCCGGCGTGCCAGGGTACGAAATTCTCGATCCGGCATAAAATACGCGCCCCGTCGGCGCTGCTGGTTTCGAAATACATCATGGTCTTCCCGGGTTCTTCGGGATAGGCGGCGACCTCGTCGGTCCAGTCACTGATCTGGCGTATTTCACTGGACGAGTAAAGGCCCCGAACCACCAGGAAGCCATCCCGGTGAAATGATTCAATCTGGTCGGGAGTCAGCACGCTTTCGTCTTCCATGTCGATCTCCACGAATCAGTGGCTCTCGGTGACCGGCCGAAAACGGGCCCACAGCGCCTTCAGCACCGAGATCAGGTTATTGGTCGTCCAGTACAGGACCATGCCGGCCGGAAAAGTATAAAACAACACAAAAAAGACGGCCGCCAACACGATCATGTTGCGCACCTGCCGGCGGCGAACCAGGGCATGCTGCGCCAGCGGCCGGTGCATGACCGAAGCCACGATCGACAAAGCCGTCATGACAAACGGCAGCAAGTTCAGCGAACTGCCGAAAAACGGCAAGTCCATCGGCAGGGCAGCGAATGCGTCAGGACGCGAAAGATCGCTGATCCACAGGAACGGGGTATGCATCAAATGAAATTTTTCAGCCAGCATGTCGAAGGCCCCGATGAACACCGGGATCACGATCGCCACGCCCACCAGGCTTTTCAGGCTGTACAGCGGATGCACACGCTCGGTTTTGTACAGCGCGATGATTTTCGCCGCCTGTTCTTCCCCCCGAAATTCCTGTTTGATGCGCGTGAGTTCCGGCGCCAGGCGCGCCTCGGTTTCGTGCACGGTTTGCTGTACGCGGTCGGCAGCCCTGCTGAGGGGAGCCATCAGGAAATTCACGCTGAACGACAAGACCACGATGGCCACGCCCCAGACCGGTACGAGGGCATGGATCGCATCCAGCAGGTAAAACAATGCGAAGCAGATCCATCGCAGCCAGAACCACAGTCCCGCATACATCATGTGACGCAGCAGGGGATCGGTCGCGGCCAGGGCACGCGGCTCGACCGGACCGATGTAGAGCAGCAACTCCTCGCGTTCGGACTTACCACCACGCAGGACCGTCGGTCCACCATCGGCGTCCACGCCGAGCCGAAAACGGCTGCTGCGATCCGCGCTGACGAGCACACTCCAGAACCGGCTGCGCACCCCCGCCCACTCGGCCCTGACCGTCTCCGTATCGAGTTCACCCGGGCCGAATGCTTCGGCTCCATCCCGCTCGATCACGACATGGCGGACCTGCTCCAGCCAGCCGCCAAACCCGGGCAGGGCTCGCGGCTTCAGACTATCCCCGGAACGCAGCATCAGGGCGCCCGCACCCTGCACGGTTAGCCCCACTCCATAGCCGCTTTCGGGAATCGACCAGGTCACCTCGCGGCCGTCGGATGACCGAAAGCTCAGAACGGATTCGCGGGTTTCCAACCCGCGCACCCATGACCATTGAGTGGTTTCCGCGTCAGCAAAAGACACGATGCCGCCGGGCGCCGAGATAGCCTGCCTGCGTGCATCAGGATCCGCGCAACGGGGATGACAGGCTTCGGCCGCCAGCAACTCCCCCTGGGCGCCGAAATGCAGCGACAGGGACTCGGTGGTGATTTCCACCTGAGCCCGAGCCGCACTCGACAGGAGAAGCGCAAACGCAACACCCGCCGCGAAAAATGCACCTGACTTCATCGCTGGTAAAACCGTGCATTTTCGTTCGCCACGGCCTCCAGCACATCGCCGCGAACCTGCGGATCGGTACGAATGCGGTAATCCCAACCCCGCACTTCGAAGCGCCCATTGGGATAGGTCACGGTAATCTGGTCCGGTTCCAAAACAGCGAAGTTGTAATAGCTGCCCGTCAACAGCCAGCTCCAATCCTGGCCGCTGAACAAATTACGACCACTGGCATAGTCAGAGGCCGGATTACGGCAACCGAGCACGTCCTGCATCAGGGTGGGGACCACATCGTAGTGCGAAGTCCGGTGATCGAACCTGGCGGCGGAGCGGCCGGGCCACAACATCAGCATGGGCACCTGCAATTGGTAGCGCGTATACCCCGAACCGTGGTCACGCAGGCCTGCCCCGCTTTCGTCGAATTCCTCACCGTGGTCGGACGTGATGATGATCAGGGTTTCCTCAGCCAGACCACGGGCCTCCAGGTCCCTGACCGTGTCACGGATCAGGTCGTCGACGAACCGAACGGAACGCCGGTAATCAGCGAAGCGGCGATCCAGTTCGCCCTCCCCCTCCGGAGCGAACCCCGGCCGGGAGCCATACTCCGGTGGATAGTCCTGGGTATTGGTGGCATCGAAAAACAGAAAGCCGAAAAAGGGCCGGTCGCGATCACGCTGGTCGAGCCAGTCCTGCCATTCGGAAAGCACGATCCGGTCGCGCTCATAAGCGGGCGCATCCGCCGGTTCGGTGCCCAGACGCAGGTTGGCGACATTCGCAAATGCGGTTCGGTCCAGGCTGACCGGCCGGTACATGGTCGAACTGGAAAACAGACCCAGCTGGTAGCCGCGTTGTTGAATCTCGTCAATCAGGACCGGCGAGCGCTGCAGGGCTTCGAAACTGCTCCAGTAGCCCGGCGGGAGTCCGTAGAACAGGCTGAAGACACCCATGCGCGAGGAATTGCCTCCACTGAAATGGCGAGTGAATCGTTGTGCCCATTCCCGCCCCACGCGAGTCATGAAAGGTGCATTGGTCGCGGAAATCACATCCGACCGAAGCGCATCCGCCAGGACCAGCAGGATGTTCATGGGCGGTCCGGACGCGCATTGCAGGGGGCTCAGGGGATAATCCAGCACCACGCCCGCCCCATCATCGAGTTGCCTGGATAGCCGTCGCGCGGCTTCGCGTTCGCGGCTGACCGCCGGATCGACCAGCCCGAGACGGGTCAATTGGCGTTTCGCGGTGAACCCTTCATAAACAGGCAGTTGCTGCCCCACCGACGTCACCGGCACGTAGTAGGCAGCATCGGCCCAGGCATGGATCAGTTGCGAAGCCAGAATGGCCACCACGCTGGCGACGGCCAACCAGCGTCCGCCCAATCGGCCCCGATTTTCCAGCCGCTGCCAGACCCAGCCGGCCAGCAGAATTTCGAATACCGCGCCCACGACGGCCATCACGGCGGCGAACGCCCAACTCTGCCACCCGAGAATCTGCGCCGTCAGCGCGTTCAGATGAAACCGGCTTTCCGCCCACAACAGGCTGTCCAGCATGATGACGGCGATCATGACCGCATAGATCAGGACGCCGCCGCCGGTAATCAAACGCCGACGAGGGAACAGGATCACAATCGGCGCCAGCACCACAAACAGGGGAATGACGGCGAGCAGGATGTGGTGCGCCGGATAGATCAGAACGACATAAATCCAGGACAGCGGGGTTCCTCCACCGCTGAACCCGCTGAAGTAGCGCAGACCGATCAGTGCCAACACCACCGAATTGGCCATGGCGAACCAAGCCATCCAGCGAAACAGGCTTGCGCGTCCGGAACGATCAGCCATCAAGAGCCACCTGCTGCCCGCGGGCGGCAATCTGCTGTTCCGCCAGCCGGGCCAGTTCCGCCGCACCGGTTTCGATGCTGTGACCGAGGTTGAAGACAATGTCCTGCCGCAGCTCCCGCATGCGGGACCGGAATGCTTCCCGGTCGGCGAGCAACTGCCGTATGGCATCGGGCACCTGAGCCAGATCTTGCGGCGAGACGATGCGCCCGACCTGATGACGGATGGCGGATTCCAGGGGTTCGATGCCCAGTTCCCGCCAGTCGGGATTTCTTACCCGCCGCGGCACATCGATGAACAGCACGGGCTTTTCCAGACCCAGGGCGTATTCCAGGGCCATGGCCGACCAATCGCTGATCAGAAGATCGGAACGCAGCAGGGAATCGGTTTCGCCCATGCGATCGATATACGTGAACCGCTGATGTCCGGCGAAGCGGTCGCGCACGCCGGAAATGACTTCCGGAGTCAAACGGTTCGACTGGTAATGCGGCCGCATGATCACCTCGAATCCGGCACCCAGCAATCCTTCGATCAGGGGAACGCCGCACACATTGAAGATCGAGCTGTCACCCCAGGTGGGCGCGACGAGGACAATTGGCGGCTTTCCCGCCAAATCCTCACCCCCAACCGCACCCCGGCCCTGGCGCCAGTTTTCACCGGCCCGCATAACCTCTTCGAGCCGCGGATGCCCGAATTCAAACAACTGTTTCGGCGGCAAGCCCTTGAGCTCCTCCCTGCGCCGAATCTCGGCCATCTGCTGCGGGCCGGCGCAGAAAAGCGTGTCGTAGTGATCGAAGGACTCGGCATGATCAACCATATGGGTGCTGCCCATGCTGTGAAAAACGTACACGTAATGCACCGGATGCACGGAACGCTTGAGGTGCAGATTACCCAGATCCATCATCGTCAGGACGAACAGATCACAGCGGCAGGTCTGGAAAAACAGAGTAAGAAAGAAGCCTTCGGGAAGGTATACAGCACGGTAGCGCTCATGGCTGCGCTGCAGGCCCGGGTCCGACGCATCGGATGTGACGTAGCAAACCCGCCGTTCAAAGGATTCGTTGAGCGCTTCGATCAGGCCGCTGAATTGATGCCAGTCCTGGCCGGACTCGGAATAAACCACGATTTCGCGCCAGACTTTCGGCAGCTTGTTGAATGCGCGCCATCCACGCCAGCCGGCCAACAGCGACATCGGCGGAATTGCTTACGCCTCTCCGGACGTATCCTCGTCCGGAGCCGGGCCTCGTTTGCCGCGAAACAGGCCTTTCAATTTGTACCAATACGTTTTCACGGCCAGGGCAACAGAAGCGAATATGCCGATGATCGCTGAAACGATCATGCTGCCGGTGCTCGGATCGAGATAGGCGAACGCGGGCGAAGACGCCAGCACCAGCATCAGGGCTGCCAGCCCGGTGATCGCACCGCGGCGCTGTGCGGGTCGTTGGGCCCGCTTGTGGTTCGCTCGAACTTTCATGCGCATGCTCAGTTTTTCAACGCGCCATTTTATCATTGCTTAACCCACGGAGCCGAATCTCAGCCAAACACGTCCGACAACGCCGCCAGCAGGCGTGCAAGGTCGTAGTCGCTGATATCACCCATGGTGGAGACGCGAAACATTTTCGCCGACAGGTCGCCCTGCCCCGCGTAGACGACAAACCCATGTCGTTTCAGCGCCTGATGTATCGATGCGTAATCCCTCCCTCGGGGCAGAGAGTAAGAACGCAACACGCAGGAGGATTCGGCGGGATCGATGTAGGGCTGGACACCCAGTTCATCGAGAGTTCGGGCCACTGCGGCGGCCAACCGCTGGTAGCGTGCACGCCGTACACGCCACCCGCCACTCTCAAGCAATTCCTCCACCGCGCGATCGAGCGCCAGCAGCGAATTGACCGGAGGGGTGAAAGGAGTCGAGCGCCGCGACTGGTGTTCGGCCCACAGTCCCAGATCGAGGGTCAGGCTGCGAGGCGGCTCGACCGTGTCCTTCAGTGCCGATTCACGCAACATGACCAGGCAGGCGCCCGGAATGCCATGCAGACACTTGTTCGCCGTCGCGGCGCAAGCCACCAGGGCTGGCGCATCGAACGGCAGGGCTTCGGCGCCGAAGCTCGACACGGCATCGAGCAGCAGGGCAGCACCATTGGCGGCGCACAGACTGGCCAGATCGGCTACCGGATTGAGGCGCCCGGTGGTGGTTTCGTGATGCACGGCAGCGACGTGCGAATACCCTCCGCCGTCCAGCGCCTCTTTGACCCGCTCCAGATCCCAGCCGGCGACCCAGTCATGGGCGATTGCATCGTGTTCGATCCCGTGGATCCCGGCCAGCCGTGACAGGCGCTCGCCGTACACACCGTTTTCCAGCACCAGCAGTCTCCCCTCCCGAGGAACCAGTGATGCGACCATGGCCTCGAGCGCCGAAGTCCCGGATCCCGAAAGCAGCACGGGCCGCCAGTCCGGAGCGCTGGTTGCGTAGAGACTGCCAAGCCCCTGCACAACCCGATCCTGCAAATCAAAATACTCGGGCTCGCGATGGCAGAGATCCGTGGCGACGGCGGCCCGCCGAACCCCTTCGCTGAGGCTGACCGGACCGGGATTGAGGAGGATGTAGCGCACGGTGGGAGGGCCCGCGATACTCAGATCAGGCCGCTGCGGTAGAGCATCAGCACCGCCGATGCCACCAGATAGATGCTGATGGGCAACTCGCCGTTACGCAACAGGGACTGACGGGCATTCCACTCGGCATCCGTGTTGGCGCGCCACCGCAGGCGAGTGGGAAACATGGCCGGAGTGGAACGGCTCCACTCGCGCCAGGAATCCCCGAACAACCGTTCGAGTTTCGCATCTTCATAACGAATGGCGGCGGGATAATAAAACACCAGAAAGGCGATAACGGCCGCGATCACGCCCCAGTGGGCACTCGAAAAAGTGAATCCGGCCAGAATCATGAAATTCCCCAGATACAGCGGATGCCTGACCAGGGAATAGGCACCGGTGGTGGCCAGTTGTTTGTTCTTGTAGATCACGCCGGCTGCGTAAATGCGCCAGATCTCGCCGATCAAGGCCAGTGCCAGCCCCGCCAGCACACGTTCCGGACTGCCCGGCAGCGCAAACCAGGCACAGACGGGCAGAAGAAGGAGGCCAATCCCCTGCCGGGAGGCCTCGTGGAAACGCAGGCTGTCGAGCATGCCGATGAGACCGGTGCGCTCGCCCATTTTTCTCGCTCGACGGCTCACCATCGCATCAGACTCCTGTTTGCATGTGTACAACGGATCGTCGCTTCAGCGACGATGGGGTGCATTGTAAAGTCAGCGCAGCAGGCTGGCCAATCGCAATCGCGCATCGGCAAGCCCCCAACCCCGGCTGGTGGGTTTTAGATATCCGACCAGGGAGCCTCGACACCGAGGGCGCCCATCAGGCGGCGACAGACCTGCGGCGGGCTGACATCCGGCCGTGGCAGTCCAGAAGGCACGCCGCGCCGGATCCTGAAATGCTGCATCGCGGGGCCCGTGGTTTCACGCACGAAGCGATCCAGCGCCTCCTGATCCACCGCCTCCTCCGCATGGCGGTAGCCGCAGGCCGAAGCCGCTGCGGCAAAACTCACGGCCGAACTTACGGTCGCCTGGCCACCGGTGGATTCGTGCACCCCATTATCCAGCACCAGGTGGCGCAGCCTGGGACCTCCGTAAGCGCCCACGGTCGCCAGGTTGCCCATGCGCATCAGTGCGGCACCATCACCATCGACGACGACGACATCACGATCCCGGCAGGCCATGGACAGCCCCAATCCGAGCGACGACGCGCAGCCCATCGACCCAACGAGATAGAGGTGGTTTGGCCGGTCCGCCAATGCGAACAGCTCCCGCCCGGTATACCCCGTGGTGCCAATGACGATGCTGTGATCCGCCGGTGTGGCATCGATGACCGTACCCAGCACTTCACGACGGGTCAGGGCCGCTTCCGCCGTGCACGTCAACTCCTCACGGAACAATGCCGGCCGGACGTTCGGACGCCATTCGCTCTGCAGACTTACCGGCGCGACCGACCCCTTGCGCATGATGAGGGCGTACGGACGGCCGGTGCGATTCATGTGTTCGCAGGCCTCGGCCAGTGCGCTCTCGACTTCGGCCGGCTCAACCGGAAAGTAGCGCCACGGAATCTGCAGGCGCTCGAGCATCGCACCCGTGATCTGACCCATCAGTTCGTGCTGCGGCTCATCGCCCAGACCCGGCTCGCCCCGCAAGGTGACGATGAGCAGAATGGGAATCCGAAAGACCCAATTGAGCGAACTCAACGGACTGACGGCATTGCCGAGACCGGAATTCTGCATCATCGCGACGGCCGGCTGCCCGCCGAGCGCGGCACCGCTGGCCGTGGCGACGGCATCACCTTCGTTGGCGGACGATACGTACTGCATTCCCCCGTCATCAATGACCGCGTTGATGAATGGGGTCAGAAAGGAACACGGCACGCCGGCCCAGAAACGGAAACCCAGCGATTTCGCGGGTTCGATGAATTCGTGTGCCTGAATCATGATCGCGGAGCTCAGGAACGATGACCCTGCGCGAAGCCCGCCGCCCGCTGCAGGTCATCGTGGTTGTTCAGGTCCATCCAGTGACCGGTGATGTACTGCACCTGCGGCGCGTCCCCCTGTTCGATCAGCTGGTTCAACAGGTCGGGCATGCCCATGCGCGGAAAGCCGGGATCCGCCCGCAAGGCGTCCAGGCCACGCCCAACCGCGTCTCGCCCGTCACCACTGATCCGCAACAAGCCGATCCAGCGGCCGTCGGGCTCGCGGCCCTGCCAATCGCGGTCCGCGCACACCCGATCCAGAAAAGCGCGTTGCTGATACATGGCACGGTCATCCCGCGCATTGCAGTACGCGATGTCGTTGGTATTGCCCTGCGCCTGATCCAGAGGTGAAGAATCGACCACCGCAAGCAGGGGTGCGTCCCAATCCAGCAGATTGTTGAGGATGTAGGTCCGGAACAACAGATCTCCGTAGAGAACGATGGTGTCAGGCCCAACCGCATCCAGGGCGCAGACCAGTGAGGCCAGTTCACCGGTTTCCTCCCAGTCGCCGTTTTCGACGATGCGCACCCCCTGGACGTCGATGGCCTCGGACCGGTAACCGGCCACAACGGTCACATCGTTGATGCCCTGCGCCTTGAACTTGTCCACGAGGCGGCGTAGCACCGGCTTGCCGGCGACCGGAATCATCACTTTGGGGCGTTCCCGGGTCAATTCCCGCAGTGCCTGTCCCCGACTCGCGGCCAGGATCACCGCCGAGGTTTCCGCACGCGCCGAGCGCGCGTAGCGCTTTTCGGCCTCGAGCAATTCGTCGGCCCCCTGCAGACGGAAGATTTCGGCAACGGTGGCGATCTGTCCCTCGACGTCGACCAGCGATTCTGATGCCTGGATTCGGGCCGCCGTGTCCTGCATGGCCGAAATGGCGCTGCGGATCAGGTGATTGGCCCAGATGACCAGGGAAACCCGGTGCTGCCGGAATACTTCGGTAGGAGTCGAGTAATATTTGGTGGGCACGATGACCAGGGGCGCACGGTCAGCCCACTCGGTTGCGAACGCGAGAATTTCGTCCGGGCGGCTCAGCTTGCTGTGCATCAGAATGGCGTCCGCGCCCGCCTCCCGGTATGCCTCTGCGCGGCGCAGGGCCTCATCCAGGCCCCAGCCGGCGATAAAGGCCTCGACCCGGGCCACGATGCAGAAGTCATCGTCCGACTGGGCGTCCTTGCCCGCCTGAATTTTCCCGCAGAATGTTTCCACGTCCTCCAGGGGCTGACGCTCGCCCTGGATGAAACTGTTGGTTTTCGGGAACAGTTTGTCCTCGATGCACACGCCGGCAATGCCGCGCTGCTCCAGTTTGCGCACCAGCCGCCGCATGTTGTTGAAATCGCCGTAGCCGGTATCGCCGTCGAGCAGGATCGGAATGGAGGTCGCATCGGCCATGAATTCCAGCACGTCGACGACCTGGGTCCAGCTCAGTTCGTTGTTGTCGCGCACGGCGTGCTGGGCGGACAAGGCCAGACCCGACGCCCAGATGCCCTTGAATCCGGTCTCCTCGACGATTCGCGCCGACAGGCCATTGTGCGCCTCCATGATGAATTCCGTGCCGTCGGACGACAACAAATGGCGCAATTGGGTGGTCTTGGAATTCACGGCAATCGGTATCGGTTCAATGATCGGGATGATCCGCGCGAATGGCCGGCAGAATCTCGTCGGCGGCCCGCGTCACATCCTCGGGAAAGTCGATTTCGATCCAGGGCAGGCCGGTCACGTCTTCCACGCCGAACAGTTGCGGTGCGCGGAGCACGACGTTGCGGATCGCCTCCTCATGGGGGGCATCTGACATACCCTCGGATTCGAAACGCGCACATTCGCCTGCCATTGTAGCCGCCATCGATCCGTCAAAGCGGAAAAACCCGACAGACTCGCCGAGCCGGTCGAACCTCAGATCTCCGGCCAACTGCTTGCGAAACTCCACGATCCGTCCATCCCGCAGCGCGATTTTGACCGGCTCATCGCCGGGTGTGAAATCCCGGTCCATCAGGAAACAATTGGCATGGTCCGATCGCAGCAGGCGCGTGAGTATCACCGGATGGTAAAGCACATCCGCATCCATCAGCACCACATCGCTGCCGGACTCCAGGGTTTCCCGGCCCGCCAGCAGGCTGACCACACTGCCTTCCTCGAACCGGGGGTTGAAGTGAAACGCCGCGGCCGGCCGTTCGCTCAGGCGGCCCACGTGCTCGATGATGGCATCCGCCTCGTAGCCCACAACCAGGTCCACCTGGGACACACCGCCACGCCATAGCAATTCGAGGTGGCGCCTCAGCAGGGATTTGCCGCCGAACTCCAACAGACACTTCGGCAGGCCGTCCGAAATTTGACCGGCCAATCGGCGACCGCGACCTGCGGCAAGAATGATGGCATGCATGGGTTGATTCACTTACGGGTCCGTCTTGCGGCCGCGACGGCCTTTACCAACGACCAGAGTTTACCCGATCCAGGACCGGCTCACGCGGCTTCACCCGGGCGGTCGCGGCAAACGACAGGTGGCCGCCATCCCCCCGTCCTGGCGCGCAAACAGATTGAATGTGCCGCCATGCGCCTCGACGATTTCCCTGCACAGCGGCAGCCCCAGACCGGTACCACTGCGCTTGGTCGAATAGAAAGGCAACAGCGCCAATTGCATCTGCTCCGTACTCATCCCGTCCCCCCGGTCCTCCACGGCGATCAGCGTCTCCGTTTCGTTCTGCAGGACACGCAAACGAATGTCTGCTGAATCAGACCCGGATTCCGCCGCATTTTTCATCAGGTTGAGCAGCACCTGCTCCATCTGCACCGGATCGAAATGACCCGGGTCATCAGGCAGATTCTCGGCCAGCTTGAATTCCGCCAGCGATTCCAGGCTGGTCACGAAAGGATTCCAGTCAACCCACTCCGCGCGCGGGTGCGGCAGACGCGCAAAATGCGCGTACTCCTCGATGAACGTTTGCAGGTGTCCAGCGCGGCTGCCGATACTCTGGTAGATGTCCCGCAGGTGTTCCCCGCCCTTTCCGGTCTCGGCGATCTTCTGGGCCGATGTGATCAGCGACCGAATGGGTGCGAGCGAGTTGTTCATCTCGTGCGTGATGACCCGAATCACCTTTTTCCACGTTTCCACTTCGCGCCGGGTGATTTCGCGGGTCAGTTTCTTGATCAGAAACAGGCGGTGAATTCGCCCGTTCAAATTGAAATTCCGACAGGTGAGGTGAAGAATCTCACTGCCGTCACCATCCTGAGGCAGGGTGAACAGCCCGTCCTTGCCGTCTGCGATTGCGGCCGCCAGCGATTCGGCCCGTGCGCCGGTCAGTTTCAGCAGATCGTGGCCCTCGATCCCGCCCCGTTTTCCCACCAGGTCAGCGGCTTCACGATTGCCGTAGATCACCGCACCGGCTTCGTTCGCGATGTAGACAGCGACCGCGCTGGACTGAATCACCGTATCGAGCATCAACTCGCGCTGGAACAGGTCGAAGCGCTCATTGCGCAATGACTCCGCGAGTTCGTTGTACACCTGCACCAGTTCGCCCAACTCATCCCCACGGCTCGTGGCGATGGTCACGCTGTAGTCGTGATCCTTGAAGCTGGCCACGCCACTGCGCAGCGCCTGGTGGATTTCATCGATGGGACGAAAAAACCGCCGGACCGCCGCCACCACGGCGACGATGGCGACCAGCATGACAACCGGAATCACCAGCCACCCGTCCCGCCAGTGCAGGGCCAACAGGGCGGACAGCACCGCGCTTCCCGCAACGATGACGCTCAGCAGCGCGATGAACCGCCCTTCGAGCGAAAAGCGTGATTTGCGGCGCATGGGACGAGGCTCTGCTACCGGTCTGCCGGGCCATCCGGCTCTGCAGACAGCTTCTCGAGCCGGCGGTACAAGGCCTGCCGGCTCAAACCGAGGCGGCGGGCGGCACGGGATACATTACCTTCGCAATCCGCCATGATACTGCGGATTTCGTCCTCGTCGGGCTCTGCCCGACGCGCGTCGGGACCTGGCGTACCCAGGTCGAGACCGAGGTGCTCGGGCAGGATTCGCGACCCTCCCGCGAGGATTGAGGCCCGGCGCATGACATTCTGCAACTCACGTACGTTTCCCGGCCAGGAGTGGCGGACCAGCCGCTGTTCCGCGCCGGCGGAAAGTGGGACACCATCCGCCAGAAAACAGGTGGCCAGCGGCAGAATATCCTCGGCCCGCTGCGCCAGGGGCGGGACATCGATTTCGATCAGGTTGAGCCGGTAATACAGGTCTTCACGAAAAGTTCGTTCGCGAATGGCTTCAGCGAGGTTGGCATTGGTGGCGCTGACAATACGGACGTCGGCACGCCGGGTTTGCGAACTGCCCAGGCGTTCGTACTCGCCCGTTTGCAAAACGCGCAGAAGCTTCACCTGTCCTTCGGTGCTCAGGTTGCCGATTTCGTCCAGAAACAAGGTTCCACCGTCAGCCGCCTCGAACCGCCCCTCGCGGCGCGCTGCGCTGCCCGTGAATGCCCCTGCTTCGGCGCCGAAGAGTTCCGCCTCCATCAGGCTGGCCGGCAGGGCTCCGATATTCACGGTCACGAACGGCTTGTCGCGGCGTTTTGAATTGGCCTGAATCACGCGCGCGACGACGTCCTTGCCCGCTCCGTTGGGACCGGTGATCAGCACCGGAACATCCGCTGCCGCGACCTGCACCGCCATGCTGAAGACCTGGTGCATGATTTCCGAAGCGTAAACCGCCCCACACAGATCGTGATTCTCGGCAAGTTGACGCCGCCGGCGCCGGCTGTCATCCCGCAGCCGGTCATGTGCCGTTTGCACTTCGCGCAGTTCCAGAAGATTCTTGACCGAGGTCTGCAGTTTGTCTTCGTCCCAGGGCTTGCCCAGGTAGTCCGCGGCACCCGCGCGCACGAGCTCGACCGCGGTTTCCAGATCGGTCCAGGCCGTCAGGAGGATGATGGGCAGGTCCGGATCATGCGCCCGGATGCGGTGAAACAATTCCACGCCCTCTTCTCCGGAGGTCGTATCCCGCGTGAAGTTCATGTCCTGGATGACCAGATCAACCGGCTCGGCGTGCAGCCGTTCCAGACCACGCGAGGGGCTGTCGGCATGACAGGTGTCGATACCGATCAACCCCAGCGAAACTTCAAGCGCCTTGGCGATATCCGGGTTGTCATCAATGATCAGGACCAGCGGCATGTGAGCCTCCGACGAAGAGCATCGGGAATTCCGGCGACTTCAGGATTGCCGCGCCGGAATGCACGGGCAATCATTCAGCGTGTGCCGGAATCCGAAACCTGTCTGTGGGACCCATCCTGCCACGCGCGGGATGGGTCGCAGGCAAACCGCGATTATAACGTCCGATCAGACACTTCGTGTCGCCAGCGCGGGGGGCACCGCAGCGGCCCGGCGGGCCGGAGCCAGCACCGCCAGTTGACCCAGCACCCACAAGGCCAGCACTCCCGCCGGCAGGTACCACAATGGCATGCGGCCGACCTGGTACTCGGTGTCGAGAAACCAGTTGAGCGCCAACGCACCAGCCGTGCCCAATATCAGGCCGAGGGTCGTGATCAGCCAGTTCTCGATCATGAAGTGCGCCATGACATCGCGTTTACGCGCACCCAGCGCACGGCGCGTACCAATCTGCTTGCGCCTCTGGGTCACGCTGAACCACGCCAGGCCGACGATGCCGAACGCGGTAATCGTGCCCAGCACCACAACGACACCGGTCAGCAGCCGAACCATCGCGATGTCCTGGGCATAGGTCCGCCGTTTCTGCTCCTCATACGTTCTAATGACGTACAGCATGCGGCCACGCTCTTCGCCGAGGTACTGCTCCACCTCGCTCAGCACCCGGTCACGTTGACCGGGTTCGGCGCGGATAATGAAGTGGCGGTATTGCGTGCTCAAGTCGCGAAATGGCTGCAGCGAAGTGCGATCGACGTTGGAACTGGTCGGCCATGCATTCTGCATTTCGTCGTACACCCCGATGATCTCCGTCGGAGACTCGGCAGTCGGCCCCTCCCAGACCAGTTGACCGACGGCATTTCCATCCGGAAACAGGGCATCGGCCAAAGCCTGACTGACCAGGACTACAGATTGATTCTCATGGGATTCCAGGGTGCGCCAGCGGATTTCTTCCGGCCGGAAGTTGCGCCCCGCGACCAGCTCCAACCCCAACGCTTCCAGTCCGTTTTCGTCCGCCGAAAAGTTGCCGAACGAAACCGCCTCGTTGGAGGGCGTATCACGCGCCACCTGGTAGGTCTCACCGTTGCCGCTGCCACTGACGGGAACGGAATGACTGACGATGGCGGCGCGCACGCCGGGCATCGCATTGAGATGGTCGAGGTCCCTCGCCAGCAACGCCCGGGAATCCAGATCCGCCGCGAAATCCGTGGTGACCGCCACCAGAGTGTTTTCCTCGTCCAGCCCCGAGGGGCGTTCGATATAGGCGGTTCGTTCCCGAAGTATGAATGTCGCATTCGTGATGATCGCCATCGTCAACGCGATCTGCAATGCAATGAG
The DNA here is from genome assembly GCF_037892215.1 of Elongatibacter sediminis. Taxonomy (NCBI): domain Bacteria; kingdom Pseudomonadati; phylum Pseudomonadota; class Gammaproteobacteria; order Chromatiales; family Wenzhouxiangellaceae; genus Elongatibacter; species Elongatibacter sediminis. The sequence goes on along the minus strand of NZ_JAZHOG010000008.1, from coordinate 124,222 downwards.
CAGAGCCCCGGTGGCATTGCGCGATAGCGCACTCAGAATGGGTCGAATTGCCATGTCGATTCTCCTGTCGTCCTACTGGGTCTTGAGGAAACCGGCGGGTGCCAGCCGGGTAACGCGCCACACGGGATAGAGTCCGGCCGCGATGCTGGCCGCGACGGCGATCACCAGCGCGGTGACCAGCATGACGGCATCGAGGTGCACCAGGTGCTGGTAACCGCGATAGAGCTTGTCGATAAGCTGCAAACCCAACCAGGCGAACGCCAGCCCGACCGCCCCCCCGAGAACGCCAATCAGGCCGATCTCGACGAGATTCTGCGAAAAGATCGCACGCCTGCTGGCCCCCATGGCCCGCCGCAGCGCCACTTCCGGACACTTGCCGAGAAACTTGGCCAGCAGCAATCCAACGGTGTTGAGAACGCACACGAGCAAAAACAGAAACGCCACCCGCACGAGCACCCGATTGTCGGTGGAGACCACCTCCATCACGTCCATCCACTCCATCACCGGCGTGATGAACGTGTTCAGGGGCCGGGGGAACCGGCCGGTTTCCTTTTGTGAGCGCACGTAGTTATCGAGGAAGTCCTTGTAGGACGCGGCCTCGTCCGGCGTTGCGAGCTCCGCCCAGAACTGCAGCCAGACACACTCCGAACGCAGAAATGCCTCGATTCCACCACCGTCCGGCTCCAGCCAGCAGTTGACATTGCCGTGCGGCAGAAAGACGCGGTCCACGGCTGTGTTCAACGGCACGTAGAAGTCCTCGGCATCTCCGAAGGTTCCACCGGAATCGACCTGGTAGAAGCGTGGGGTCGGCCGCCAGTCGTCCAGCACGCCAACCACCTGAAACGGCGTATCATTGAATTTCACGGTACGACCCAGACTGTTTTCGCCTTCGAACAGCTCATCGTTCATTTTGCGGCTGAGCACCACCACGCGCTCGTGTCCCGATTCCGCTGCCAGGTCCCAGGGACGGCCGTACCGGAACGGAACATCGAACATCGGGAAAAAACTCGGGTAGGTCGCGCGGATATTGCCCTCAAACGGTGTCTGCCCTTCAGACCCGGTTTCCACGATGGCGCCGGTGCGATACATGGCCGCCTGATCGCTCGCCGGCGTCGGGTTGTGCATCAGGTATTCCGCGTCGCGCCAGGTCAGCTGCGGTTGAACGTCACGCTGCGACTCCGTGGGCGGATCGTTCGGATCCCAGTTGTCGAGCTGTACCGCGTAGAGCACGTCACTCTTGTGTGGAATCGGATCGCCCGACATGAGGTAGTACACGGTGTAGGTCGTCATGAACGCGCCGATACCCAGACCCAGCGCCAACACCATCAGGGTGGACAACACCGGATTGCGCCGGATGCTGCGCAGCGCGAGTTTCAGGTAGTAGCTAAACATGGGCCGAGTCCTCCCGGGCGAGCCGGTCCACTCGGGCCTGGTACAGGGTATCGAGGTCACTGACCTGACCGTCCAGCACCTGGATGTTGCGCTGCGCACGGCGTGCCAGTTCCTGGTCGTGGGTCACCATGACGATGGTGGTGCCTTCGCCGTTGATCGCTTCCAGCATGTCCATGACCTGACGCGCCATCAGCGAGTCGAGATTGCCTGTGGGCTCATCGGCCAGCAGAAAGCGTGGCTGTCCGGCCAGCGCCCGGGCAATGGCCACCCGCTGCTGCTGTCCACCGGAAAGCTGGGAGGGCAGATAGTTGGCGCGAGAGGCGAGACCCACGAGTTCCAACGCATTTTCGATCGCCTTGCGCCGCTGCTTTCCGGACCAGCGACGGTAGCGCAGCGGCACGTCAACATTGTCGTACAGGTTCAGGTCGGGAATCAGGTTGAAGCTCTGAAATATGAAACCGACCTTTTCGTTGCGAATGCGGGCCGCGGCGTCGTCGCTGAGCCGCCCCACATCCTCGCCATCGAGTTCATAGCTGCCGCCCGTCGGCTTTTCAAGCAGGCCCGCGATATTGAGAAAGGTGGTCTTGCCGGATCCGGACGGCCCGGTGACAGCAACGAACTCTCCTTCCGAAACCTCCAGGTTCAGGTTCCTGAGCGCATGAGTCTCGATCAGTTCGGTTCGATACACCTTGCTCACGTCGGTCATTTTCAGCATGAATTTTTCCTCCAGCTCGGATGCACGGTCATCGTCAGTCGACGACACGAATCGTTTCCTTGTCTTCGAATTCGGCAATACTCGAAATCACAACCTGTTCTCCCTCGCTCAGTCCGTCCACGACTTCGACCCGGTTCACACTCCGGGCCCCGAGGACCACCGTGCGCTTGCGGGCGATTCCGTCCGCCCCGAGCACGAATGCAATGCGCCCGCCCGCCGAATCGGCGAATGCCCCGCGTTGCAGGGTGAGCACCGCCTCCAGGCGATCCATGACAATGCGAGCGGTCACTCGTTGATTCTGACGCAGACCAGGCGGTGCCGCGTCGCGAAACCGCAATCGGCCGGTAACTTCACTGTTGATTACTTCCGGGGAGAGCGAAGTGAGATCAGCGGCATACTGGCGGGCGTTGTATTGCACTTCGGCCGGCATGCCGATGCCCAGATCGTCTGCGTAGGCTTCGGGAATACGCACCTCGACTTCGAACGCGCTCAGGTCGACGACGGTAACCAGCGGTTGGTTCGGCGCTACTGCCGCCTTTTGTTCGACCGCGACGTTACCGACGATTCCTGACACCGGGGAACGGATGGTCAGATCATCGACCCGTCGCTTGAGGTTGTTGACCAGCAGTTGCTGCTGCTCCACCGCCAGTTGTTTGGTGCGTATCTCAAAAGCCTGGCGGTCCCGTTCCAGTTCAGCGTCCTGTTCCGCGTGGCGGAATTCAACCTCGGCGCGCGCCAGATCATCGCGGTATCGCTCGTAGTCGATCTGTGAAATGGCCTGGATCGCCAATGATTGCTCTGCCCGGCGCATTTCGCGCTGCGCGGCGGTCAGTTCCACCCGGGCGAGGTCGATGACTTGCTGACTGGTAACCTGATCCTTGCGCGCCTGGATTTTCTGGCGCTCGACTTCCGCCCGCAGACCTGCCAGCGCTGACGCTTCCTGTTCGAATTCCGACTCGACCTCCGGACTGTGCAAAAGGGCCAGTTCCATTCCGGTCGTCACTTCATCACCGGGTTGGACGTGCAAGGTCACGGTTCCCGCAGCAGGGCTGTACAGCGTGGGACTGACGGCCGCGACGATACGGCCCTGCACATTTACGTCGCGAAGCAGGTCACCACGTTGCACCCGGGCGGTGCGGATACGGTCACCCGACACGCTCAGGTCGGTTGCGAGCCAGGTACCCAGAGCATTGACCGCCGCCAGCGCCAGGGCCAGAACGACCGTCACGACCAAGCCCAGAACCATTATCCGGCGCTTGCGGTTGGGACGTTCCCGGGCGACATCCTGAGCCGAGGTATCTCGTATACCTTTGTGCATGTTGATTTCCTGACGAGTATCCCCTTTGGATGCAACAATCGGGCCATTCGTTTAAACCGCACCGCAGAGAGGTGACTGGAGGCCAGTGGAAGCCCGGGACTGTCCGGCGGACAGCGACGGACCGGTTCGCGGACACTCACGGGGCCGAAATCGTCCCGATTTCGCTGCAATGCACGTAGTTGTGGATTTTTAGCCAAAATTGGCTATACTGGGTTCCACCATGGAACATCCGACACATATTGGCAGGAGGCCAAATCACTGGATCCCGGCCCGGCGGCGCAAGGAAGCGTCGTCCTGGCGCGGCCGGGCATCTCCCAATCCCAGCGGCTGAGGCGCTGACCCACATGTCCCGTCGCCTTCTAGCCGTCGTGGCCGGAACACTAGCCACGCTCGCATTCATCGTGGGCGCGGTGGCTGCCACCCTTTATTTCCCGTATCAGCAGGCCCGCAACCGTGCCGAATCGCAATTGGCCGAGGGACTGCGCGTCCAAAGAGAGCTTCTGGTCCGGCTGGCCGAATCACCGGAAGACATGGTCCCGCCGGCGGCAAGCGGCAACACCCGCGACGAGACCCTTCTCCCACTTCTGGCTGCCCAGTCGCTGCTGCAGGATATTCCGACACCGGTCGAATACTGTGTCGGCCGGCTGGACAACGGCCGCCCGGTCGTCGTGCTGCAATCCAAGGGTGGGGAAATCGACACGCGCCGACTGGGCATTGACGCCGACGACGGGTTGGCGGTGTTCATGCAGCGCGCTCTGGCCGGGCGTACGGGTACGGATACGGGCCCGGACTTTGCCGGCCGGGAAATGCTCGGTGCTTACCGATGGCTGCCGGAATTCCAGCTGGGGCTGGTTGCGAAACTTCCCATGTCGGAAATTCGCCGCCCTTATGTGCAGGCTGTGCTGGTCAATTCCATGGCGTGGATGGTCGTCGCCCTGCTCATCACGCTGGGCTTTCGCAGCGCCATCATTCCCATTCGCAAGCGCCTGAAAATCCGCGAATCCGAGTATCGCGCCATCTTTGACGGTGCCCTGGACGGAATCGTAACCGCCGATGCGCAAGGCATGATTCGCTCGGCCAATCCGGCCGCCCTCTCGATGTTGGGCTACCGGCAACGCGAACTGGTGGGCCGGGCGGTCAGCGACATCTGTGCCATTGCAGACGATCATGATCCGCAGAGCGACCTCAAGCAGTTGCTGGAATCGGAGCTGCCGGATTCATCCGGGACGGACCGGGAAATCGTGTCGCGCCACAAGGACGGCTCGACATTTCCATGCAGCCTGCGGCTGAGCCGGATTTACGTCGACGGCGAATGGCTGGCCATGGCCATGCTGCGCGACATTTCAACCCACCGGCAGACGGCCGAAGCGCTCAGGAAGGCAAAAGAATCCGCCGAAGCTGTCGCGCAGGCCCGCGCACGCTTTCTCGCCGAGATGAGTCACGAAATCCGCAGCCCGATGTCCGGTGTTTCCGGCATGCTCGAGCTGCTGCGCTCCACGCCACTGGACGAAACCCAGCGCCAATACGTGGAACTGGCGCAGGACTCCGCTTCCGCTCTTCTCGGGGTCATCAACGACATCCTCGATCATTCCAAGATAGAAAGCGGCAACCTGGAACTCGAACAGGTGCCGTTCAATCCCGCCCAACTGCTCGAACAGGTTGCCGGCCTGTTCCGTTTGAGGGCCGAGGACAAGTGCTTGCGCCTGACCGTGGACTGCGAGGACGGCCTTCCCAGCCGCGTGTCGGGTGACCCCCTGCGGCTGCGCCAGATTCTCGTCAATCTCGTTGATAACGCCATCAAGTTCACCGATCAAGGCGAGGTGAGGCTCAAATTGCGAAGGGAACCCGGGAAACCACTGGGCGACCGGTTTAATTTCACGGTCGAGGACACCGGGAGTGGCCTCACGCACAGTCAGCGGGAAGGCCTGTTTGTTCCGTATGCGCAAGCCGGTGTTTCAACGGCGAGGCTGCAAGGCGGCACCGGCCTGGGTTTGTCGATCAGCCGCCGCATCGTCGAACTCATGGACGGAGAAATCGGCGTGGACTCTCAACCGGGCAGAGGATCACGATTCTGGTTTTCGGTACCGCTGCAGGTGCTGCCCGACTCGGCACCGCTGCCCGACATCGCTGTTACGCATCCCCCGATGGAGATTCCCCCGGGAATGAGCACCGCGGCCCCGCGCCCTTCGACCGAAGACGAGGCTAGGTCGAGTACAGCGGCCCTGGCCTGCAAACCGAATGACGGCGAGACTGGGGATGAAGCCGAGCCCGGCCCCCACGTGCTGGTGGCCGACGACAAGGAAGTGAATCGTATCCTCTGTGAGGAAATGCTGGCAGCCCTCGGCGTACGGGTCACCACCGTCAACGATGGCCAGCAGGCCGTGGACCGGATGTTCGAGGAGGACTTCGACCTGGTGTTGATGGACTGCCAGATGCCATTGCTGGACGGCTATGCCGCCAGCCGCCGCATCCGCGCCCGGGAAGCCTCCGAAGGACGACCCCGGACGCCGATCATCGCATTGACCGCCCACGCCATGTTCGGCGCACGCGAAGACTGCCTCGCGGCCGGCATGGACGATCATCTGGCCAAACCGTTCAGGCTGGCACAGCTTCAGTCCATTATGGAAACATGGTTACCGCGAGTCGACGCAGGCGCCTGACCAATATCTCCGGCGCGATGCATTATCCGGGCTGACGCATCTGCCACTTGATGGCCGCGATCGCCGATTCGGGCGTGATGCCCAATGCCTGCAGAATTTCATCGGTGATGGTCTGCAGATGTACCGACCCGAGGTGTTGACAGGCTTCGTGCTCGTGCCCCTCGGGCAGACTGAACTGCCGATTCCGGTCATTGTCGAGGAAGCACAGGCCTTCGAAGGCCCCCAACCGCGCTTTGCCGTTGGAAACCTGGAGCAGCACATCCACCTGGAACTCCGGAAAAGTCAACCGGTGCCAGGCACCGAAACGGTTCGCCCCCCCCTGGCCCCAGTCGAGAAATTCCAGATCGAACAGTTGGGAAATTCGCGCCGAAGGCAGGCTCTCCTGCGCTTCTTGCAGGTAGTAGGCCCAGACTTGCGGCACGTAGCGCTGAACATTCTCGCAAAAGGTATCCCGGTCGAATGCGAGGGTGTTGAGGTGATCCGCGAAATTATGCTGAACGAATACATTCAGCGCGGCTCGCATTAAAGCGTAGGAATAGCGTGCGACCGGGCGTTTGACCCGCTCCTCGTGCTTGTCCAGTTCGAAGTTTCGCTGCAGTTCACCAATATCGAAATCCTGGTAATTGGTCAGTAATGCATCCAGAGTTCTTTCGCGGGTCATTTTGGTTTCTCCCTTTCCTCAGGTTTATTCTCGCCGCGTCCTAGCAGCTGTTTAGTTTGATGATGATGTCGGCGTCCGTCGTCGACGACATCGGCAGATTGAAGCGGGTCCAGCCGTTGGCACCCGTGTCTGAACCCTGCACAGACAAGGTCGGGCTGCACGCAACCCGAGTCTGGTTGTGCTTGTAGTAGTTGGTGACCGTGATGCGCGGATTGTTGACCCCGGATTCCAGCAGGCAGGCGAATCCGGTGTTCGTACGATTGCACTGCGCGCCGGTGGCGGATATCTCAACATCAGAAGCCTTGAAGCCGTTGATGTTCGACGTAATGGTGCCCTCGACCTCAATCTGGTTTACCCCGGGAGGCGGCGTGCTGCTTTGCGCACTCACGTAGAGTATCTGCGAATTGAGATCAGCCACGTACTGTGGATCAATGGGATCTGTCCCGGTCAGACCGAGATTGCCGCTGTGCACCTTGGCATCGATCGTGGAGTCGCCGGTACCCTGGGTGCGTTGTGCGACACCGCGGCTGTGGGTGTTGTTGTCAGCGATGGCTTCGTTGCTCACGTCCACCGGGTTGTTGAATGGAGTTTCGTTCCAGCGTGCCAGCCAGGTGAGCTGAACGTCGTAAAAAGGGATGATCTCCAGCGGCGTGGTGATGTACGGCGCACCACACTCCACGCCGGTACCTCCATCCTGCAGGCAGTCTACGATGGTGCGCAGGGTATCGGACATGTAGTCAACGTAAATCCCGCGTCCACGCAATTGCTGGCTGGTATTGCCAAGCGGGGTCGGCAGGATCGTTGGATCGTCGGACTCGGTGGCCGGAAACTGGACTACGGGCGTCATGTCTTCAGGCGCGGTCAACTGCGGCGGGTTAAGCTCGTAGGCATCGACACCGTCCATGGCGGACTCGTACAGTCCCAGGGCGTCCGTCACGTAATCGGAATAGACGGACACCTCCGCGCTGGTATTCAGGTAATCCTCTGGAAACAGGTTCAACCCTTCCTGGCGCAGATCCTGGGCCACCTGCCAGAAACCATCCTTGCGCACCATGCGGCAGGCTTCCATGTAATTGCTGCCGTTGGATTCGGCAAGCGTCAGCCCGCCACTGCTGTTGCGGTAGTAGTGTTTATGATCGCCGCTCAATGCGCCGCTGGAGTGATACTCATCCGCGGGACGGAACGGGTCGTATTTCGAACGCCCCGGGTCGGCGGGGTCGTCTTCTTCTCCTGTTCCGCCGTCGTGGTGGTCGCGGCAGCAGAGATCACACAGTTGGCTCTGTTGGTTGGACGTGCCCACGCCATGGACTTTGGATACGAATTCACCGCGGGTGTAGTCGTTGCCATCCCAGATCGTGGGCCGCAACCCGCCTGCTTCACCCGAGTTCGGTACGCGCAATTGGCAGTTACAGCTTACGGCGCGAAATTCCTCGCGCCGGAGGAAGGTGGCGCCCTGGTCATCCTGGGAATAGGTCACGACGTCGAACGTCGTTTCCACCAGTTCATCGTCCCGAATGACCCTGGGCAGCGGCGTGGTCGACTCCTTGAATTTGTTGTCACCCAGCGAAATCGAAATGATCTCCGGATTGCTGCCCGGATTGTAATCGATGGTCGGCAGGTACAGCCCCCCGGTGCCACCGGTGGCCGACTTGGCGTCAGCCGCGGAGGTGATTGACGAAATGACTTCACTCATGACCACCCCGTCGCTCCCCAACCGGCCCTGGGTAGATTTGGATTTGTCGATCATGAACTCCGGCCCGTCACCCCAGCCCACGTTGATGCGCATGAGTTTGAAGTCCGATACCGCTGCGACGAGAGGCTCGGTTGTCGTGAAGGACTCGGCCGCCCGGTCGTACCAGTAATCGGTGACCTGAAGGTCCACCGAATAGGTAATGCCGCCGCGCGTGACCGTGTACTGGCGGGTCTCGATATCCAGGTAGGCATACTCGAGGCCATCAGGATCCTGAGTGATCCGGCTGAAGCCTCGATTGGTTTCAATTGCCTCCTCTGCGATATTGATCGCGACCGTGCGCGTATTGGATTCTGCCGCCGACCGGGCCAGGCCGCCCTGCAACTGGGTCAGTGCCAGAATGCCGACCGCGAACACGGTAATGCCAACGAGCACTTCCAACAAAGTCATGCCCGTCTGCATGCCCTGATTCGATTCCACGGCAAAAATCATCGGTTCATCACTCCCAGTCCCGGTGAAAATCGGTCCAGCCCCCTGCCAGGGTGCCGATACCGCCGGTTCCGGCGGTGATACGCGCGACGGTTTCCACGTAGACGACCTGAAAGGTTCCGGAGAACTTGTCGATGGCCGCATCGACAATGACGGCGCCGTAAAAAGTATTGTTGCCCGTGCCTTCGATGGACGCTGCGGCATCTTCCACATCGGTGACGTACAAGGTGCCGAACATCTTGGTTCCGCCATTGAAGCGGATCGTCGAGGCCGCGGAAATCAGCATGACGGGCGCGTGTTGCGAGCCGATAACGGTATTGGATCCGATGTGACACAGCGGCCCCGTGGCCCAGTACACGCCGTAGGAATTGGGGCCCAGCTCACTGCAGTCGTCGATGATCTGGGCCTGGCTCTTGATCGCCTCGTAGTGTGTCTTCGGAATGCCGAAATAGAACGTGAACAGGTCACACGGAAACTCGGTATCGAGATCCATGTCGATACCGATCACGTCACTGTTGCCATGGGTGTAGCTGATCGACTCACTGACCGAACAACTGCAACTACCTGGACACTCGAGATTCTCCGGAACCTGTTCGGTTTCGTACCATTCGTGCAGCTCACAGGTCGACCAGGAACCGCTACTGGGGTCAACAACGGCCTGGTTCGGGCAATTGGGATTGTTGTTCAACCAGACCGACACGGGAACGCCAACGCCGCCACCGTTGGGGTTGGGAATAATTTCGGCAGTGCCGGACGGTGCCCAGGACGTTCGCGTGGTTAACGGTACGCCGGGGCCGTTACCACCCGATAGCACCCCGTAGTTCGCCAGGGGTTCGGCGACCAGCGCCTCGGCCCCGCAGGTACCGTCGCTGCAATCGGCCCGCCCCCGCGCGAGAATGGTGATCATGTAGTGATATTCATCCGCGATATTCGGATCGCGGCTACAGCCCTGCACCGGCGGCGAAGCAAAATCGCTGACCATGAGCTTGCACAACAGGGCGTACACGGTGACTTCCTGGCCTGTCCCCGACAATACCGTGTCGGTACCAAGTGAAACTTCGGTTGAACCGTTGCGGGAGTAGTAATAGGTTTCCGCCCGGCGATCGAGATCGGGTTCGGCGAAGCAAGGGTGCGATCCGTGCCCCGCGGACAAATCGACATCGGCACACGGCAACCACCGGGTTGCGCCGGCGGCGAGCCAACCGTCGGTGCCATCGGGTAGCTTGTCGATCAGATCGGAAGCGATCAGCGCCGAATTGGCAATGAAATATTCCTTGGCGTGCTGGATGCCTGTTTCGGCGGCATGCAACGCCAGTTTCTGCCGCACTTCATTGGACGAGGTCCGTTGTTCGGCAACACCCGCCCGCACCGCGAACATCATCATCAGGGTCAGCATCACCAGGATGAAGACGCCGGTGAATACCGTGAGTACACCACGCTGATGCCTGATGGGCTGCCATTGAGCGGTTGCTTGCATCTTCTGATTCATCCTTGAATCTGTTCAGGCGCCATTCCATGCGCCGCTGGTTCGCCGTCGCCGGCTACATGTACAAGTTGTTGCGCAGCTTGATGACGTCATCAATCCGGCGCGAAATGGACGCGTCCGTCGTCAATTCGCCGCTGATGCTCAAGCGCAGTTTGCGAACCTTCTGCTGGAACTGGTTGCCTTCCCCATCATCCCAGATCACTTCCGCATACGAGAGGGTGTCATCCACACTGAACCCGGTGATCGTTATGTCATTCGGGTCCGTCACCAGACCCCAGTTGGCATTCACTCCGTCGCAGTCCGGAACAGTCGAACCCACCCACATCTCGATGACACCCACGCCATTCTGCACCGTGCGCCGAAATGCGCCCGCGCCGTTTTCGGTCATGTCGCCGTCAAAATCGCGGTCCAGCTGGTAGATGAAGCAGTCACCGTCCTGGCTGATTTGAACATCCCCTGACCAGGCCACCGTACCATCGCTTGCACAGTCCGGGTTGGCGAAGCACAGCACGGCATCCGCAGAATAATTACTGCGACGAACATCACGGGTCATCATCTGCAGTGCAATCCGCATGTCATCCGTCAGCTTGCTCATTTTGACCACCCGCGATGTATTGGACAGCGAGTTGATCATCAGTCCGACCATGGAAGCTGTGACGACCAGGCTGATACTGGTCGCAACGATCACTTCCATGAGACTGAAGCCACGGGACGTCCGCGGACCGCAGCAGTGCTTGTGACGTTTCATCGCAATCATTCTTACAAATCCTGTGAGCAAGTATTGAAGCCCTGAATGCTCTCGCTGGGCTCGGGCAGACAAACAGAAACTCGCCCGGTCGGAATGACATCCAGATTAACCTGATAATTGCTATCAGCCGCACCCAGGCCCAGCGACATGACATCGGACGAATCCGTAAACAGGCCGCGCACCGGATCAAAAACATAGGCACCATCGCCTGAAACCGACCGGATCAGATTGGGAGTCTCGATATCCCGATCCCTCAGCGCCCACTGTTCGCCTTCCAGCGCGCAGTACCCGTTTGCTTCGGGCCTTGTCTCCGTACAATCGCAAGGAAGCTGGCCGAGCACGGCTCCGATGCACCAACTCCCATCCGTTTCCGTGGCGTAGGACACCGCAACCATACGGTTGCGTTTAATGGACTCGCTCTGCACGGAATTGACGAATGCCGCGATATGCTCGGCCCCCTGCGCGACACGACGCTTTTCAACCGCATTTTCGTACGATGGAATACCCAGTCCGATCACAACCGCGACCATTCCGACCGTGGCGACCAGTTCTGTGAGACCGAACCCCGAATTGGCGGCACGCAGTCCGCGAGACGCCCTTCCCTTGTGTGTTTCACCCTTTCCAAATCCATTCATTGTCAATCATCCTGATCGACGCTCTCATCCTGAGAGCCCCCTGGTTGATGTCACCCAACATCATTATTGATCCCCTGGCGACATTTATACGGGTCAGGGCGGCACGGCAACACTGCAACAATTGACAGTCACCCGCCGTAAGACTGGCAGTCCGGCCAGAAGGTGCTTTCCGACAGAGCCGCCGGGGTTTAATATCAAGCACATATCTACCGTATAAGCAGGGAACCCTTAATCTCCCCGCTGACGGTGCCCGATCATTCCCACAGCCGCGAGATGGGAAGGAGACTTGAAATGGCAGGAGAAACTGCTTTACGCATACTCGTGGCCGACGATAACGAGATCAACCAGCGGGTCATCCGCGGTATGCTCGAACATCGTGGCCACGAGGTCGATTCCGTGCATAACGGCGAGGAAGTTCTGTGCGCCCTCGCCGCCAACCCGTACGACCTGGTGATCATGGATTGTATGATGCCATCAATGGACGGTTACGAGTCCACCCGGAAAATCCGGGCCTCGAAGAACCAGGGATTCGATCCGGACATACCGGTTCTGGCCATTACCGCACTGGCGGCGCCCGGAGACCGGGAGAAATGTCTGGCCTGCGGCATGGACGACTACATCAGCAAGCCCGTGGTCGCCGACTACCTGTTTGAAAAACTGGACACCCTGTTCGGCGAACTGGAACCATCCGACTCCCGTGCCGCTACGGCCGTGCACGCGCCGTCGCCGCCCCCGGCGGACATACTGGATTCACTGAAAGACCGTCTGGCCACAGATTTGAAGCATTGGCGGCAAGAACTCCAGCGCTTGTCCAACACGGATGGCCTCCAGGCCCTGGGCCAACTGGCGCACAAGATTCGCGGAGCGGCTGACGTTTTTGGCGAACAAGCCCTTTCAAAGGCGGCAGAAAACCTGGAAAACTGCGCCCGCAACAACGACGGGAAGTCAGCCCCCGGATTGAAATCCAGGTTGACCGAAGAAATTCGCCATCTGGAATCGAGGTTGCACCCGCCCCGGCGGAAGCACGACTGACGTTTTTGCGTGATCATGATGACATGAGCAAGCCGCAACAGCCACTGACGACCTCAGAGGGTGACTGGGAGAAATCCGCGGAGAACAGCGCTCGCCTGCTCGATGCCATCAGCCGGGCACAGGAACACTATATTTCCCGCAACGAAGCCGAAACCTTTTTCCCGCGCCTGCTCGAGGGCTTCATCGAGCTGACCGGCAGCGCCGGCGGCTTCATGGGCAGGGTTTGGACGCCCGAGGACGGCGTACCGGAACTGGATATTCTGGCAGTATCCGCGGCCTCCGGGGATGAATTGTGCGAATCCGTGGCCGGGCCGAATCTGCCGACTGACATGCGCGGCATCACTGCGGAAGACTGGATGCAGGCGGTGCTGAACCACCGAAAACCCCTCATCGCCACGGACACCGACCCGGGTTTACCCGTACCGCCACTACCGCACTGTCTTCAGCCAGCGACTTCCGTTCTGGTCCTGCCGGTACTCAACGGCAGGGAACTGGTTGGCGTTGTGGCGGCTGTGAACCGGGAGGGTGGTTATGACGCTTCCATCACGGAATTTCTCAAACCCCTGCTGCGCACCTACGGACAGCTTTTCCGGGCTTACGAGAGCGACAGGGAATCCGCTCGCCAGGAACGTCAATTCACGGCACATCGTGAGCGCCTCGAACGTCAGGTCGCGGATCGTGCCCGGACGATTGCAGATCAGGCACTCGTCATCAATGCCATTCACAATGCCATAATCACGACCGACGAAAGCCTCAGGGTCGTGCGCTGGAATGTAGGGGCAGAAGTGCTGCTCGGCTGGACCTCCGAAGAAGCATGTGGCCAGCGTATCGATCAATTGCTTGCCAGCCCGGGCGAGGACGGCGAAAACCTCGAACAACTGCGACAGGGACGCCAGCAGGAGTTTGAAACCGCCATTCGCCGCGCGGATGACAGTACACTTCATGTCCATGTTTCCTGTTCCATCGCCCAGGACCATGACGGCGAATCCCAGCTGATCCTTGTCCTCATCGACCGTTCGAGAGAGATAGAAGCTCACACCAGGGTCGCCGAAAGCGAAGCCCGATACCGGACCCTGTTCAATCTTTCACCTGACGCCATCGCTACCATTCGCAATGGGCGCTACGTCGATTGCAACCAGGCCACGCTCGAACTGTTCGGACTGGATTCATACGAACAATTGAACTCCGTGGGTATTGGGGCACTGTCACCACCGATGCAGCCCGATGGACGGGATTCCGCCGTTGCCGCAACCGAATATTTCAAGACCTGCCTCGAGAAAGGAAGGATATGGTTTGACTGGTACTACCGGAGTCTGGCCGGACGCGAGTTTCCGGCCCGGGTTTTCCTGCAACCCGTAGCGATTGGAGATGTCACCCTGATCCAGGCCGTTATTCGCGATATCAGCCACGAAGTCGAAGCAGAGCGGCGTCTGCAAGCCCATCGCGAATACCTCGAGGCGGTACTCGAAGGTAGCCCAACGGCAATAATGGTGACCGATATCGAAAGCGGTGCCGTTCGGCTCGCCAACGCCAGTGCGCGAGCGATGCTCGGCGTGGGCGACGAAGATGTCCAGTCATTGAATTCCAATGAACTCTGGGTGGACGATGTCGAACGAACGCGGTTGCTCGATGAATTGCGAAGGGATGGGCTGGCTCAAGGCGAGACGACACTTCGCCGGCCTGACGGCAGCGAATTCGAAGCGCGGGTGGACTGGCAGTTCAATCCCGGCAGCGAGCGTGAAATTCTGTGCTGGTCGGTCGACATCACCGAACAGCGTGACGTACTGAACCGTTTACACCATCAGGAGCGGATGCTGCAAAGCATTGTCGACCACCTGCCGGTTGCCCTGTTCTGCAAGGACATCAACGATGGATTCCGCTATACGCTGTGCAACCGCAAGTGCGAGGAGTTGTATGGCTGGCCCAGTGAAGAGGTGGTTGGCCGCAATGACTTCGAACTCGCACCCGCACACGTGGCCCTGCGCTATCGCGAGGAGGACCTCGAAATCGCGGAGACTGCCCAACCGCTGGTAATCCCCGAAGATCGAATATCCTCGGCGACTGGAGAAACACTATACGGCCACACCATCAAAATCGCCATTCCAGACAGCCGGGGACAACCATCACTCATCGTCGGTATCTGCGAGGACGTGACGGAGCGACGCGAGGCGGCTCAGGCCCTCCACTCCAGTGAACGGCGATTCCGCGAACTCGCCGAACATGCCCCGGTCGGGATTTTCCTGACCGACCCGCGCGGCTCCTGCATCTTCGTCAATGAGGCCTGGCAGCAAAGCACCGGTCTCAGCCAGGAAGATGCGATCGGTGATGGCTGGCTGACCGCCTTGCATCCGGACGACCGTGCCGAGAAGGTGGAGCGTTGGCGGGCATTTGTGGGCGGCACAGACAGTTTCGACCTGGAGTACCGTTTCCAGCATGCCGACGGCCGCACAATCTGGGTATCGGGAAATGCCGTGCCGTTCCGTAACGACGCCGGTCAGACGATCGGTTATCTCGGCACGACCACGGATATCACCGAGCGGAAACGAGTCGAAGCAGAACTGCAGAAATCACGGGACGAGGCTCATCGTGCCAATCAGGCCAAGTCCGAATTCCTGTCGCGCATGAGTCACGAACTACGCACACCTCTGAATGCGGTTCTGGGCTTTGGCCAGTTGCTGCAGATGGGCAGTGAAAACTTTTCCGACAGCCAGATAGAAGGCGTTGATCAAATCCTGGCCGGTGGCGAACACCTGCTGCAACTGATTGACGACGTACTGGACTATTCCCGCATCGAAACCGGCCACATGAATCTCGGTATTCAGCGGGTCGATACGGCGGAGCCCCTGGAGCGGGCGCTGTCCCTGGTCCGCTCGATGGCGGAACATCATGACATCCAGCTTCACCCACCCGAGGGTCCGTCGGTCGGGGTAATGGCCGACCCGAGACGCTTGCAGCAGATCCTGGTAAACCTGCTGTCCAATGCCATCAAATACAATCGTCCGGGGGGGCGAGTCGAAATCCTCCAGGAATCGCTGCAGGGCGGCATGGTCCGCATCTCGGTCAGGGATACCGGCACCGGCATTCGCGGGGAAGACCAGGACCGGCTGTTCGAACCCTTCGAGCGTGTTCTCGATGCCAGCCGCCTTATCGAGGGTACCGGAATCGGATTGAGTATCTGCAAACGCCTGGTCGAACTGATGGGCGGGCGCATTGCATTCGAGAGCGAATCCGGTGTGGGATCGGTGTTCTGGATCGATCTGCCAGCTGCCGAATCGGAACAGGAAGACGACTCCTGGCTGTTCGGAACCCTCGATTCACTGGTCGACGCGACAGACCTGGAAGGATTGCGCATCCTCTATATCGAGGACCACCTGGCCAGCATTCACTTCATGTACGAAATCACCCGCCGGGTGAATGACAGCGAATTGCTTACCGCGACCAACGCGATTGACGGAATCGCCCTGGCCAAATCGGCCCGGCCGGACGTTATCCTGATGGATTTGAACATGCCGGGACTGAGTGGGTTCCAGGCACTCGAGGCGCTGCGCAGTGACGAACGCACTCAAGACATTCCGGTCATCGCTTTGTCGGCGAACGCGACCGCTGAAACTTCCGGCGCGGTCGAAGAGGCGGGATTTACAGACTTCGTTCTGAAGCCTTTGCGACTCGGAAACCTGTTCGAATCCGTGTCCGCGGCCGTGCGATCGGCACAGGCTGCGACAGACGAAAACATCGATTGACCCGTTCCGGCTGCCGGATCCGCGTGGCCGCGGATCCGCGAGTCTCAGGTTTACTCAGGCCGTTTGGTTTGCGGAAATCGTTTCGAGAAAGCCTGACAGTCGAACCGGGGAACCATCCACGGACTCGACTTCGCCCTGGATTTTGAGCCAGCGATAACCACCGTGTATGAGAACCCGGCAGTTCTGCTCAAGCCGTTCGCCGTTTCCCTCGCTGCGCGCCAGGGCATGTGCCATGGTCATGCGGTCCTCGGGATGCAGCAAGGCACTGAAAGTCTGCAGATCCTTGCCGATCACGTCAGGCCCGAACGCATTCCGTGCGCCGGACTGAACCCGAAAACGGCCACTGCGCAAATCGAGCTCGAAGGCCCCGGATCGACCGGGGCCCGAGCGCCGTGTTTGATCGGCATTGAGGGTATGCAACGACATTCTCGATCATCTCTCCATGGTTGCCTGGTGCTTACTTGCCACCCCAGAGCTGATTCTCGGGGCAGTATGGCATCGGGACACCGTTCTCCAGATCGGACAGATACCGTTCGGTATGACCCGGACCGTGCTTGGCATGGCAAAGCTCATGATTCAGCGCGCACTTGTCCCCTTTCCAGTAATAGGCCCGCGCCACACCCTCTTCCTGGGGAATGACACAACCGCTGATCCGGGCGTCCGGATTGATGCGGGCAGTGGCTTCCTTCACATCGGCACACTGAACGTCCAGTTCATCCCGGAACAAGGGCTCGGCGACCACGATCGATCCCATCGGCTGATAGGACTCCGTTACGCCGTACGCTTCGCACTCACTTGCGATATCAGGCCAGTGCACACAACCCGTCAGCATCATCGTCCCGGCGAAGATCAACACCAGGAAACGACGCGCGTTTCGATTCATGGGCATTGCTACCTGCCCTTCAGTGGAATTCATTTCCTGTTTCTCTTCCATGATTTTCCCCTTTCCAACTGCGGATCCGGTTCAATGTGGTTTGCCTGCCGGACCATCAGGCTTTAGTACGGAGTCCAACCAGAACCTTCCCACGGTTCGGATGACCTCCATAAAACTGTCACTTTCCAAAGGCTTGTGTGCGATCCCGTTCGCATTCAGACGGCACGCATCGGCGGCATCATCGTCTGAGGCGGACGAACTCATGAGCACCACTGGAATGGATTTCATTTGCTCATCAGACTTGATTACAGCCAACACCTCGAGACCGCTCATGCGGCTAATATCCGCATCCAGCAGTACCAGATCGGGTTGTCGGCTCAGGCGGTCGGCGACCACCTGGGTGAGATACTTCAGTGCCGCGATTCCGTCCTCGGCCACCTGCAACCGGTGCTCCAGTTCCAGTGCTTCGAGTGCTTCCCGGGTGAGCTGAATGTTGGCCGGATCTGTCCCCACGAGCAGGACCTCCCGGCATGCGTTTCCAACGTCCCTGTGGTCAGCTGTTTTCACATTCATTTCCCGTTACCCGATTCCTGTCGGAATCCGCTCCTGGATGAAAGCGCGGGCGACTTCCGTGTCCCCCTTCAGGTGTACTGCACCGGGTTCACATGCTGCCTTCTCGCCAAGGCCTCGTGGTGCAACGCATACCTGCGCGCCAAAATGATCTGCATCCCTGGGGATGCGAACTTGCTCCGGGCTCCGTCCAGTTGGAAAGCTTCCCGGGCGCAGTGGAATCATCTCCCGTCAGGGCCAGTTGGACCACTGTGAATAGTGACAGTCGGAGTGGGGAAAACGAACGGTTCGCGGGGGAATTTGACACGGCGCCTGGAAGCGCCGAAAGGTGCTTCAGGACTCCAGCAACCCGCTCTTGACGGCAAATCGCACGAGCTGTGCGTTATTTTCGATACCGAGGGTTTCCATGATGCGGTACTTGTGAAAAGCGATGGTCCGCGGCGTCAGGCTCAGTATCTTGGCGGCTTCCTTCATGGTATTGCCTTCGGCCAGCAACTGCAGAATTTCACGTTGCCGAACCGTTAGTTTTTCAACCAGGTCGCGCTTGCCGCCCTGTACCAGGGAGCCGATCATGCTTTCGGTCACCAGCGGCGTAATGTAGGTTGACCCGGCCGCGACCGACTTGATCGCCTGAAGCAACTCCGAGGCGGCGGAACTCTTCAGCAGGTAGCCCTTGGCGCCGGCACGCACCACCTCGGCGACAATGTCCGGGTCGTCGGAAACGGTGAGGAAGATGATCTTGAGGTCCGGGAGGACTTTCAGCAATTTGATGCAGGCGTCAACGCCGTTGAGCACCGGCATCGAAATATCGGTCACCACGACATCGGGTTTGTGCTCTTTTACGGTCCGGATCAGTTCGTGGCCGTCGGATGCCGTTGCCACGACGTCCACTTCCGGGGACAGCAACGTTCGAAACGCTTCCAGCACGAGGGTATGGTCATCAGCGAGAACAACTCGAACGGGACCCATACTCAATTACTCTCCATGTAAGCCGCGGCCACCCGATATCGGGAACCGGAGATGCGCGGAAACCCAACTGTAACATCCGGCGCGCCGCGGTTAAACCATGTCCGGCTCCTGTTCCGACGGAAAGCCTAGGGCAGTGAATGCCCCTGACGAACTGTCAACATTGACAGTTTTCCCAACGCGGCGGATCAGCGACCCTGTGCATCAGCGCGAAAGGACTCGCGTATTGCAAAGCACGGTTTTCCACCGAATGCGGGGAATCGGGAAAAAATGAAAGTTTGGCGGGCAAGCAAACGGACGTTGCCAGGTTCGTCCCTGCAGGGGCATCGGGGAAATGCGCTTCCCACTCCGGTGCCTCTGCCTCCTGCTCAAGCGTCACACTGGCGCCACGCCACGCATTTCAGCGCAAACCCAACGGATCCGACGGATCCACCCCCGGCATGAACTGCAGACGGCGATCGACGTCGGTAACCTGATAAACCAGGCCGAGCCAATTGTTGAACATCGCTTTGGCGGTATCGCCCCAGGTATTGTCAATCAAAGGCTCGATGCGCCGGACCGGAAATTCCGCAGGCTCCTGCCCCTTTCCAATGGCCTCGGAAGCTTCGCGCAGGTAGCTCTCCGCGATTTCCACGGCATCGGCATCCATGTAGTTTTCCGGCAAGGGCGGCGGCTGCTTCAGCTCTCCAGCCAGAAAACGCATGACTTCACGCCGGTACTCTTTGAGCAGACTGTTGGCGTCGTACTCCGGATGGCCCTGGAAATAGACCACGCGAAAACCGTCTGGGCTAACGGCGGTATGCACGCCGGATTCCTCACCCTCGACCAGCACCGTGAGACCGGCGGCCTCCAACTGTTCGCGCGAAATATCGTTGTAGCGGGAATGGGGCGTATCGAAGCGTGTATTGATTTCACGCAGCAGCGGATGGTCGGGGCAGCACGTGCGATGACTGTAAACCCCCCAACGCTTGGCGGGTAGTGGCCGCCGTTCAATACCGTGACCGTGCTTGAGCAGGGCGTGGGTGGCCAGGCAGGAACACAGCACCGAGGAAACGTGTTTCTCGGCCCACGCCACCACTTCCATCAGCGGCTCCCAGAACGGCTCCTCGTCGAGGGCCGGATTGGCTACGTTCGCACCGGTAATGATGAGGGCATCCAGCCCCTGCTCTTTCAGATCCTCGAACCGGGCGTAGTGTTGTTCGATATAGCCCAGCGCCTGGTCACCACGTGGCAGACCGGGAAGAGAAAACGGGTAAACGAAAAATTGGGCGATACGGTTGCAGTTGCCGATCAGGCGGATGAACTGGCGTTCGGTCGCTTCGAGTGCGGCATCCGGCATCATATTCAGAAATCCGATGTGCAGTTCCCGAATGTCCTGGTGCAGAGCCCGTTCAAGCGACAACACCTCCTGTCCCTGATCGCGCAGGCGCCTGAATGTCGGCAGATTGAAGTGTTCAACCAATGGCATCGGCGAAGTTTAACCCGGATATCGCCCGCGTGCGCACCGCGAAACGGTGGTGGGCGGAATGTCCCAAAAAAAAACGCCCGGCTGGCCGGGCGTTTTCACGACTTTCTGTTGGTGGCTCAGTCGTCGTCGCCGACCGCCTTCATCGACAGGCGAATCCGGCCCTGCTTGTCGACTTCCAGGACCTTGACCTTGACCATGTCACCTTCCTTGACCACATCAGTCACGTTCTCGACGCGTTCGTCGGAAAGCTGTGAGATGTGGACCAGTCCGTCACGACCCGGCGTCAGAGTGACGAAAGCACCAAAGTTCATGATCTTGATGACCTTCCCTTCGAATACCTGACCGGGTTCGATATCGGAGGTAATCTGTTCAATGCGCGTACGCGCCGCATCGGCGGCTTCCTTGTTAACCGAAGCGATGGTCACAGTGCCGTCATCAGCGATATCGATCGTGGTTCCGGTTTCCTCGGTAATCGCGCGGATGGTGACACCGCCCTTGCCGATCACATCCCGGATCTTGTCAGGGTGCACCTTGATCGTCATCAGACGCGGAGCGTAGGCGGACATTTCACCACGCGGCGCGTCCAGAACCTTGTTCATCTCGCCGAGGATGAAATGACGCCCGTCACGAGCCTGCGCCAGTGCGATTTTCATGATTTCCTCGTTGATGCCCTCGATCTTGATATCCATCTGCAGGGCGGTGATGCCGTCGACACTGCCAGCCACCTTGAAGTCCATGTCGCCAAGGTGATCCTCGTCACCGAGGATATCGGAAAGCACGGCGAAACGATCGCCTTCCTTGATCAGGCCCATGGCGATACCGGCGACCGGCTGCTTGACCGGTACGCCCGCGTCCATCAGTGCCAGAGAGGTGCCGCAGACCGAAGCCATGGAACTGGAACCGTTGGATTCGGTGATTTCTGAAACCACGCGGACCACGTAGGGGAAATCTTCCTGCGAGGGCAGAACCGCGGAAATACCGCGCCGCGCCAGACGCCCATGGCCGATTTCACGCCGCTTTGGCCCACTCATGAAGCCGGTTTCGCCCACGCAGTAGGGAGGGAAGTTGTAATGCAGCATGAAGGGATCGCGGTATTCGCCCGTGACGGCATCGATAATCTGCGCATCGCGGGTCGTCCCCAGCGTGGTGGTCACGATTGCCTGGGTTTCACCCCGGGTGAAAAGGGCCGAACCATGGGTCCGGGGCAGGACACCGCATTCGACCGAGATGGGACGAACGGTCGTCAGATCACGGCCGTCGATACGTGCTTCACCTGAGAGAATCCGGTCACGCACGAGGAATTTTTCGAGCTTGGACACGGCATCCGACACCTCGCCGGGTTCCGGTGCCGACTCGTCTCCTTCGACGCAGAGTGCGGCGATGGTGGCTTCCTTGACCGCCGAAATCGCGTCCCGGCGCTCCAGCTTGTCGGCAATGCCGTAAGCCTGGATCAGACCGTCTTCGGCCGCTGCCTTGACTTTCTCCGCCAGGCTCTCATCGGCCTGGGCAGCTTCCCACGGCCACGGAACCACACCCGCTTCAGCCGCAAGTTCACGGACCGCCTGAATCACGGTCTGCATGGCTTCATGACCGAACATCACAGCGCCGAGCATAACGTCCTCGGACAGCAGCTTGGCTTCAGACTCGACCATGAGCACGGCTTTTTCCGTACCGGCGACGACCAGATCCAGTTGCGAATCCTCGAGCTGCGAAGCCGTCGGATTAAGCACGTACTCGCCATTCGTGTATCCGACGCGGGCCGCGCCGATGGGGCCACTGAACGGGATACCGGAAAGGGCCAGCGCGGCAGACGTACCGATCAGAGCCGGGATGTCACCGTCCACCTCGGGATTCGACGACATCAAGGTGGCGATCACCTGCACCTCGTTCATGAAACCCTTCGGGAACAGAGGACGGATCGGGCGGTCGATCAGCCGACAGGTCAAGGTTTCCTTTTCGGTCGGACGTCCTTCACGCTTGAAAAAACCGCCGGGGATGCGGCCGGCGGCATAGAATTTTTCCTGGTAATTGACGGTCAGGGGAAAGAACGGACGATTGGGATCGGCGGTCTTCTTGCCCACCACGGTTACGAGCACCGCGGTATCCGCCATTCTGACGACGACCGCGCCGTCGGCCTGGCGCGCCACCTGCCCCGTTTCCAGGGTTACTTCGTGTTCGCCGAATTGAAAAGTTTTTGTGAGTTTCTGCACTGGACGATTCCTGCTCTCAGGGTTTCATAGCCGTATACGCAAACGCGCCGACGGCGCGTTCGAGCGTGTCGGAGCGATTGCCGCGTCTTGATGCAAAAATCAGCGACGAAGTCCGAGGCGTTCGATCAGGTCGCGATAGCGCTGCAGGTCTTTCTTGCGCAGGTAATCGAGCAACCGGCGGCGATGATTGACCATGCGCAACAGGCCGCGGCGCGAGTGATGATCGCCTTTGTGGATCTTGAAGTGTTCCGTCAGCTGCTGAATTCGGTTGGTCAACAGCGCCACCTGCACTTCAGGTGAGCCCGTGTCGTTTTCCGACCGTTTGAAATCGCTGACGATCTTGCCTTTAGCTTCTGCATCAAAAGACATGGTTAGTTCTCCATATCTAGAGCGACGAAGCCTTTGTAAAAACCCGCTCATATTCACCGGCGAACGATGGTCCCACGGCGAGGGTCTTTGCAAAAACTTCGAAGCCCCGGTTTAAGTAGCCGGCTATTTTAGCCGGGAGAGGCCTGCTAAACAAGCCATGAACTACAAATATTCAAGGATTTGCGAGCCCGTCCGTCGGCGGCACGAAAACCCGCCTGGGGTGCAACCGGCCATCCGGCCTGACCTCCCCGAGTCCCAGCACGCGGCCATCCTGGCCATGCACCCGCGCCATGCCTGCTGCGCCCGGGTGTGGCACCGGGTTTCCGTGCAGAAAACGTTCGACCGACGCGCCTTCCAGGCAAGCGACGGGCCAGGCTGAAAGGCCGGCGTCGGGCGGCAACAGCAGCGCCTGTTCCCGGCCATCCGAGACTGCGGATTCGAGTGCTTCCAGCGTATGCATGGCCTCGCCAGGGAAAGGATCCACCGCCAGCCGCCGCAGCGCCACCAGGAAGGCGCAGGTCCCGAATGCCCGACCCAGATCCTCGGCCAGTGTGCGGATATAGGTCCCTTTGGAACAGCGCACCGTAAATGTCAGATCCGGTGCGTCCCAATGCTCACATTCAAGCCGGTGAATGGTCACCCGGCGGGGCTCACGAGCCACTTCGACACCCCGCCGCGCCAGCCGGTACAGCGGCTGCCCTTCGTGCTTCAGCGCGGAATACATGGGGGGAATCTGGTCGATGGGCCCCGTGAAGGACTGCAGGACCTTGTCAATAGCCACCCGGCCCAGCTCCGGCACCGGTCCACGCTCGCAGACCTCGCCTTCGGTATCACCGGTCTCGGTCGCCGCGCCGAGGCGCGCGACGGCCCGGTAGGTCTTGTCGGCATCGAGCATGAAGGCCGCGGTTTTACTGGCTTCGCCCAGACAGATCGGAAGCATGCCCGTCGCGAAGGGGTCCAGGGAACCCGTATGACCCGCCTTGCGGGCATGCAACAGACGCCGCACTTTCTGCAATGCCCGGTTGGAAGACTCCCCGGCCGGCTTGTCGAGCAGGAACACCGCGTGCAGGTCCCGTCCGGAACGCTTCCGGGCCATCAGCTTTCTTCTTCGTCGGTTCCGTCTGCGCTGCGGTCGGAAGCGATGGCCTGTTCGATGAGCTGGTCCATTCGCCGCCCTGTCTCCACCGAAGCATCGTGGTGAAAATGCAATTCGGGGACCGCCCGGATACGCATTTCCTGGCCCAGACGCCGGCGAAGATAACCACTGGCGCGCTGCAAGGCCTCGAGGGTGGAGGCGGCACGTTCGCTGTCAAACACCGTCACGAAAACCTTGGCGTGCGCGAGGTCACGAGTCACCTCGACGTCCGACAGGCCGATGAAGCCGACTTCGGGATCCTTGAGCTCATGTTGAATGAGCTGAGCCAGTTCGCGCCGCAACTGCGCGGCGACCCGCTCCGATCGATTGAATTCTCTGGGCATATTGGCTGAAGGTCCCGCCGCTAGAGCGTTCGGGCAACCTCGATCCGCTCGAAGCACTCGATCTGGTCACCGGGTTTGACGTCGTTGTACTGCTTCACGCCAATACCACACTCGGTGCCGGACTGGACTTCGTTGACGTCGTCCTTGAACCGGCGCAGGGATTCCAGTTCGCCTTCGAAGACCACGACATTGTCTCGCAGTACACGGATCGGATTCTTGCGCCGGACCACGCCTTCGACCACCAGGCAACCCGCGATGGCGCCCAGACGCGAGGAGCGGAAAACATCCTTGACCTCCGCGAGGCCGATGATCTGCTCCTTGACCTCGGTGCCCAGCATGCCGTTGATGGCCTGGGTCACCTCGTCGATCGCGTCGTAGATGACGCTGTAGTAATGCAGGTCCAGCTCGTTTTCCTGGATCGTCTTGCGTGCCGACGCATCAGCGCGAACGTTGAAGCCGATGATGATCGCGCTCGAGGCCTGGGCCAGCGAAGCGTCGGATTCGGTAATGGCACCAACGCCGGAGGCAATCACATTGACCTGCACTTCGTCGTTGCTCAACTTGGTCAAGGCATCCCGCAGCGCTTCCACACTGCCCTGCACATCGGCGCGAATGAGCAGATTGACCTGCAACTGGTCCTCCTTGCCCATGTTTTCGAACAGGTTCTGCAATTTTGCGGCCTGCTGCCGTGCCAGACGCGACTCGCGCATGCGGTCCTGGCGCTGGGAAGCCGCTTCCTTGGCCTTGCGCTCGTTGGTGACCGCAAGCACTTCGTCCCCCGCCGCCGGCACCCCGGACAGGCCCAGAACGACGACCGGCATGGACGGGCCAGCGGAATCGATGGCCTCACCGGTTTCATCAAACATGGCACGTACCCGGCCGTACTCCTGGCCGGCCAGAATCATGTCGCCACGCTCCAGCGTTCCCTGCTGGACCAGCAGGGTAGCCACCGGGCCGCGGCCCTTGTCCAGGCTGGACTCGATCACGAGGCCTCGGGCCTGACCTTTTTCAGGCGCTTTCAACTCGAGCAGTTCGGCCTGCAACAGGATGGATTCAAGCAGATTTTCGATACCCTGCCCGGTCTTGGCCGACACTTCGACGAATATGTCCTCGCCACCCCAGTCTTCAGGAATGACTTCTTCTTTCGACAGCTCGGTCTTGACCCGATCGACATCCGCCTCGGCGCGATCGATCTTGTTGACCGCCACGATGATCGGCACCTCCGCCGCGCGGGCGTGCTGGATGGCCTCACGGGTTTGTGGCATCACACCGTCATCGGCCGCCACGACCAGCACGACGATATCCGTCGCCTGCGCACCGCGGGCCCGCATCGATGTGAAGGCCGCGTGTCCCGGCGTGTCGAGAAAAGTCACGGTACCGCGCGGAGTATCCACGTGATATGCGCCGATGTGCTGGGTGATGCCGCCGGCTTCACCCTCTGCCACCTGTGACTTGCGGATGTGATCCAGCAGCGAAGTCTTGCCGTGATCCACGTGCCCCATCACGGTGACGACCGGTGGACGAGTGACTTCTTCGGCCGAACTCTCTTCCTTGGTGGCGATCAGTTCCTGTTCCACGTCCTTGGCTTCGGCCGGCTTGGCCGTGTGGCCCATTTCTTCGACCACGAGCATCGCGGTGTCCTGATCCAGAGACTGGTTGATCGTCACCATCATGCCCATCTGCATCAGGGCCTTGATGACCTCACCGGCCTTGATGGCCATGAGCTTGGCCAATTCGGCCACCGTAATCGCTTCGGGTACGGCGATATCGCGCGTGACCGGAGCGGTCGGGCGCGAAAATCCATGCTCGGAAGGCCGGTTCGAGTGCTTGATGCGCTTGCTGGGCCGACGCCTCCGCGCCGCCAGGGCGCCGCCGGCGACGTGCAGTTCCTTACGTCCATATCGTGTTGCCGGCTTGCTCTTTTCTTTCTCGCGGCGACGCTTCTCTTCTGCGAGTTTGCGCACCCGTTCTTCTTCCTGCTTGCGTGCCCGTTCGGCTTCGGCCTGCTTTTCCGCATCGAGCCGGGCCTGCTCTTCGGCCTCCCGGCGAGACTCTTCCTCGGCGGCCTTCTTTTCCTGCTCTTCGAGGACTTTACGTTCCTCTTCTTCGCGCTGCAGCCGTGCGCGATCCAGCACTTCCTGCTGCTTGCGCTCTTCTTCGGCTCGCTCGGCGCGACTTTCCTCGAGCTTTTTGCGCGCTTCTTCCCGGTCGGAATAGTCGACGCCAAGCTGTTCCTGTGCGACTTCGCGCTTGACGTAGGTGCGCCGCTTGCGCACCTCGACATTCACGGTTCTCGTCGATGCGCGCGGCCCACTTCCGGACACCCGCAGTTCACTGACGCTCTTGCGCTTCAGAGTGACCTTCTTTGGCGCGGTCGCATCACTGTCGGCCTTGCCGTGACTGGCACGCAAATGCGCCAGCAGTTTTTTCTTGTCTTCATTGGACACCGCGTCTTCACCGCTGGACGCCTCAATGCCCGCATCCTTGAGCTGTTCGATCAGCCGGGCGACATCCACACCGAGCACTTCGGCCAGTTGTGCAACGCTTACATTCGACATACTTTGCTCCTTTCGGGTCCCGGGTTGCGCTTATTCTTCGTTTTCTTCGGCAAACCACGGCGCCCGCGCGGCCATGATCAACGCGGCCGCTTCTTCTTCCGTTATCTCGTCAATCGCCATCAACTCATCGACCGACAGCTCCGCCAGGTCTTCCTGGCTACGCACACCCTTCTCGGCCAGCCGGAAGGCCAGTCGCTCGGACATGCCTTCCAGCGCCACGAGATCGTCCGCCGGGCGATTCTCGTCCAGCACCTCCTCACGCGCAATCATTTGCGTCAGCAGGGCATCCCGCGCCCGGCGTCGAATCTCCTCGACAATTTCTTCGTCGAACTCTTCGACCTCCAGCAATTCCGACTCGGGGACATAAGCCACTTCCTCGATATTGCTGAAGCCTTCCTGCACCAGGATCGAGGCCACGTCCTCACCCACATCCAGCTTCTCCATGAAGCGATCGAGGATGGCTCGCGCCTCGTCTTCGCCTTTCTGCTCAGCCTGCTCGATGGTCAGCACATTCAGGGTCCAGCCGGACAATTCACTGGCGAGACGGACATTCTGGCCACCCCGGCCGATGGCCTGTGACAGGTTGGACTCCTCGACCGCGATGTCCATGGCCTGTTTCTCCTCATCGACCACGATCGACGCCACTTCAGCAGGCGCCATCGCATTAATGACGAACTGCGCCGGATTGTCATCCCACAGGATGATGTCGATGCGTTCTCCCGCCAGTTCGTTGGAAACGGCCTGTACGCGCGAACCGCGCATGCCAACACAGGCCCCGATGGGATCGGTGCGGCGATCATTCGAACGCACGGCGATCTTGGCGCGACGTCCCGGATCGCGGGCCCCGCCCATGATGGAAATCAGATCCTGACCGATTTCCGGCACCTCGAGCTCGAACAGTGCGACAAGAAACTCGACGATGGTCCGGCTGGCGAACAGTTGCGGACCCCGTTGCTCCTCGCGAACTTCGAACAGGTAGCAGCGCAGACGTTCTCCCGGCCGCACGGACTCGCCTGGAATCATGTGCCGCTGCCCGATGAAGGCTTCGGCATTGCCCCCGAGATCGACATACACATTTCCGCGTTCGACGCGTTTGACGATTCCGCTGACCAGTTCACCCGCCCGATCGCGATACGCCTCGACCACCTGGGCGCGCTCGGCTTCGCGTACCCGCTGGACAATGACCTGCTTGGCCGTCTGCGCCGCGATCCGGCCGAATTCCGCGTTTTCCATCGGCTCTTCGATGAAGCCTTCGACTTCGATGTCGGGTTGGATTTCCCGCGCCGCGCTGAGTCGCATTTCAGCGTCTTCGTTTTCGACTTCGGCATCGTCATCGACGACCACCCACCGGCGGAAAGTCTCGTATTCTCCGGTACTTCGGTCGATGGCCACCCGGACATCGCGTTCGTCGCCGCCAAGGCGCCGGGCCGCCGAGGCCAGGGCCGCTTCCAGCGCTTCAAAAATGACGTCCTTGCCGACACCCTTCTCGTTCGAGACGGCATCCACAACCAGCAGGATCTCTTTGCTCATCGCGTGTGTTCTCTCTGTCGAAATGCGGTTCTGTTCGCTGAGTCTGCCGTGCTTCAGCCCAGCTCGGCGAATATTTGGTCGTAATCCGGCACCAGCCGCGCTTTGGCGATGTTGCCGTGTTCCAGGACGATCGCTTCTCCGTCCTGCTCAATCCGGATCTCCGAGTCATCGACTCCGAGAATCCGTCCCTTGAACTTCCTGCGCCCGGATACGGGGGCAAATACCGAAACCTGAGCGACCTCCCCGGCAAAACGCTCGAATTGCTCGGGCGTGAACAAAGGGCGATCAAGACCGGGTGAAGACACTTCCAACACATAGTGGCCGGGAATCGGGTCTTCCACATCCAGTAAAGCAGCAGCTTCGCGGCTTACGGTTTCACAATCTTCAACCGCGATACCCTCCGGCTTGTCGATATACAGCACCAGCACCGGGTTCTTGGGGTTGCTGCTGTACTCCAGTCCCACGAACTCGAATCCGAGTTCCGTGACCAGAGGCTGCAGCAGGGCGGTTAATTTCGCAACGCTCAAACTCATCTCCAGGCGCCCGTGGCTTCCGGTTGCCGGTATCCGGGCACAAAAAAAGGGCATGACAGCCCCTCGCAACGAACTGAACCCCGGGTCTCCGACCCTGAAGCCGCCATGGCCTCCCCGTTGGGTGTGCCACGGCTCAATGCGCGTATCAAAGAATCATTGCATCTTCCAGTGCATCGCGAATATCAGGTCCAGTCCACATCAAAAGCACGTACGGGACCGATCAAGTAAAAAGGCCCCACTGGGGCCTTTTTATTCTCAAACTGGTAGCGGGGGCAGGATTCGAACCTGCGACCTTCGGGTTATGAGCCCGACGAGCTGCCAGACTGCTCCACCCCGCATCAGCAGCCGATCATAATATAGGTTCGCACGATCGAATTCAAGCCGCCAATGCGCATTGACATCAACCCGCGAAAGCGTTCATGCACACGCTGATCAAAGACCCGGAAAACACCCCAAGACCCAGCATCAGAATACCGTTCAGTGACAGCACTGCCCTGAAATCCACGGGCGCGGAAAGCGCTTCTTCCGAGGCCGGTTCATCGAAGTACATCAGTTTGACCACGCGCAGATAATAAAAGGCGCCCACGACCGAAAACACCACGGCCAGGATGGCCAGCCAGGCCATTCCCGCTTCCAGAGCCGCCTGGATCACCAGCCACTTGGCGAAGAACCCGACGAATACCGGCACACCCGCCATGGAAAACATCACCATGGCCATGATCGCCGCGTACCAGTTATTGCGCTGGTTCAGACCCTTGAAGTCATCGAGCTGCTCGGCTTCCACTCCACGCCCCGAGAGCAGGACGACCATGGCAAACGCAGCGGCCGACATCAGCGCATAAACGATGACGTAGTACATCGCGGCGCCGAAACCCTCCTCGGTGCCCGGCAGAAATCCCAGTAACGCGAATCCCATATGGGAAATCGTCGAGTAGGCGAGCATGCGTTTGATGTTGCTCTGGGCAATGGCCGCCACGTTGCCCAACACGATGGACAAAACAGCCAGCACCGCCAGCATCTGCTGCCAATCACCATGCAAGCCACCCATGCCGGTCTCCAGCAAGCGGTAGGCCATCGCGAAGGCCGACAACTTCGGCACGGATGCGAGAAACAGCGTAACCGGGGCGGTGGCTCCCTCGTAGACATCAGGAATCCACATGTGGAAGGGAACGACACCGAATTTGAAGGCCAGCCCCACGACCAGGAAAGTCAGGCCGAACACCAGCATGACATCATCACTGCCGGCCAGGCTGATCGCGGCCGCGATGGTATCCAGTTCCATGCTTCCGGTCGCCCCGTAGACCATCGACATGCCGTAGAGCAGCATGCCGGATGCCATGGTTCCCAGCACGAAGTATTTCATCGCGGCTTCCGAACCGCGACCGGAATCCCGGTTGTAGGCCACCAGCGCATAGGAAGCCAGTGACGTCAGTTCCAGCCCCAGGTAAACCATGACCAGCGTGTTCGCGGAAATGAGCAACATGACGCCCAGCAGTGCGAACAGGGCCAACGTATAGAAATCCGCCCGAAACATGCGGAATTGCCGCAGGTAATGCTTGGCATAGACGAAGACGAACGCCAGGACGACGTAGCTGAACAACTTCAGCACATCACCCGCGGGGTCACGAATGAAACTCCCGCTGAAGGTCACCACCGCCCGCTGACCGCTTTCGAGGTAATCGGATCGCAGCGTGAGTATCGCCGCGAACACCAGGCCCAGCATGGCCAGCAAATGGATGATGCCACGGCGTTCTTCGCTCAGGAACAGGTCGGCGATCAGAATGACGCAGGCGATGGACAGAATCCAGATCTCCGGTGCCGCGAGCAGGAAGTAGGTTCCGTTCATGGTCGAACCTCCGTCAAATGCCCGCTGCCGCCGTGGCGGCGACCGGGATTTTCGGTTGTTGTATGTGGGCCAACAGGCCTTCGACCGAGGCATGCATCAGATCGACCAGCGGATCCGGCCAGACACCCACGAGCAGCACCGCGGCCGCGATCACACCCAGCACGGAAGCCTCCCGAATGCCGATATCGTTCAGTTTCGCCACTTCCTCGCTTCCGGGTTCGCCAAAAATCACCCGTTTGACCAGCCACAGGCTGTAGGCTGCGCCCAGAATCAGGGTGATGGCGGCGCAGAACGCGTACCAGAAACTGGCCTGGAAAGCCGCCAGAATCACCATGAACTCACCGACGAAGCCACTGGTTCCCGGCAATCCGGAATTGGCCATGAAAAACAGCACGGTGAACATCGCGAACCAGGGCATCGCATTGGCGACACCGCCATAATCGCTGATCATGCGGCTGTGCATGCGGTCGTACAGCACCCCCACACACAGGAACAGCGCACCCGATACGAACCCGTGGGAGACCATCTGAACCATGGCGCCTTCGACGCCCAGCGCCGCTCCCTGCCCCCCGCCATTGCGGAATATGCCGAAAGCGATGAACATCCCGAGGGTCACGAAGCCCATGTGTGAAATCGACGAATAGGCGATCAGTTTCTTCATGTCCTGCTGAACCAGCGCGACAAAACCGATGTAAACGACCGCGATCAGCGACAACAGGATGATCAGCCAATCCAGGCTGCCGCTGGCATCCGGGGTGACCGGCAGGCTGAATCTGATGAATCCGTAGCCGCCGATTTTCAACATGATGGCCGCCAGGATGACGGACCCACCCGTGGGTGCCTCGACGTGCGCATCGGGCAACCAGGTGTGCACGGGCCACATTGGAATCTTCACCGAGAAAGCCGCGAGAAAACCGAGGAACAGCCAGGTCTGCGCCGTCAAGCCGAGCGGCAGCCGGTGCCATTCGAGTATGGCCCAGGAACCCGACTCAAGGTAAAGCCAGATCAGGCCCACGAGCATGAACACCGATCCCAGGAACGTGTACAGGAAGAACTTGATCGTCGCGTACACCCGCCGCGGCCCGCCCCACATGCCGATGACCAGAAACATCGGAATCAGCATGGCTTCGAAGAACACGTAGAACAAAAATCCGTCGAGTGCCGAGAAGACACCCACCATCAGACCTTCCATGACCAGGAAGGCCGCCATGTACTGATGCACCCTCTTCTGGATGGACTCCCAGCCGGCTGCCACGACGATGACACCGAAAAACGTGGTCAGCAGGATCAAGGGAACCGAGAAACCATCGACACCCAGGTGATACCAGATATCGAAGCGTTCGATCCACGCCGAGTGTTCGACGAATTGCATCGCCGCCGTCGTACGGTCGAAGTCCGTGAACAGCGGGAAACTCAGCACAAAAGTCACCGCGGCCACCACCAGCGCGAGCCAGCGGGCCTGAACGGGTTTCTGCTCGCCCAGGGCGAGAATCACGGCTCCCCCAAGAATAGGGATCCAGATCAGCAGACTCAGTAACGGCCAGTGCGATTCCATGTCTTCCCTTTCCTCAGCCCAGTACGACCCACAGGGCCAGGATGCCAATCAAGCCGATGATCATCGCGAAGGCATACTGGAACAGGTAGCCGCTTTGCCAGACCCGAACCCGTTGCGCCACGCTGCCGACCAGCCGTGCCGAACCATTGACCAGCACCCCGTCGATCAGGCCGGCATCGGCCTTCTGCCAGAGTCCCTGACCGAACTGCACCGCGCGGCGAATGAACAGCGCCTGGTAAGCCTCGTCCCAGTAGTACTTGTTCAGCAGCACGCGGTACAAGCCCGGTAGCGCGTCGCGCACGCGCCCGGGCAGGCCGGTCCGGATGCGGTACATCAGGGTCGCCAGCGCGAAACCGGTCAACATCAACCAGAAAGGCGGCGTCGCCAGGGCATGCATGCCCATGGCCCAGGCGCCATGAAAGTGGGTGCCCAACTCCGCCAGCACATCGTTGGCGGGCTTGACCACGATTGCGTCGGACAACCAGCCACCGAACAGCATGGGCTCTATGGTCAGGTAACCGATCAATACCGAAGGCACCGCCAGCAGGATCAGCGGCACGGTCACCACCAGTGGAGACTCGTGCGGCTCATGCTGCAGAACCCCGTCGGGTGGATGATGGCCAGCCTCGGCATCGACCCGGTAGCGCGGTTGACCGTGGAACGTCAGGTACAGCAGGCGGAAACTGTAAAACGCCGTCACCAGAACCCCCAGCAGCACGCCCCAGTAGGCAATGCCGGCGCCGGCGCGATGCGATTCCGCGACCGCCTCGATAATGGCGTCCTTGGAATAGAAACCCGCGAAGAAGGGAAAACCGACCAGCGCCAGGGTACCCAGCCACGCGGTGATCCAGGTTATCGGCATGCGCTTGGCCAAGCCGCCCATGTACCGCATGTCCTGCTGGTGGTGCAAGGCGATGATGACCGAACCGGCGCCCAGGAACAGCAATGCCTTGAAGAAAGCGTGGGTCATCAGGTGGAATATCGCGGCGGAGTAGGCGGACACGCCCAGCGCCACGGTCATGTAACCGAGCTGGGACAGCGTGGAGTATGCGATCACGCGCTTGATGTCGTTCTGGACCATGCCGATCAGACCCATGGCGAGTGCCGTGAACACGCCGACGAACATGACGAAACTCAGCGCCGTTTCGCTGTACTCGAACAACGGCGACATGCGCGCCACCATGAAAATACCGGCGGTGACCATCGTGGCGGCATGAATCAGTGCCGAAATGGGGGTCGGGCCTTCCATCGAATCCGGCAGCCACACGTGCAACGGCGCCTGCGCCGACTTGCCCATGGCCCCGATGAACAGGCAGATGCAGATGACCGTCATCAAATTCCATTCCATTCCCGGAATGATGACGAAGGTCCGTTCGGCAATGGCTCCGGCCTGGCCGAACACCGTGCCGTAATCCAGCGATCCTGTCGCGTACAGCACCGCGGCGATGCCGAGCAGAAATCCGAAATCCCCCACGCGATTGACCATAAACGCCTTCAGGCTCGCGTAAATGGCGGACTCGCGATTGAACCAGAAGCCGATCAACAGGTAAGAAACCAGGCCCACCGCTTCCCAGCCGAAAAACAGCTGCAGGAAGTTGTTGGACATCACCAGCATCAGCATCGAAAACGTGAACAGGGCGATGTAACTGAAAAACCGCTGGTAACCGGGATCGTCGGCCATGTAGCCGATGGTGTAGATGTGCACCATCAACGACACGAAGGTGACGACCACCATCATCAGGGAAGTGAGATGATCGATCAGAAACCCGATTTCAAAACGGATGCCATCCGAAATCATCCACGTGTAAACGCTGTAGTTCAGGGTTTCGAGACCGCCCTGAACCTGCAGGTACAGAATCCAGACGGAAATCCCGAAGGACGCGCCCACCCCGAGTATCGTCAACCAGTGCGCGCCCGCGCGCCCGACCTGCGCACGCAACAGGCCCGCAACGGCTGCGGCCGCCAGCGGCAGCAATGGAACCAACAACAGTGCGGTTTCGTGAGACATGTCAGCCCTTCAGTTCGTCCAGATCGGCCACGTTGATGGTCCGGCGGTTGCGGAACAGCACGACCAGGATGGCCAGGCCGATCGCGGCTTCGGCCGCGGCGACAGTCAGGATGAAGAACACGAAAACCTGGCCATCGGCGTTACCGAGAAAGCGGGAAAACGCGACGAAATTCATGTTGACGGCGAGCAGCATGAGCTCGATGCACATAAGCAGGATGATCACGTTCTTACGGTTCAGAAAGATCCCCGCCACGCTCAGACAGAATAAAATCGCGCCGAGGGTCAGGAAATGTGCCAGAGTCAACATCGCTCGCTCCTCAGCCGTCCTGCCGTGGTTCGGGTTTCATTTTCGCCAGGCGGATTCGCTCGTCACGGCGTACCGAAACCTGGCGGCTCGGGTCCTGGGTCTTGGTGCCGGAACGCTTGCGCAGGGTGAGCGCAATGGCCGCGATGATCGCGACCAGCAGAATGATGCCGGCCACTTCGAACGGCAGCAGATAGTGCGTATAAAGCCATTCACCGACGTACTTGGTATTGGAATAGCCGTCCGGATGCGGCGCCGGCACCGGGAAAGCGTCAGCGCTGAACCGTCCACGTGCCCACAGCACCACGAGCAGTTCGGCCGCCATGATGCCGGCCACGATCAGCCCCACGGGCAGATAGCTGGCGAATCCTTCCTTCAGCGGCGTCAGATTGATGTCCAGCATCATGACCACGAACAGGAACAGCACCATGACCGCGCCGACGTAAACCAGCACCAGGATGATGGCCAGAAACTCCGCTTCCAGCAGCATCCAGATGGCCGCGGAGCTGAAGAAAGCCAGCACCAGGAACAGAGCGGCGAACACCGGATTACGCACCGAAATGACCATGACGGCGGCCCCGGTGAGCACCAGCGAGAAGAGGTAGAAAACGATTTCGACGATGGGCATCGTGGTGTCCTGTTCCTCAGCGGAAAGCCGCGTCCTGGCGGCGCGCCGCGGCGATGCGGTCTTCGAACCGGTCGCCGATCGCGAGCAGTTTGTCCTTGGTCACGATATTTTCACCGCGATTCTCGAAATGGTATTCCAGAAAATCCGTTTCGACGATCGAGTCGACCGGACACGATTCCTCGCAGAAACCGCAGTAGATGCACTTGAACAGATCGATGTCGTATCGGGTCGTGCGGCGCGTGCCGTCATCCCGCTGGGTCGAGTCGATGGTAATGGCTAGCGCCGGGCAAACCGCCTCGCAGAGCTTGCAGGCGATGCACCGCTCCTCACCATTGGGATACCGGCGCAGGGCGTGCAGGCCTCGATACCGGTTCGACTTGGGAGTCTTCTCCTCCGGATAGCGGATCGTGAACTTGGGCCGGAAGAAATACCGCAGGGTAACGGAAAGGCCCTCGAACAGTTCGAGCAGCATCAGGCTCTTGAAATAACGTGTGACGGCGTTCATCAGCTTCCTCTCACGACGAGACCGAAGACCGAAATCAGGGCCGCCACCATGACCCAGACGAGGGTGATCGGAACGAATACCTTCCAGCCCAGGCGCATGATCTGGTCATAACGGTAGCGCGGGAACGTCGCACGCCACCACAGGAAGCCGAACATGAACATGACGGTCTTGCCCAGAAACCAGAAGATACTGCCCTGCCCCAGCAAGGTATCGCCGAGTACCGGAACGCCCTGAAAAGGCGACAGCCAGCCACCGGCGAACAACAGGGCCGTGAGCGCCGAAATCAGGATCATGTTCGCGTATTCAGCCAGAAAGAACACCGCGAACGCGGCGCCCGAGTATTCCACGTGAAAACCGGCGACGATCTCCGACTCACCCTCGGCCACGTCGAACGGTGCGCGGTTGGTTTCGGCCACCCCGGAAATGACATAGACCACGAACAACGGCAGCAGCGGCAACCAGAACCAGTCGAACAGGCCACCCGATTGCGCCAGCACGATTTCACGCAGATTCAGGCTGCCGGCCAGAATCAATACGCCGATCAGGGAGAAACCCATGGCGATTTCGTAGGACACCATCTGTGCCGTGGAACGCAAGGCACCGAGAAACGCATACTGCGAGTTGGATGCCCAGCCGGCGATGATCAGGCCGTAGACGCCCATCGACGTCATCGCCAGCAGGTAGATCAGGCCTGCGTCGATGTCAGCCAGCACCATCCAGTCGTTGAACGGGACGACCGCCCAGGCCGCGAATGCCGGTGCCAGCGAGAGGATGGGCGCCAGCACGAACAGAAACCGATTCGCATTTTCCGGCAGGACGATCTCTTTCAGCAGCAGTTTGAAAACATCGGCAAACGGCTGCAACAGTCCCCACGGGCCAACCCGGTTCGGCCCGACCCGGATCTGCATGTAGCCGATGACCTTGCGTTCGAAGTATGTGTAATACGCGACGGCCAGAATCAGCGGCACGACGATGGCCAGGATCTTGGCCACCACGATCACCAGTTCGATCACCTGGTCGAGCAGGCCGGATTCCATCACGCGACCTCCACTTTGATCGGCCCGCTGGCCGGACCCAGAGTCCGGCCGAATTCGGTCGCGCTCCGGACCCAGGCGCCGCCGGACGGCACTTGGTCGGTGACCCGGACGGGGAGCTCGACAAAGGCTGTGCCCTGACGCACCCGTGCCTTGCCATCGTGGGTCAATCCAAGACGGTCCGCATCCGCCGGGTTCAGTCCGACAAAATCGCTTTCGGCGTGCACGGTTTGCTGCAGCGGCGCCGAACGGCGACACAGGGCATCCACGGCGTACATGGGAACCTCGCCAATTCGGAACAGCCCGTTGTCACCCGCTCTCGCGGCGGACAGGACCACGGACGCCGGCGCAACGGCCTGAGCGGTACCGGCGTCGATGTCGGCACGCATTTCCGCCTGCAGGTTTGCCAGCGAAACCTGGCCGAAGCCCTCCAATCCCAGTGCATCACCCAGCCGGCGCAGAATCTTCCAGCCGGGACGCGCGTCACCGCTCACGCGGCCCGCCGGGGCGAATGGCACCGGGAGACCGTCGACGTTGATGAAACTGCCTTCGCTTTCTGCCACCGGCGCAAGCGGAAGGATGACGTCGGCGACGCTTTTCAAGTCATCGCCGGCGTAGGCGGCAACGGCGACCACCCCTGCGGCATTCGCCAGTGCGCCCTGCGCGGCAGCCGGATCGGACACATCGTGGCCCGGCTCGAAATCCCAGAGCAGCCAGGAATTTCCTTCGGACCCCAGCATGTCCGCAACCGTCATCCCCGCTTCCACCGGCCGGCCGCCCGGCCCGCGATGGGGCACGGCGCCGGCCAGCCAGGCACCGGTCGCGTTCGCGCCGTGGGGCAGAATATCGATGCCGCAGTCCGTGAGTTCCGCCAGCCAGCCGGCCAGTTGCCTCAGCGAAGCAGCCTGCTCGTGCCCCGCGGCGAAGTGGCCGACCAGGATCACACCCTGCTCTGCACCGCGCAGCCGATCGGCCAGCGCGCGGTGCGCATCCGTGGGTTCCACCCCGGCCACCAGCTCCGTCAATGCATCTGGCACCCCGGTTTCACCGGCCGCCGCGACACACACGGCCGCAAGCTCACCCACCATTTGCTGTGGCGCCACCACCTGCTGATGTTCCACGTCGAATACGAAATCCCACTTCAGGGGATTGATCACGGAAATGGTGGCACCAGCCCGCCACGCCTTGCGGAGGCGATGCCCCAGGATGGGTGCCTCGTGCCGCGGGTTACAGCCCACCAGCAGTGCGGCGTCGGTCGATTCGAGCCCGGCGATATGGGTCTGGAACAGCGGCGCGGACGGGCGCATGCCATCATCCGCGAAATCACACTCGCGCAGGCGATGATCTATGTGGGCGCTACCCAGCGCTCGCACCAAGCGCTGTGCCAGGTAATACTCCTCGGTGGCCGCGGACGGCGACATCAGCGTGCATAAATCCTTGCCTGCGTTCTTCAGGATCTCGACGGCACGCGCAAGCGCATCGTCCCAGGTGGATTCCCGCCACTGTCCGTCGACCTTGATCAGCGGCTGAATCACCCGGTCCTCGTGGTAGAGCCCGAAGTGGCTGTAGCGGTCGCGATCCGCCAGCCAGGTCTCATTGGTCGCTTCGCTGTCTCGCGGCACGGCGCGCATGATGCGGCCCGTGCGTGCGTGGTAATAGAGGTGCGATCCCACGCCGTCGTGTGCGCCGACCGACGGACGGGCGGCCATTTCCCAGGCGCGTGCGGAGAAACGGAACGGCTTGTTGGTCAGGGCGCCCACCGGGCACAGGTCGATGATATTGCCCGAAAGTTCCGAATCGATGCTGTTCTCGACACAGGTACCGATTTCCAGCCGGTCACCTCGGCCGGTTCCGCCCATTTCCACGGTGCCGGCGATCTCGTCGAGAAACCGGATGCACCGCGTGCAATGAATGCAGCGGGTCATGTCCGTCTGCACCAGCGGGCCGACGTTCTTGTCCTTGACCACGCGCTTGCGCTCGGTAAAGCGCGACACCGAGCGGCCGTAGCCCATGGCGAGATCCTGCAGTTCGCATTCACCGCCCTGGTCACAGATCGGGCAATCCAGCGGGTGATTGATCAGCAGGAATTCCATCACGCCATGCTGCGCATCAATGGCGCGGCGCGACTCGGTATAGACTTTCATGCCTTCCATCACCGGCGTCGCGCAGGCCGGCATCGGCTTGGGCGCCTTCTCGACGTCCACCAGACACATCCGGCAGTTGGCCGCGATGCTGAGCTTGCGGTGGTAGCAAAACCGCGGAATCGAAATACCGGCCTTGTCGGTGGCCTCGATGATCATCGAACCCTTCGGCGCCTCCATCGGCACGCCGTTGACCTCGATGTTGACCATTTCCACGGCCGGTTTCACCTCTTTGGCTTCCGCGCTCATGCCGCCAGCCCCTGCTGCTCGTCGACCATGGAACGGCCGTGTTTGACGTAGTACTCGAATTCCGGCCAGAACTGCCGCAGCATGCCCTGAACCGGCCAGGCAGCCGCCTCGCCGAATGCACAGATTGTGTGTCCTTCGATCTGCCCCGCGGCCGAACGCAGGAGTTCCAGATCGCCTTCCTGGCCTTTGCCGGCAACGATACGTTGCAGCATGCGGTGCATCCAGCCCGTCCCCTCACGGCAAGGCGTGCACTGTCCGCAGGATTCCATGTGATAGAACTGGGCGATGCGCATGCAGGCCTTGACCATGCAGGTCGAATCATCCATGACGATGACCGCGCCGGAACCCAGCCCCGAACCGGCCTTGCCGAGGCAGTCGTAGTCCATCGTGGACTCCATCATCACGTCGGCAGGCAGCACCGGCATCGACGACCCACCGGGAATCACGCCTTTGAGCTTGTGTCCGGTGCGCACTCCGCCAGCCATTTCGAGCAATTCTGCAAACGGCGTTCCCAGCGGCACTTCATAATTGCCCGGCTTGTTGACGTGACCGGAAACGGAAAATACTTTCGGCCCGCCATTGTTCGGCTCGCCGATATTGAGAAACCAGTCGGAACCATGGCGCATGATGTGCGGCACCGAGGCCAGGGTTTCCGTGTTGTTGATCGTCGTGGGCTTGCCGTACAAGCCGAAATTCGCCGGAAATGGCGGCTTGAACCGGGGTTGGCCCTTCTTGCCTTCGAGCGATTCCATCAGGGCCGTCTCTTCGCCGCAGATGTAAGCGCCGGCACCGAGCACGGCATGGATATCCATGTCGACGCCCGAACCGAGAATGTCCCGGCCCAGCAGGCCGGCTTCGTAGGCTTCAGCCAGGGCGGCTTCGAACCGCTCGAACGGTTCGTGGTGGAATTCCCCGCGCAGATAGTTGTAAGCCACCGTCGCACCCATGGCATAGCCGGCAATGGCCATGCCTTCGATCACCGCGTGTGGATTGAAGCGCAGGATGTCCCGATCGTGGCAGGTGCCCGGCTCCGATTCGTCGGAATTGCACAGGACGTACTTCTGCCCCGGCGCCGAGCGAGGCATGAAACTCCATTTGAGTCCGGTCGGAAAACCCGCGCCGCCACGCCCGCGAAGGGCGGAATCCTTGACGGTCTCGATGATTTTTTCCTGCGGTGTCTTTTCCTGGAGAATTTTTTTCCAGGCAGCATAGCCATCAATGCCGTAGTAGGTCTGCAGCGACCACGGCTGTTCGGCCTCGAGCGTTGTGAATACGACGTTGTGATCTGCCATCTTCGCCCCCGCTCAGTCCAGTGCGTCCAGGATGGCGTCGACCTTCTGCGCATCCAGATTCTCGTGGTAATGGCCGTCGACGACCATCATCGGCGCACCGCAACACGCCGCCAGGCATTCTTCCTCGCGCACCAGGGTGATCCGTCCGTCAGGGGTCGTCTCCCCGAGCTTGACGCCCAGCTTGCTTTCCATGTGGGCCTGAAGGTCTTCGGCGCCGTTGAGCCAGCAGGATATGTTCGTGCACAGGTTGACCTTGTGCCGGCCCACGGGCTCGAGAAAAAACATCGAATAAAACGAAGCAACCTCGTGCGCCCAGACCCGTGGCAGGTCCAGGTAATCGGCCGTGGCCTCGATCAGTTCGCGCGTCAGCCAGCCGCCATTCTGGTCCTGGGTGGCCATCAATGCCTGAATCAGCGCGGAGCGTTTCTGATCAGCAGGAAATTTCGCGACCCAGTGATCGATGCGCTCGCGGGTTGTCGGCTCCAGCATTTCGACTCCTTCGACCGTGTCGGACGTCCTGGCCATCAGCGATCCACCTCACCGAACACCAGGTCCAACGTGCTGATGACAGCCACGGCATCAGCCAGCATATGGCCGCTCGCCATTTCGTCGAACCCCGACAGATGGGCGAAGCCGGGGGCCCGCAAATGAACGCGGAACGGCTTGTTCGCGCCATCAGACACCAGGTAGCAACCGAACTCACCTTTGGGTGCCTCAACCGCCGCGTAAGTCTCTCCGGCCGGCACGCAATAACCTTCGGTGAACAGTTTGAAGTGATGGATCAGCGCTTCCATGTCGTCCTTCATTTCCTCGCGCGTCGGCGGGACGACCTTGAAATTCCGCAACATGACCGTTCCGGGATTCGCCCGCAGCCATTCGACGCACTGCAGAATGATTTTGGCACTCTGTCGCATCTCCTCGACCCGGACAAGGTAGCGGTCATAGCTGTCACCATTGACCCCGACCGGTATGTCGAAGTCGACCTCGTCGTATTTCGCGTAGGGCTGTTTCTTGCGCAAATCCCATTCGACCCCCGATCCGCGCAGCATCGGGCCGCTGAAACCCATCTGCACGGCCCGTTCCGGCGAAACCACGCCGATGTTCACGGTGCGCTGCTTCCAGATCCGGTTTTCGGTCAACAGGGCTTCGTATTCATCAATCCGTGCCGGTACGTCTCGGACGAACGCTTCGATGAAATCCAGCAGCGAGCCGTCGCGCCATTCATTCTTTCGTTGCAACGCCTTGCCCTTGGTCCAGCGCGATTCCTGGTATTTGGGCATTTGCTCGGGCAGATCGCGATAAACCCCTCCGGGGCGGTAGTAGGTGGCATGCATGCGCGCGCCGGAAACCGCCTCGTACATGTCCATGACCATCTCCCGCTCGCGGAAGGCGTACAGAAATACAGTCATGGCACCCAGGTCCAGCGCCGCTGATCCGATCCACATCAGGTGGTTCGAAAACCGGGTCAGTTCGTCGAACATCGTGCGAATCCACAGCGCCCGGTCCGGCGGCTGAATTCCGAGCAATTGTTCGATGGCCCGCACATAGGCATGCTCATTGCACATCATCGACACGTAGTCGAGCCGGTCCATGTAACCAATGGACTGGTTGAACGGCTTGCTCTCGGCCAGCTTTTCAGTGGCGCGGTGCAACAGCCCGACGTGAGGGTCGGCGCGCACGACGGTCTCGCCATCCATTTCCAGCACCAGCCGGAGCACACCGTGCGCCGCCGGGTGCTGCGGCCCGAAGTTCATCGTGTAATTGTGAATCTCGGACATGTTCAGTTCACCTGTCCGTCGGCCTCGGCGCCCGCGGCCGCGTCGATGTCATCGGTTTTGTAACGGGAATCGCTGCGCCGGACACGCGGCACCAGCACGCGCGGTTCGATTTCGACCGGCTCGTAGACCACCCGTCTGCGCTCGGAGTCGTAACGCACGGTGACATTGCCGATGAGCGGGAAGTCCTTGCGGAACGGATGGCCGGTAAAGCCGTAGTCCGTCAGTATCCGGCGCAGGTCGGGATGGCCTTCAAACACGATGCCATACAAATCAAAGGCTTCGCGTTCACACCAATTGGCGGAACTCCAGATATCGACCAGGGACGGCAGAATCGGCAGGCCTTCATCCGGTGCGAAACAGCGCACCCGCAACCGGCGATTGTGCGTGAACGACAACAGGTGGATCACCACGGCGAACCGGTGTTCGACATGGTCGGCTTCCGGACGCTCGGACCAGGAAAATCGCCCGGGTCCCAGACCTTCCACGCCGCGACTGAAACCCTCGACCGTCGCATCCGTCGTTTCCCACTCGTCCTGGCCGTATCCCAGGTAGTCCACGCCGCACAGATCGGTCAATTGCGCGAAAGCGAAGTCCGGTTCGTCGCGCAGAGCCCGGCACACCTCGATCCAGTTGTCCGCCGAAACCTCGACCGTCGCAATACCGCGATGCATTCCGCACGGGGTCACACGATCACCGAAATGGCCGGAAAACT
This sequence comes from Elongatibacter sediminis, assembly GCF_037892215.1. Lineage (NCBI taxonomy): Bacteria > Pseudomonadati > Pseudomonadota > Gammaproteobacteria > Chromatiales > Wenzhouxiangellaceae > Elongatibacter > Elongatibacter sediminis. Next base: position 81,047 of record NZ_JAZHOG010000008.1, on the reverse strand, counting down.
GTTCCGCCAGGGTTTTGGGTATGTCGGTCATGGGATTACCTGGCGATCGTATTGGTGCGGCGGATTTTGGCCTGCAACTGCAAAATGCCGTACACCAGCGCCTCCGCGGAGGGTGGGCAACCCGGAACATAGACATCCACCGGGACGATGCGGTCGCAACCCCGCGTCACCGCGTAGGAGTAATGATAGTAGCCACCGCCGTTGGCGCAGGACCCCATCGAAATCACCCACTTGGGATCCGGCATCTGGTCATAGACCTTGCGCAGGGCCGGTGCCATCTTGTTACACAGGGTGCCGGCGACGATCATGACATCGGACTGTCTCGGGCTCGGACGGAATATCACACCGTAGCGATCCAGGTCGTAACGTGAAGCGCCTGCCTGCATCATTTCGACCGCGCAACACGCCAGACCGAAAGTCATCGGCCACATCGAACCGGTACGGGCCCAGTTGATCAGGGCATCCATCGACGTGGTCACCACACCGCGATCGAGCAGTGGATTCTCATCCGCACCCGGCCGCAGGATGTCGTCGACATCGGCGACCGGCACCGGGTTCATCATTCCCATTCCAAGGCTCCTTTCTTCCACAGGAAGAAGAATCCGATCACCAGTTCGAACACGAATATGCTCATGACGACCAGCCCGGTCGTGCCCAACTGGTCGAGCACCAGGGCCCAGGGGATGAAGAACGCGATTTCCAGGTCGAAAATAATGAACAGGATGGCGACCAGGTAGTAACGGACATCGAACCGGGTGCGGGTGTCTTCGAATGCCTCGAATCCGCATTCATAGGGCGAAAGTTTTTCGCTGTCCGGCCGCCTCGGGCCGAGCAGGCCGCCGACGGACAGCAACACGACGCCGATCACCGCCGATATCGCGATGAAAACCAGAACCGGAAAATACTCTGCGAGCATGCGCTTGTGAATCCGTCGTCAGTAAAGATGGTGCCCAAGGCCGGACTCGAACCGGCACGGCTTGCGCCACTACCCCCTCAAGATAGCGTGTCTACCAATTCCACCACTTGGGCCTGCAATGCGTACTATCAGGAGTCGTCGGCCGAGGTGCCGGACGCCCCGGAGGTCTCTTCGTCCGGAACGACGGTCGTGCCATCGAACGCCGGCAGATCTTCGGAGGCGGCGTCGATGGCCGGCTCTCCGGATACTTCGAGCGCCGGAAGATCGGTCTGCCCCGCGTCGATTGCGGACGAATCGTCCGCTGGCTGCGCCGCGGCCGGAGCCGGCGCTTCGGAGACTACGCCGAGATCCGTTTCCGGAGTGGCGGAAGTGCGCGAAACCACCACGGCCATCGTCAGGCTGATGGCACAAAACAGGGTGGCCAGAATCCAGGTGGATCGCGTCAGGAAATTACCGGCGCCACGCGACCCGAACACGGTGCCGGAAGCACCGCTGCCGAAAGCCGCACCCGCCGTGGCACCCGCGCCGCGCTGCACCAGCACCAGCGCGACCATCGCGATGGCGATCAATACGTGAATAATATTCAAGACCTGCATGTCTTTTCCTTTCCGGCCCGGCCGGCTTGGAGGGAGTTCAACGGGCGGCGTCGCGAATGGCCAGAAACTCCCCGGCCTTCAATGACGCGCCACCGACCAACCCGCCGTCGATGTCGTCCTGGGCAAATAAATCGGCGGCATTGGAGCCATTCACACTGCCGCCGTACAAAATTCGTATTTGACCGCCAATTATACCATCGGCCCCGGACAGTTTGTCACGTATGAATGCATGAACTGCCTGAGCCTGATCCGGGCTGGCCGTCTTTCCGGTGCCGATGGCCCACACCGGTTCGTAGGCGACGATGGCTTGGGCGAACGCCTGAATGCCGTAGCGTCCGATGACCGCATCGATCTGACGGCCGACCACCTGCTCGGTAATGCCCGCTTCGCGCTCCTCCAGGGTTTCCCCGACGCACAGCACGGGTTGGAGACCCGACTTGTGGGCCGCGTCGAAACGAACCGCGACGTCCTCATCCGATTCCCCGAACAGGGCACGCCGTTCCGAATGGCCAACCAGCACCATTGAACAGCCCAGATCCAGCAGCATCGAGGCTGACACCTCACCCGTGTAGGCGCCTTGCGCAACCGGGTTCAGGGTCTGGCCGCCCCAGGCGATGCCAGTGTCCTGCAACAGGTTCCGCACGCGATCGAGATAGGGGAACGGAGGAAACACCGCCAGATCGGCGGATTCATCAGTGGACGAGCCGGACACCAGGGCGCTGATCAATTCATCGACCATGGCCAGTGAACCGTGCATTTTCCAGTTTCCAGCAACCAGAATCCTGCGCATCGAAACCTCCTCGCAAACGGCGCGGTAGCATACTCACCGGGCCGCGGCATCGCAAGGTTCCGGCAGAACCGGATTGCCCGGGAGATCAGTCCACCAATTGGTCGAACAGCCCGATTTCTTCTGCGGTTTGCTGGCCGATTCGGCAATCGCGCAATGAGTCCGGCATCACGGCATCGAAGGCGCTCAACGGAATTCGTCCTCCCATGATTTCCGCCAGGGTCTGCGGAAAGAGCGGCTTTTTGTCGGGCTCGGCGTAACCGAAAGGATATTCCGGATTGCCGGTGGAGAGTACGTATTTGTCCGTCGCCCCGAGAACATGCAGCAGTTCGTGCGCGATGACCACCTGGTTGCGAGACTCGTGTTGCCGGCCGGCATAGGCCTTGACCACACCGTACATCCCCTTGCGCATGCCCACGGACATGTTGATCTCGCTGTGGCCGCCCACCTTGTGATAGAGAACGAACATCTGGATGTCGGAGTCGATCAGCCCATCCTGGTGCTGTCGCCGCCAGGCCCACCAGCGCATCTTCAGACTCCAGATGGCAATCCGCGCCGGTTCGTTCTGATCCGGCAACGTGGGTGGAATTTCGTGGCTAACCGGCGCGATCTGGAAGTGAACCGGCGGCGTCAGCTGAACCCCGTACAGAGCCAGTTCCCGATCCAGAAACGCGTTGATTTCCTGGAAAGCACTGGCGTCCAGGCGGGCCGCGTAATCCTCGGTCTCGGCATCGCCACTGGCCATGACCGGATAGACCGTGATCCAGATCGGGCGCTCCCATCGGGCCAGCCGACCCTCAGCCAGCCATGCGCCCACGACCATCACAAACAGAATGCTGAGCAGGATGACAATCCTGATCAGCTTGAAAAGACTCACGAACCGGCCACCATCATGCGTCCGATCAACAGGTCACCCGTGTGGATATTGCCGCGGGTATCCAATCGCCGGCTCACGCCTTCGATGGCCAGAAAAAGGTCCCGCAGGTTGCCCGCGATGGTCACTTCCTCGACGGCATGGCCGATGCGACCGTTTTCGACGCGAAAGCCGGAAGCGCCCCGCGAATAGTCCCCGGTGACCAGGCTCACGCCCTGACCCATTACCTCGGTGACGTAGAAACCGTCTTGCATGCCGGAGACTGGATCGTCCCCGCCCCGCCCTCCCGGTTCGACCAGCAGGTTTCGCACACCACCGGCGTTACCGGTCGTCTCCAGGCCGAGTCGGCGTGCCGAATAACTCGAGAGCACATAACCCTGCAACACACCGCCGGACACGATGTCGCGCGCCCGGGTGGCCACGCCTTCAGAATCGAAAACGGCGCTGCCGGCCCCACGCGGCAAACGCGGCCGCTCGGCGATGTGCATCCACTCCGGAAACAGGCGCTCTCCGGCGCAATCCTTCAGAAACGAGGCATTGCGATACAGCGTGGACCCCGAGATGGCGCCGACCAGGTGTCCGATAAAACCCTTGGCCACCTCGGCGGACAGCAGCACCGGCATGTGGCCGGTGGGTAACTGGCGCGCACCGAGACGCGCCAGCGTTCTCCGCGCTGCCTCGGCACCGGTTTCCTCGACCGGCTCCAGATCTGCGAGATTTCTTCGGCTGTCATAGCTGTAATCGCGCTGCATGCCATCGCCGGCGCCGGCGACCAGCACGCAACTCTGGCTGAAGCGGGTGCCGGCGCTGCGCCCGATGAACCCATGCGAATTTCCATACACCGACAAGCCCAGGCCCGCTTCGAAATTCGCCCCTTCGGAATTGGTGATCCCGGCGACGTCGCGGCCCGCCGCTTCGCAGGCCAGCGCCCGCTCGATGGCGGCGCGCGCATCCAGTTCAGCGGGGTGCCACAGATCCAGGTCCGGAAACGAATCCGCCATCAGGGCGGCATCCGCCAGCCCGTTACAGGGGTCCTCCTGGGTGTAGCGGGCAATGTCCAGGGCCCGGTCGACGCAGGTATCAATGGATTCGCGCTCCAGATCGGCACAGGTCGCATGCCCCTTGCACCGGCCCAGGTAGACGGTAATGCTGACGGAGCGATCCCGCATGTGTTCGAGGGTTTCGACTTCACCCTTGCGCACGCTGACGGCCAGCCCCTGACTGCCGTGAGCCGACACCTCTGCCGCGGTCGCACCGCCCCGGGTGGCGCGCGCCAACGCATGTTCGACATGAGTCTGCAACGTATCGAGTTCAGCCTCGCGGTCGATGCGATCCTGTTCTACCATGTTCGAGTCTTTCATTTTTCCAGGCCTTTTTTCCGGCACGACACCGACGGGAGCATCCGATGTCCAAACATCAGGGTCCGGAGCCATCCGGCAACCCCGCAGAAATCACAAACGGGGACATCAGCAAAAGCCAGCGCAAGCGCGCAGCCCGCGCCGTGCTGGAGCTTGCCCGGGAACTGGTTGACTTGAACGATTCCCGGTTGGAGCGGGTGCCCCTGGACGATGCCATCCGTGATGCTGTTCGTGAGACGCGTGCGATCCGGTCCCATGTCGCGCGCAAGCGGCAGCTGCAATACCTCGCCAAGCTCCTGCGCCGTGACGACACGGACCCCATTACCGAAGCCCTGGACGACATGCGCAACGAAGCCCGCCGGGGCGTGGCGCGCCACCACCGGGCCGAGGGCTGGCGCGACCGGCTGCTGCGCGATGGCGATGCGGCCCTGTCCGAATTGCTGGAGCAACGTCCGGGCATGGAGTCCCAGGCACTTCGCCAATGCATTCGCGCGGCAACCCGCGAAGCCGCGGCCGGAAAGCCACCGGCGGCGGCACGGCGGCTGTTCCGTTTACTGCTGGATCTGGACACGTCCGAGGCCCTGCCACACTCCGACCCGGACTGAATGACGGCCCACCCCCTAAACTCCCGGGATTCTGCCGTCATGCTTCGGTGCCGCCCACGGTCAGACCGTCGATTCTGAGCGTGGGCTGGCCGACACCGACCGGCACGCTCTGCCCGTCCTTGCCGCAGACGCCGATTCCAGCGTCCAGCGCCAGGTCGCTGCCCACCATGGAAACCCGCTTCATCGCGTCCGGGCCGTTTCCGATCAGGGTCGCGCCACGCACCGGCCGCGTGACCCTTCCGTTCTCGATGAGGTAAGCCTCGCTGGCCGAAAACACGAAACGCCCGGATGTGATGTCGACCTGGCCACCGGCGAAATTCACCGCGTAAAGACCCCGATCGACCGAAGCGATGATCTCCTGGGGATCGTGTGGACCGGCCAGCATGAACGTATTGGTCATGCGCGGCATGGGCAGATGGGCAAAGGATTCCCGCCGCCCGTTACCGGTTACCGGCATGTTCATCAGGCCGGCATTCATCTTGTCCTGCATATAGGCCCTCAGCACACCGTTCTCGATCAACACGGTCTGGGTGGTCGGCGTGCCTTCGTCATCCACGGTGAGGGAGCCCCGCCGCTTCGGCAGGGTTCCGTCATCGACGATGGTGACGCCGTCCGCGGCCACTTTCTCGCCGATCATGCCGGTATAGGCCGACGTTCCCTTGCGGTTGAAGTCCCCCTCCAGTCCGTGCCCGACGGCTTCATGCAGCAGCACACCGGGCCACCCCGGCCCCAGCACCACGGTCATCGTGCCGGCCGGCGCGGGATCGGCCTCCAGATTGGTCAGAGCCTGCCGCACGGCTTCGTCGGCGAATGCACGCCACGCTTCATTCCGGATCAGTTCGGCATAGGAAAATCGCCCACCTCCGCCGTCGCTGCCCTGCTCGCGCCGTTTGCCCTGCTCCGCGATGACCGTAACGCTGAGCCGCACCAGCGGCCGCACGTCGGCGGCCAGGGTGCCGTCCGCGGCAGCCACCAGAATGGTTTCGTGGGTCGCTGCCAGGCTGACCATCACCTGGTTGACCCGCGGGTCGCGGGAACGGGCATAGGTATCCACCTGCCGCAGCAGGTCCACCTTCTCCTCGGCCGTCATGGCGTCCATGGGATCGTCGGGAAGGTAGAGTGCTTCGGTACCCGAGCGGCGCCAGGCCTGCACACTGGCGCGCTGACCCTGGTCGGCGATGGCCCGCGCCGCGGCCGACGCCTGCAGCAGGGAGGGCATGACGATTTCATCGGCGTAGGCGAAGCCGGTACGGTCTCCGCTGATGGCCCGGATTCCCACGCCTTTCTCGACCGAATGCGAGGCGTTGCGCACCCGCCCGTCTTCCAGCGACCACGACTCATGACTGGATGCCTGAAAATAAAGGTCGCCGGATTCCACAGCCGGCCCCATCAGGTCGGCGAGTACGCGCTCCAGCGCATTGCGGTCCAGGCCACCCGGCTCCAGCAACTGTTTTTCAGCCAAATCGATTGCGTTCACGCTTGCACCATCCTCTGGCAGCCGCTGTCTGCGACGCCTTGTCGTTGTCGTCCCCGCTCGATTCGGCGGCGCCTACGGTCCGTCAGCGGCGGGCTCGGTCGCTTCCGTGTCTTCCAGTACCGGCTCGATGCTGGGCTGCTCCCAGCTTCCCGTAATCGTGTATTTCACCTGGGTGGCTTCACCCAGCTCGTCGTGCAGCAGCCCCTGCAGGGCCAGCCCGGCCGCGGCGCCACCCGGCCCGCCGGCAATGGCGCCCAGCACCGGCAGAGTATTGCCGACGCCCGGCTTCACGGTCATGATCTGGTCGTAACGCTGCGCCACGAGATCCGTACTGCCACGCAGGCTGATTTTTGCCGCCGACGACGCCAGTTCCACGTCGTCCGTGATCGCCATGCCATTCTCCATGCGAAACGTGCCATGGGCTTCTTCGAAGTCGAAGCCGGAGTCGAAGACGTCACGAAAATCCAGCGACAACCTGCGCGGCAGAGCCTGTACGCTCAGCAGCCCCAGCAGTCGTCCGCCACCCGCGCTTGCATTGGTGATCTGGCCCCGCGTGACGGAAAATTCAACCTCGCCGTTGAGGCGCGACAATGCGAAGGCGGCCGGCGAGCCAGGCCACCAGGCATTGAAACGCAACACGGTCTGCCCCCCTTCCAGCGATGAACTGATGTCCACCGACTCGAGAAATTCACCAAGTGATTCGGTGGTGACCAGGATGCGAAAATCGGAACGTGGACCCGCTTCGTCCGCCAGCCAGTCACCGGTTGCCCGCAAATTCAGGGAATCGGATTCGGCTTCCACCTTTTCGAAATGGAAACCCGCCGCTGTCGGGTAGGCCTCGATACGGGTCTCGCCCATTTCGATATCGGCATAGCGAAAGGACCGGGCATACAGGTGCAACTCCGGCAGTTCGCTCGGATCCGAGCGCATCGAGATGCCCTCGGTGACGGGCCGGTCGAGCACGAGACGGTCGAACTCCGCGGTCAGACTGCCGCCCCGGGGCGACGGCGTGTAAAGAACGTGACCGTTGATCCCTTCGGAGCTGAATTCGGCCCGGATATCCCCGGGATTGACCATCAGGGTCATGCCCACATCGGCGAAGAGGCGATCCAGAAACCGTATTTCACCCGCTTCGATTTCAAAGCGCTCGAGCGTGAGGCTGCCGAGACTGGCTTCATCACCCAATAGTTCGGTCACCAGGTCGGTCCAGCCGTCCAGATCCAGGCTTTCCGGATTACCCTGCACCCGCAGAAACCCGGGCGGTGGCAAGGCCGCCGGGGTCTGACCCAGCGCCACGACGGCACGTTGGATTTCGGCCTGGGCCGGTTCGCCCTGCCCGGCCATACGAATCTCCAGTGCACCGGCTGCCCGGCCCGCGAGATCCAGCTCGAGCATGCGGCTGTTACCCGCCAGTGGATACCGCAGGTGAAAGGCCTGCGCGTCGGCCGGCGGTTTGCGCAACGGATCCGGCAAGGTCAAATCCATGCCCACGAGATCCGAGGAGACTTCCAGCCAGGGTACAGCGGACCCCGATTCCGTAGCGGGCGGAACGACCACCGAAGCCAGCCATCGCGCCCTGCCGCTGATTTCCTGCAGCGGCGGCAATTCCCGCAGAAAATCCGGAATGACCGTGTCCGCCTCGAAGCGGCCCGTCAAATCGGCGCGAAAATGTTCCGGCGCATCGGGCCGGGCATCCGCCGACACCTGCACTACGGCGGGAGCCTCACGATACTCGGCGGCAAGCTCCCGCGCGAACATTCCCCAACGGTCGTAAGTGAAGGAGCCAGTGAGACCGCGCAGTTCCACGCCGGAATCCGGGTCAGCGAATGCGGCCTGTCGCACCGAACCGCGGCCGTCCAGGGTGAATTCTCCCGGCGTGGTGCCCAGCGGCATCGACAATGATCCCGTGACCGACGCCGGTCCCGAGAATGCAAACCGATCCAGCACCTCATCCGATTCACCCAGTATCGGCGAGTCGCGCAGGTAGCCGACAAGATCGGACAGATCGCTCTCGGCCGCATAGTCCACCATCAAACGGGCTTGCTTGAAATCCGCGATGCTGGCCGAGGCCTGACTGACGGGGACTCCCCCGACCCGTACCGCATCCGTCTCGACGCGCATCGACGGACCCTCGAAATACACTGTCGCGTCCAGGGATTCGGCTCGAGGCCATCCCGGCCGGTAATCGAGGGTCGCATTGCGGACCTTCGCAATCGCCTCGAACCGTCCGCGGCGGTTACGAAACGGCCAGTCATCCATGTCGCCGTGGATCTGGAACCGCCCGTCTTCGATTTCCCCGCCGACCAGGCTGCGCCGCAGCCAGTCCAGAACTTTCGGCTTCAGAATCGCCAGTGGCCAGTACCCGTCGAACCGGTCGATACGCCCACGGGTGACATGGAAGTTGGCATCGACCGCAGGCCGGCCCGTGTTGCCGCTCAACACGATTCCGCCCTCCATCGCCAGGTCGTCGTTGATCCAGGAACAGCCTTCCAGCGCAATCTGCCAGCCTTCACGTACATCGAGGCCCGCCTGGCAGGATGGCATACTGAACCGCAGCGGGTTGGCGAACATGCGCGGCCAGTCGATGAGCAGTTCCCTGGCGTGGAGGTCGATGACCCCGTGCCCACCGGAAAGATCAATATCGGCATCGATGCCGGACAGCGTTGGCCAACGGCTCCAGTCCCGCACACCGGCATCCCGTGCCTGGCCGAATGCCGCGCGCAGGCGCCAACTGGAGTCGAGAACCAGGTCGAGATCGGAAATCCGGCCTTCCGCCGAACCCGGCAGGAAATCGGGCCATGGCGTTCCGTAAAGCGCCAGGACGTCGCGCGCCAGCCGCAGCGAAACATCGAGCGGAAGGATGTCCGCACTGATCCACAAGCCCACGTCACGGCTCAGATCCCGGGCCAGGGTGATATCAGGGGCGGTCCACGCGGATACGCCATCGTCCAGGCTCAGCTCATGGAGGTCCAACCGCCAATCGCCGCGTCCGCCGTAGGTCCACCCCAGCCGGGCATTGGCATGATCGACCTCGATAACGCCGGTGGAGTGCTCCAGGCGGCCGTTGCGCAGATCTCCAACCCCACGGACCACCAGCGGGCGATCAACCAGCCAATCGCCCCAGAACTCCCCGTTCAGCAACCCCTGATAGGGAATGAACCGGCTGTCAGGCAGGCGACCGTGCAGGACATCGAGCATCAGGTCCTGGGCGCTCAAATGCCATCGCGCCTCGGCCAGCCCCCCGTCCGCGTCGAGGGTCAGCAGCGCACCGCCTTCGAGTTCACCGTAAACCCGGCCGGTCGCCTCATCCGACAAATCAGCGTTCAGTGACAGGGCCACGGCTTCATCCTGCATCTCGACCACGGCATCGATGCCCGTCAAAAGGACGCGCACGCCCGCTTCGGGATGCCGGTATTCAAGCCGTGAATCTTCCAGCACCAGTTCACCGATGCCGACGAGGTTGCGCAGGGGCGAGGCCGCGGGTTCGGCGCGGTCGTTTCCGGAACGCAGTCCGGAAAGCCGGAAACCGCCATCCTGGCCTCCGATCAAGGTGAAATCGGCGCCGATCACCAGAAAGTTGTACCAGGCACGGCCCGGCAGAAGAGCATTCAACGGCTTCAGGTCCAGCGCCGCTGAATCGATGGTGAGTTCCGTGGTCTGCCCCCGCGGCGACTTGAGGTGCATGCCGCTCAGCCTCAACCGGGGTCCGAAGGCATTCCATTCCCCGCTGAATCCGTCCAGCACCACAGGTTGTCCGAACTCCTCGGACAGCCAGGCCTCCAGTTGCGGCTGGTACCGCTCGCTGTACGGCATCAGCAACTTGCCGATCCCGACCAGAACCGCAGCCAGGATGATCACGATTGAAAATGCGGTCCATAACAGTGTGCGCGCCCGGCGCAACACCGTGCGTAGCAGGGTCATTGCGCCAGTCCCGCGCGCCATCCGCGCCACTGTTCAAAGCAGCACGACATCGAACTGCTCCTGCTGATACTGGTCTTCGGTCTGGAATCGGATGGTCTTGCCAATCAGTTCTTCGAGTTCGGCCACGGCGCCGGATTGTTCATCGAGAATCTGCTCGACCACGCCGGGCGATGCGAGAACCATCAGCTTGCTGGCCTCGAACTGCCGTCCTGACCGCATGATTTCCCGGAATATTTCCAGGCAGACGGTCTCGACGCTCTTGATCGTTCCGCGGCCGGCGCACATGGGACAGGTTTCGCACAGTCGGCGTTCCAGGCTTTCCGTGGTGCGTTTACGTGTCATTTCGACCAGGCCCAACGCGGTGAGTTCGGAAACACTGGTCTTGGCGTGATCGCGTTCGAGCGCGCGTTTCAGCGAGCGCATCACCTGCCGGCGGTGTTCTTCGTCCGACATGTCGATGAAATCGATGATGATGATCCCGCCGAGGTTCCTCAACCGCAACTGGCGCGCAATTGCCTGGGTGGCTTCGAGGTTGGTCTTGTAGATGGTTTCTTCCTGGGTCCGACTGCCCACGAAACCACCGGTATTGATGTCGATGGTCGTCATTGCTTCGGTCTGGTCGAATACCAGGTAACCGCCCGATTTGAGTGGAACCTCCCGGCCCAGCGCCGTATCGATTTCATCCTCGATGCCGAACAGGTCGAAGATGGGGCGTTCGCCGGTATAGGCCTCGATGCGATCGAGCCAGTCGGGAATGAAGCTCCGGGCGAAGGCGCGCGACTGGTCCAATACCTCGGCATCGTCGATCCGCACGCGATCGACGTTGCCGTGCATCATGTCGCGCAGGGCGCGCAACGGAAGTGACAACTCCTCGTAAATGACACCCGGTGCCGCAACTCCCGCGGTGCGCTCGCGCACCGCCTGCCACACTTTTCTCAGGTAGGCCATGTCTGCCGACAGCGCGAAGTCGTTCACGCCTTCTGCGTTGGTGCGCACGATGTATCCGTGCCTGGAGTCGTCGTCACGAAGGAGGGTCACCAGTTCCTTGAGGCGGGCACGCTCCGACTCGTCTTCGATCCGCATGGACACGCCGATGTTCCAGGCATCGGGCAGCAGCACGAGAAACCGCGATGGAATGCTGATGTTGGCCGTCAGGCGCGCGCCCTTGCTGCCCATGGGGTCCTTGATGACCTGGACGATGACCTCGTCACCGGCGCGCAGGAGATCGGCAATCAGAGGCGTCCCGGCCTCCCCCTCGGACTCACCCGGATCCGGACGCGTCATGTCCATGGCATGCAGGAACGCAGTGCGTTCCAGGCCGATATCCACGAACGCCGCCTGCAAACCCGGCAGAACTCGCGATACCCGGCCTTTGAATATACGGCCGATCAGGCCGTTCCGGCCGAGGCGCTCCAGCCAGACTTCCTGCAGCATCCCGCCTTCGACCAGCGCGACGCGGGTCTCGGAAGGTGTGGCATTGATCAGTATTTCTTCGTTCAAGGGATCAGTTTCGGAAATCGGGCCGGGCCAGCCCGGTCAATGGGCCCGTGTCCGCGCTCCGCGCGTTATCGATCAGAGCTTCCGTAGAATAGCACCGGCTCGGCCGGTCGAACCTCATTCGGGATTGACACCCGGCCGCAGATCCCATCCCGCTGCGTGCAGCAACCCGGTAGTTTCGTACAGGGGCAGTCCCATGACGCAGTGGAAACTGCCCTCCAGGTGCCGAATTCGAGCGGCGGCCCGGCCCTGCACACCGTAGGCCCCGGCTTTGTCCAACGGCTCTCCTGTCGCGCAGTACGCCCGGATCCATTCGTCATCGAGCGGTGCGAACGCAACGCGGGAAACATTCAGGGCCGAACGTGATTTCCCATCGGGGGTGAGCAGGGCCACGGCCGACATGACTTCGTGGGTCCGCCCCGAAAGCCGGTGCAGCATGCCGGCTGCCTCGGTTTCATCCGCCGGTTTTCCGAGCATCGAACCATCGAGCACCACCGTGGTGTCCGCTGCCAGAATGCCACCGTACCCGTCAAATCTCGAGCGTACGGCTTCGGCCTTCTCGGTCGCCATGCGGATCACGTAGTCGGCCGGCGGCTCCCCCGGATAAGGCGTTTCATCGATATCGGCCGGCTCGACCCGGTGCGCGATTCCCAACTGGTTCAGCAGATCCCGGCGCCGCGGCGATGCCGATGCGAGGATCAGGGAGGGGTTCTTCATTCGTACCTCCGGATTCAGGCTCGGTGATAGGGATGGTTCTGCAGTATTGTCCAGGCGCGGTAAATCTGTTCGGCCAGAATCAGGCGCACCATCGGGTGCGGCAGGGTGAGTTTGCCCAGTGACCAGACCCGGTCTGCCCGGTCGCGCGTTTCCTGATTCAGACCATCAGGCCCGCCGATCAGAAAGTGGATGTCGTCACCGAACTGCATCCAGTCAGCCAGCTGACGGGAAAGGTCGGCGGTGGTCCACTGGAGGCCGGTCTCGTCCAGCACGACGACCGGACCCGGCGCTGCCGCCGCATCGATCAGCGCGGCACACTCACGCTCGCGGATCGCCCCGACGTCGGCCTGGCGGGTCCGCCGGCCAGCCGGGATTTCACGCAGTTCCAGCGGGAGATTGCGTGGCATTCGCCCCGCGTACTCTTTCCAGCCCTGCTGCACCCAGGCGGGCATGCGCTGGCCGATTGCAACGACGCGCAATCGCATGAGACCTGAATGCGCTCAGGCCGGAGCCGCCGCATTGCTGCGGCGTGCGGAACTGGCTTCCCAGAGTTTTTCCAGGTTGTAGAACGCGCGGGTCTTGGGCTGCATCAGGTGTACGATGATGTCGTTCAGATCCACCAGCACCCACTCGGCCTGTTTTTCGCCCTCCACGCCCAGCGGTTGAAAACCGGCCGCCTTGACGCGCATGACCAGATTTTCCGCCATCGACTTCACGTGTCGGCTGGAATTTCCGGAGGCAATGACGAAATGGTCCGTCAGCGGGTTCTGATCGGACACGTCGATTTCCTGAATGTCGAAGGCTTTGAAGTCCTCCAGCGCACTGAGCACAACGTGCCGGAGTTCGGTGGTTGATCCGCCCGAGGCGAGTTGATCGGTCAAAAGCAGGAATACCTCTGATTGAGTAGCTGAAATTCTATCCTTTCCCACGCGATGCCGCAAAACAGGGAAGCGGAATACCTGGGCCTGATCATGACCGGGCCACGCCCTCACGGTAGTTTCCGCTCCGATCTATATGGTCGATGACGGCATCGGGCAGCAAAAACGCAGGAGACCGGCCGGCGGCGATCATTTCGCGAATTCCGGTGGAGGAAATCGCCAGTTGGGTGACTTCCAGCGGCAGCACGTACCCGGCGGGCCGCTGCCGGAGGTCCTCCGGACCCTGCACCCGGCGCGGGCCGATTTCGGCGGCCAGCCGCTCCGAACAGGCATGCACGGCATCCGGCCGCCGCATGATCACGATATGGGCCAGCTCGAACAGGCGACGCCAGTCATGCCAGCTGTCGAGGGCATTGGCCGCATCCTGACCAATCATCAGAAGCAGCGCCGTATCTCCCGCCTCGGCGCGCAATTCGGTCAGCGTATCCGACATGTACGACCGGCCGGCCCGACGGACCTCGCGATCATCCACCTTGAGATCGGTGCGCCCCTCAACCGCGGCACGCAGCATCTCCAGACGATGCCCGGCCGATGCAAACGTGCCGCTGCGATGAGGCGGTTCACCGGCCGGGAGCAGGCGCACATGATTGAGCCCCAGCCGCTCGCGCGCCTCTACGGCAGCTCGCAGGTGGCCGTAATGCACGGGATCGAAGGTTCCGCCAAAAATGCCGATCATGATCGAATCGCGCCCGGTCCGGTGTCAGCCCGCCAGACCGGCACGGCCCGCACCCCGCGGTGCACAGAAGTCCACGATCAGGTGATCGAGGGTGTTCCACGAATCCCCCCCGGCCTGCCCCTTGCTCTGCAGGTCCACCCGGCTGAGGGCACTGAACGCACGACCCAACCGCGTCGGACCGAGCCGCTGCAGCGCCTTCCGCACCAACGGTTGTTGCATCTTGAAAACCCGAAACCGCCCGAATGCCCGCGCTTCGTTCTCGCCTTCGCCCAGGGCTTCACCCACCCCGGCCAGCATGGCGAACTGGTAATACAGGGCTCCGGCCACCATCTGGATCGGAACGCCCGTGCGTCGAAGGCCGTCCGCCACGCGCAGCGCTTCGGAAGCCCGGCCCGCCAGCAGGCAGTCAATCAGCCGGAATGCGTCGAAGCGTGCATTGTTGCTGACCGCATCGCGCACCTGTTCCGCCCGGATCTCGCCGCCGGGATGCAGCAGGGCGAGTTTTTCGACCTCCTGCCGGGCGGCCAGCAGATTGCCCTCGACATGCTCGGCGAGCAACGTCACCGCCTCACGATCGGGGCTCAGACCCTGTGACCGCATCCGTTTTTCCACCCATTCCGGCATCTGATGGGGCCGTACCGGCCAGATTTCGACCAGGACTCCTGCCGCAGCGAGCGTACTCGCCCACTTGGTCTTGCGGGTTGCGCCGTCCCACGCGCCACTGCTGATCAGCAGTAGCCGGTCCGGATCGGGCCGTTCGGCCCACTGCACAAACTGTTTTCCGCCCTCTTTGCCGGGCTTGCCGGTCGGCAGCCGGACGTCGACGATTTTGCGCGAAGCGAACAGCGACTGCTCCATTGCCTCGCTTTCGAGGGTGTCCCAGTCGAAACGCGCATCGACATGATGCACCGTTCGTTCGGTGAATCCCTGCCGCTGCCCCGCGGCCAGCACGGCATCCCGGCATTCCTCGACGATCAGTGGCTCCGAACCGGCGATCAGATAAACCGGCGCCAGCCCTTTTTCAAGAGCGGCCTTGAGGCGGTCCGGACGCAGGTTCATGCCGGCACGATATCAGGTCTGGCTGCCCACGACTTCGAGGCGGGACAACAAAAGCCGCGACAAAGTGTTGGCCAGATCCTGCTTGACGTACTCCTGCTCGCGAGAGACCGCCAGAATCTGCTGCTCATCGAAACTGATGTCGCGGGTCTGGCGGATGGTCTGCAGGGGAATGAGTTCGGCCCCATCCGCCCTCAGCAGGCGGAATTGCACGGTGTGGCTGATGCGATACTCGCGCACGCGCGCATTGTCTCCAATGGTCAGGACTTCGGTGCGCACGTCATTTCGCGGTATTTCGAGAACCGCGGCGGCCTCGTTGAGGCCAACCAGGTTCACACCCGCCTGTTCCAGCAATACCCGGACACGCCGCGCGAAGGGACTGTAGCGATCGTCGATCACCAGATGGGTCTGGGCCATTTCGGGCGGCAACTCCGCCTTGCCCCGCAGCTGAAATCCGCAGGCGCTGAGCAGCACGGCCGCAAGGCCTGCCAGCAGTAACGTGAACAGTCTCTGCCTCATGGCCGCCGCATCAGGCCACCACGATGTTGAGCAGCTTGTCGGGCACATGAATGACCTTGCGCACGGTTTTTCCGTCAACATGCCGTTGCACATTCTCCTCGGCCAGCGCACGCTCGCGCGCCGCGGCCTCATCCAGCCCCGGAGGGACCTCGACCCGCCCCCGGACCTTGCCATTGACCTGCACCACCAGGGTAACCTGCTGTCGTACCCGCGCGGCGTCGTCCACTTCGGGCCAGGACGTGGAACACAGCGGTCCCTGGTGACCCAGGGTTTGCCACAATACCTCGCAGATATGCGGCGTAATCGGGTTGAGCAGGCGAACCACCGCTTCCCAGGCTTCCTGCATCACGGCGCGGCCGTTGGGGCTCGAATCTTCAAACCGGGCCAGGTGATTGCACAGTTCCATGACGGCCGCGATCGCGGTATTGAAAGTATAGCGGCGGCGAATGTCGTCGCTCACCTTGGCGATGGCATCGTGTACCCGCCGGCGTATTTCACGCTGCTGATCGTTCAGCGCTTCCGGATCAAGCCCCTCAGCCACACCGCACGCCGCATGGGCATTCACCTGGTTCCACAGGCGGCGCAGGAAACGGGACGCCCCTTCCACGCCGGATTCCGACCATTCCAGGGACTGGTCAGGCGGTGCCGCGAACATCGAGAACAGGCGCACGGTATCGGCGCCATAACGATCAACCAGGCCCTGTGGATCGATTCCGTTGTTCTTGGACTTCGACATCTTCTCGACGGCGCCGATCTGGACCGGCTGGCCGTCACCGCGGTGCACGGCACCGCTCACCTGTCCCTTGTCGTCGCGCTCGATGTCGATGTCGGCGGGATTGATCCAGTGAATTTCACCGTCCGGATCTTCCCGAAAGAACGTATCCGCGACCACCATGCCCTGGCACAGCAGGTTCGTCGCCGGTTCATCCCCGTCCACCAGACCGGCATCGCGCATCAGGCGGTGATAGAAGCGGAAATACATCAGATGCAGGATCGCGTGCTCGATGCCGCCGATGTACTGATCGACCGGAAGCCAGTAGCGCGCACGTTCGTCCAGTTGCGCCTCGGCGTCGGGACTGCAGTAACGCGCGTAGTACCAGGACGATTCCATGAACGTGTCGAAGGTATCGGTTTCCCGCTCGGCGGCGGCTCCACATTCGGGGCAGGTCGTTTTACGCCACTCCGGGTCGGCTTTGATCGGCGACTGCACCCCCATGAACCGGACGTCTTCGGGAAGCACGACCGGCAGATCCGCTTCCGGCACGGGAACGGCCCCGCATTCAGGGCAGTAAATGACCGGTATCGGGCAACCCCAGTAGCGCTGGCGGCTCACGCCCCAGTCGCGCAGGCGAAAATTCACGCGCCGCTCACCAATACCCTCCGCTTCCAGCCACTCGATGGCTTTCTGTTTCGCCTCGGTGACGTCCAGCCCGTTGAGCCATTCGCTGTTGATGGCGGGACCGTCTTCGGTCCACGGGCCACCTTCCCAGTCTTCCGGCGGTTGCACCGTACGGACGATTGGCAGGCCGTGACTCTGGGCAAAGTCCCAGTCGCGCTCGTCCTGGCCGGGTACGGCCATGATGGCGCCTGTGCCATACGCCATCAATACATAGTCGGCGATGTACAGCGGGACCGCCTTGCCGGTAAACGGATTGAGCAGGTAGGCGCCGGTGAATACCCCGCGCTTTTCCATGCCGCCCTGGACGTCGAGGCGATCCGCCTCCGAAGCCGCACCGGCATCGGCCACGAACCGGGTAACGGCCTCCGCCTGTTCAGGTGTCGTGACCCGATCGACCAGCGGGTGCTCGGGTGCCAGCACGGCGTAGGTCATGCCGAATGCGGTATCCGGCCGGGTCGTGAACACGGCCACTTCATGTCCGGCCGGGTCGAGGGCCCCGTCCGCGTCACAAACCGCCATGCGAAACTCGGCGCCTTCGGAACGGCCGATCCAGTTGCGCTGCATCGTCTTGACCGAATCGGGCCAGCCCTCCAGGCGATCCAGGCCTTCGAGCAGTTCGTCGGCGTACTCGGTGATCCGCAGGAACCATTGCGGAATCGTCCTCCGCTCGACCACGGCGCCCGATCGCCATCCCCGGCCGTCCACCACCTGCTCATTGGCCAACACGGTCTGGTCGACCGGGTCCCAGTTGACCTCGGCGTCTTTCCGGTAGGCCAGCCCCTGACGCATCAGGCGCGTGAACATCAACTGCTCCCATCGGTAGTATTCGGGCCTGCAGGTCGTCACTTCGCGGGTCCAGTCGTAAGCGAACCCGAGGCGCCTGAGCTGATCGCGCATGTGCTCGATGTTGGCGTACGTCCACGCGGCTGGCGCCGTCTTGTTCTTGATGGCCGCATTCTCCGCCGGCAGTCCGAACGCGTCCCACCCCATGGGTTGCAGCACATTGCGGCCGCACATTCGATGGAAGCGGCTGATCACGTCCCCGATGGTGTAGTTGCGCACATGTCCCATGTGCAGCGCGCCGGACGGATACGGCAACATCGACAGGCAGTAGTACTTTTCACCCGCTGCGTCCTCGTCAGCCAGAAACGCCTGTTCGCGCTCCCATCGCTGCTGGATTAGGGGCTCTATTTCCTGGGGCTGGTATTCGGGTAGGGTCATGCAGCGATTCTTCTGTGTTGCCATGCCCGGCATGCACTACCGGAGCCGGGGTTGCGGAATGCGGAAGCTTAACTGACCCCCCGCGCGGAAAAAAGCTTCGCGGGCGGCGATCAGCGTCACATCATGAATTCCGACCACCCCGGGGCGGGGTGAACACCGTGCCCGAAGCGAAACCCGCCGGGACCGGCAAGGGCCAATGGCGCATCCCTCTGCGTGGCATAACCGGGACGATCCGCGGACGCGGGTAACGCCCGGCCGCCGCCTTGATCCGCCCTGAACCGCACCGATTCGCAAGCACCCGGAGCCTGACAATTCAACGGGAACGATCCCGAATCTCCTCGACCAGTCCCGCGAGGCTGGCGAGATCATTCGCGGGCGCGGTCTCCCCGGACAGGGCCGGCACGATCCGGTCGCACAACTCCTTGCCCAGTTCCACCCCCCATTGATCGAAGGCATTGATGTCCCAGATCACGCTCTGCACGAACACGCTGTGTTCGTACAACACCAGCAACATCCCCAGAGTCTCGGGTACCAGGCGATCGAGCAGCAAGACCGTGGACGGCCGCCCCCCCGGCATCACCCGATGAGGCACCAGGGCCCCGGCCTGCGCCGAACCGGCATCCCCATCGGCCATCGCGGCACGAACCTCTTCGGCATCCCGCCCCAGGGCCAACGCCGTCGCCTGCGCCAGCAGGTGCGACAGCAACAGGGTATGGGCATCGCCATCCGGGTGATCCGGGCGCACGACACCGATGAAGTCGACGGGAACCACCTCGGTACCCTGGTGGAAGGCCTGAAACAGGGCGTGCTGCGCATCGGTGCCGCACGCCCCGAACACCAGCGGTGACGTCCCGTAATTCACGGTTCGCCCGGCATGCGTCACCGACTTGCCATTGGACTCCATGCTGACCTGTTGGAGCCACGCAGGCAGGCCAGCCAGGCGACTGTCGTACGGCGCCAGGACGTGGCCCGCCAGACCACCGACGTTGCGGTTCCAGCAAGCCAGCAAGCCGTGCAGCACCGGTAGATTGGACCGGTGGTTTTCATTCAGAAAATGGCGGTCCATGCTCGCGCCGCCTTCGCACAGGCGATCGAAGGCATCCGGCCCCATGGCGATCGCCGCCGTCAATCCGACCGGCGACCACACCGAAAACCGTCCGCCCGTCCATTCACCCATGGGAAGTATCCCGGAGCGCGGCACGCCGAAAGACTCCGCGCGCGCCGGATTGGCCGTAACCGCGAAACGCCTGCGCTCCGCCGCGGAATCGTCGAGCGATGCGGTCTGCCATTCCCGCAGCCGTTCGCCATGCGCCAGCACCTCGCTGGTGGAGAAACTCTTGGATACGACAACGACAACCGTAGTCCGGGCCTCGAGCCGTGGCAGCAATTGTTCACGTTCCAGGGCGTCCACCGAGCTGAGAAAATGCACGCGGGGCGTCGGGCCGGCCGGCGGAAAGGCCTCACACAGCAGTTTCGGGCCCAGCAGCGAGCCGCCGATGCCGATGTGAACCACGTCGCGGACCGGTTCATCGGGAAGACCGGGCAGATGGCCCGCGTGCAGGGAACTGCTGATTGACCGCATCCGTTGGATGCCGTCGCGGCAATTCCGGGCCTCATCGGGCGTCAGCAGGGCGTCGAAATCACGGCTGCGCCACACGTGGTGAAGCACCGCACGATCCTCGGTCGTGTTGATTCGGCGGCCTTCGAACATGCGCTGGCGTGCCTGCGCAATCGAAGCGGCGCTCAACTCGTGCAGCACTCCGAGGCCGGCGTCGTCAACGGCGTTGCGGCTGTAGTCCATCAGCATTCCCGGCAACCGGGCGGAAAACCGTTGAAACCGATCCGGGTCCGAACGCAACAACCTGCCCGGATCGACCGGGAAACTGTTGCTTTTTCGCAACAAAAGCAGTTTTTCAGCGATATTTCGGGATTCGTTCATATCTGGGCTGCCTTTTCACGCGGAATCCTTCGCGGCGACTCGGGGATCGCGCCGACCAGCCGCCATGCGGCCGCATCACCGTACCCGTGACGGATGTATCCCGCAAGTGCGAAAAGCGCCATTTTACAGGGGGTTCGGGAATGATTTGCCGCTTTCGGAAGGCACCTGGGCGGCATGATTTCGAGGGCAAAAAAAAACCTCTCCCCGTGAAGGGGAGAGGCAGGCTTTTGGAGTGATGTACCCGTCTTTCGCGCCCTGCGACCTTGCTAAACGTTGCAGTTTTACCAAGGTTGGTTGTAATAATACCACTATCCGCACTGATTGCAACTCCCGCGGGGCTTTTGGAATCATTGCAGGCGCTTGACTGTCTGGCCGGCCAGCCGATCCAGACAGCGTTGCGCCGAACCCGCCCCGGGAATGCGGAAGGCCGGCTCCAGTTCCAGCAGCGGAACCAGCACAAACGCACGTTCGGTCATGCGCGGGTGCGGCACCTGCAAACGCGGCGTATCGATAATGCGGTCATCGAACACCAGCAAGTCGAGATCCAGGGTCCTGGGTCCCCAGCGAACCCCGTCGCGTACCCGACCCAGATCCGTTTCGATGTTCAGCAGAATCTGCAGCAAGCCCTCCGGCGACACGGTGCAGCCCAACTCGGCCACCGCATTGGTGAAATCCGGCTGGTGGGACTCACCCCAGGGAGCGGATCGGTAATACGAGGAAACACGAAGGACCCGGACCGAGGCCGTGTTGTTCAAACGATCCAGCGCGGCATCGAGGGTGGCCGGCCCGGCGCCGACGTTACTGCCCAGCCCGACCAGCACTGCCACGGCGGCGTCACGCGCGCTTGCGGTTTCGCGACCGGGGGCGGCGCCGACGGCGCTTGCGGGGACCGGACGGGGCCGGTGCAGGGGCTTCCATAGGCCGGCTTTCCTGGGCCTGGGTCCAGAAAGCGCCGAGTTCCTCGAGTGCCGGGTCTTCGACCGCCCGCAGCAAGAGGAAGTCATAGGCGGCACGGAACTTGGGCTCCCGGAATATCCGGGTCCAGCGCTTCCCGCTGGTTTTGGCGAACCGGGGCTGAATGGCCCAGATCTGCTTGGCGACGGCCGTGAAGCGTTTGGGCACCGACGTGCGGCGCGACTGCGCGTAAAACACTTCTTCCGCGGCGTTCAGGATGGCTTCGTGCTCACTTTCTCCGGCGGCCATGCGACGCTCCGTACCCGCCTTGACCGGAAGCCAGAACAGGGCCGCCAGCAAAAAGGCCGGCGTGACCGGTTTTTCCTCGGCGATACGCTGATCGGTATTCTCAAGCGCTGCTTTCAACAACGGCCCGATGATCACACCACCGGGTTTGTCGGACTCCGGCAACACGGGGAACAAGGTCGAGCTGAGCCCGAAACGCTGCAGGGATTCCATGCTGCGCATCGCATGACCGGTCAGGAACAGTTTGCAGACTTCCTCGAACAGCCGGGCCGGGGGTACGTCTTCGAGCAGCACGGCCAGACGCCGAATCGGCTCCTCCGATTCCGCATCGGGCTCGACACCGAGTTTGGCCGCAAAGCGCGCGGCGCGCAGCAGGCGCACCGGATCTTCCCGGTAACGGGTTTCCGGATCGCCGATCAGGCGCAGCCGGCGCTCGCACAGGTCCTGGTAACCGCCGACATAGTCACGGATCTCGCCACTGACGGGGTCGAGAAACATGGCATTGATCGTGAAGTCGCGGCGAATGGCATCCTCCTCGACCGTACCGAAAACGTTATCCCGCAGAATTCGGCCGTTGGCGCTGCCATTGCCCTCTTCGCCATCGTGTGGACCGCGGAAAGTGGCTACCTCGATCAGGTTTCCGCGTTTGCGCACATGCGCCAATCGGAAACGGCGGCCGATCAAACGGCAGCGGGGGAAGATGTCGTGCACCTCCTCCGGTGTCGCGTCCGTGGCCACGTCGAAATCCTTGGGCGCCTTGCCCAGCAGCAGATCCCGCACCCCGCCACCGACGATGTACGCCTGGTAGCCTGCCTGTTGGAGTTCGCGGACGACTTCGGTCGCATGCGGGCAGAGTTCTTTCAGCGGAATACCGTGCTCTGCTTCTGGAATGGATGTGTAGTTACTGATAGGAATTCCTGGTCGGTGATCGGTGCCTGATTGAAACGACAGCTCTCCCGGCCCCGTTCTCGAGGGTGTTCAAATGGGAACAGATGCAGGTTGAATCCGGCGTCTGCGCTAGTTTACCATGTGCGACCGGTATTCAGTGATTCCAACCTCGGAATGCCACAATGTGCTCCCTTCGTCTAGCGGTCCAGGACGCTGCCCTCTCAAGGCAGAAACACGAGTTCGATTCTCGTAGGGAGCGCCACCTATCGGTCCGGCCCGGGTGCCGGCTTTGCCCGGGATAGCCATATGACGTTCGTCGTTACCGAAAACTGCATCAAGTGCAAATACACCGACTGCGTGGAAGTCTGTCCCGTGGACTGCTTTCACGAAGGTCCAAACTTCCTCGTGATCGACCCTGAGGAGTGCATCGACTGCACACTTTGCGAACCGGAATGCCCAATCGAGGCCATTTATCCGGAGGACGACCTGCCCGCCGGTCAGGAATCATTCATTCGGCTGAACGCGGAACTGTCGCTGCAGTGGCCGGTGATCACCCAGCGCAAGGATGCTCCACCCGATGCGGATGACTGGGACGGAAAAGAGAACAAGCTGGATTTACTCGAACGCTGAATGCCCGGGCGGGCTCCCGCCCCGTCCCCGATGCACCCGCGCGAGCACGGCCAGATGCACACTCAGCCCAGGCGCTCGCCCAGTACGACCAGGATGTGTTCCGAAGCCGCCGGGTCGGGTTCCGAGCCGTCCGCATTCTTGACGTAGACTCGAGCCTTCTCACCCTCTTCACGCACGGTGACCCGATACGTTCCGCTGTAATTCGGCGCATCGTCACGCCAGAAAGCCAGACGACTGAAAAAACCCTCTTTTTCGGATTTCGGCTGGTGCCAGTACTCCACCTCGTAGCCTGCCCCGGAATCCAGTTCACGCATGCCCATGCCAGCACGCTTGATCACGAATCCCAGCCGGCGCTGCACGCTCGAGGCGCTGTCCTCGACCAGCAGGTATGCGCCGTCCGACCCCCAGCGCAGCACGGCATTCTGATTCTTTCCCGTCGAAGTACTGGAAACCCGTGGCGGCACGGATTGGAGTTCCCGCTGCGGCAGGGGCGCAGGCGGAGTGGTAATGACCAGGGCACCGGCAGCACCCGGACGCGCCAGGCCTTCGGGAATTTCCAGCGGCGGAGCTTCCACCGCCTCGTAGTATTCGGGTTGGTCTTCGTCGTCGTCTTTTCCGAATCCAAACAGCCCGCAGCCCGACAACAGCAGCATATTGAACAGCAACGCGCACACCAGCAACTGGCGCTGGCCGTTGCCGAGAAGTTTTCCCGGTCGATTCTTCGAGGGTGGGTTCATGCAATAGTGTCCGACGTGAGTTTGGGTACCGCCATGGCCCGCGAGCGGATACTCATGTCCGCAACAGGTTCAGCGACGCAAGTGCTTCGCGCATGGCGGAGCGGTGTTCCTGCGACAGCGCAATCAAGGGGAGCCTGAGGCGCGCGTCACACAGGCCCATTTCCTGCAGCGCCCATTTTACAGGAATCGGATTGGTCTCGACGGCCAACCCGTCGTAGAGCGGCCGCAGTCTGGCATCGCACTCTTCGGCCACGGCCCAATCGCCGCCCTGCGCGGCCGCGGCGAGTTCACTGATGAGACCGGGTGCCACATTGGACGCCACCGAAATCACGCCCCGGGCGCCGTGCCGCATCGCCTCGAAACAGGTCGGATCGTCACCGCTCAATACCACGAAATCCGCTGTGCACTGTTCGCGCAGGGCATCGACTCGCTCCATGCTTCCAACGGCTTCCTTGACGGCCACGATACGATCATGGCCCGCCAGCTCCGCCACGGTTTCCGGCAACATGTCCACGGACGTGCGCGAAGGGACGTTGTACAGAATGACCGGCAGTTCACTGACATCGGCCACAGCGCGGAAATGGGCGATCAGCCCGGTCTGCGGCGGACGGACGTAGTACGGGGTCACGACCAGCACTGCGTCGGCGCGCAGGCTGGCCGCGCGGCGGGTCTGTTCGAGGGTCCGGTCAGTCGAGGCGCTTCCGGTACCGGCGATAACGGGTATCTGACCGGCGACCTGTCCCGTCACCGCCTGCAGCAAACGGTCGAACTCGCCTGCCCGCAAAGCCGCGGACTCGCCCGTCGTTCCCGCCACGACGAGGGCGGACGTGCCATTGTCAAGTTGGTGCGCGACCAGTGATTCGAGCGCGGAAAAATCAATCTCATCCGCTGCGTCGAACGGTGTCGCGAGCGCTGTAATACTGCCTGTGAACATGGGTGCCGGATGGTAACGGGAAAACCGGAGCATGGTACTTGCGGTGCCCGAACCTGACAAGTATGCTCCACTGTCCTGCTCCAACCGCACCGTGAACCGCGGATTTCCATGATCAGCATCGGTAAGAAAGTCGCCTCATTTTCCTGTCCCGCCACCGGCGTCGAAAAAATCTCGTTGAAAGACCTCAAGGGCACCCACGTCGTCCTGTATTTTTATCCCAAGGACAATACGCCCGGCTGTACCACGGAGAGCCGTGACTTTCGCGACGCCTACCGCAAGTTCCGTCGCGCAGGCGCTCAGGTTCTGGGGGTGTCGCGTGACAGCCTCGCCTCGCATGAAAAATTCAAGGCCAAGTTGGAACTGCCCTTCGAATTGCTGTCGGACGAAGATGAGAAACTGTGCGGGATGTTCGATGTGATTCGCGAAAAGAACATGTATGGCCGCAAATTCATGGGCGTGGAACGCAGCACCTTTCTGATCGACAGCAAGGGAATCCTGCGCCGGGAATGGCGCAAGGTCAGGGTCAAGGGCCACGTGGACGAAGTCCTCGAAGCCGTCAAGACACTGCCTGCCTGAACCCGGCCACAACCACCGAACCCTGACCTCCGGAAAAACCGCGCATGGCCAGAAGCAAGCGCCTGTACATTGTCGATACCAACGTGCTGATGCACGACCCCACATCGCTGTTCCGTTTTGACGAACACGACGTCTTTCTGCCCATGATGGTGCTCGAGGAACTGGACGCGGCCAAGAAAGGACTTTCGGAAGTCGCACGCAATGTTCGCCAGGTCAGCCGCTTCATCGGCGAGCTGATGCAGCGCCAGAATGTTTCGAACCTCGACGAAGGTCTCGATCTGCTGCTGCCCGAGGGGGTCGACCTGCCCCGCAGCGGCGGCAAGCTGTATTTCCAGACCAGCATGCCCGAGCAGCACTCGAGCCTGCTGCGCGACGGCTCCTTCGCCGACAACGAAATACTCAGCACCGCGCTCGCCTTGAAGGAAAACGACGGCGAGCGCCGCATCATCCTGGTCTCCAAAGACATCAATCTGCGCATCAAGGCCGCGATTCTCGGTGTCCAGGCGGAGGATTATTACAACGACCGGGCGCTGGACGACCTGAGCCTGCTGTACCGCGGTCTGCGCGTGCAGGACACCGGCTTCTGGGACGACCGTGGCGACCTCGAGTCATGGAACGATTCGGGACGGACCTACTACCGGTTCAACCCGGGCAGCGACAACGACTGGTACCCCAATCAATGCCTGGCCATCGGCGCGGACAGCGGCATCGAGGCCATCGTCAAGACCCGTGATCCCGACTCGGTGAAACTGCGCCTGGTCGACGATTACTACAGCGGCAGCAAGAGCATCTGGGGCATCCATGCCCGTAACCGCGAGCAGAACTTCGCGCTCAACCTGCTGATGGACCCCGATATCGACTTCGTAACGCTGATGGGCACGGCCGGCACGGGCAAAACCCTGCTCACTCTGGCCGCCGGTCTGGCCCAGACCATGGATGAAAAGCGCTATTCGGAAATCATCGTCACTCGCGCCACCGTTTCGATCGGCGAGGACATCGGTTTCCTGCCGGGCACCGAGGAAGAAAAAATGACACCGTGGATGGGCGCGCTGACGGACAATCTCGAAGTCCTGATGCAGCCCCAGGAGGGCGGCGAATGGGGCCGGGCCGCGACCAACGACCTGCTGGCCAGCCGGGTCAAGGTTCGCTCACTCAGCTTCATGCGCGGACGCACCTTCCTCAATCGGTACGTCATCATCGATGAAGCACAGAACATCACGCCCAAACAGATGAAAGCCCTGGTCACCCGCGCCGGACCGGGAACCAAGATGATCTGCCTGGGCAACGTGGAGCAGATCGACACCCCCTACCTGACCGAAACCACGTCCGGGCTCACGTTCGCGGTCGACCGGTTCAAGGATTGGGCGCACGCCGGTCACATCACCCTGCGACGCGGCGAACGCTCGAGACTGGCCGACTACGCCTCCAAAGCGCTCTGACCCGCGGTCGGATCAGGCGGAATCCTCCGGGCCCACGGGCTCCGCTTCCCCGGCCGGTTCGGACTTGCTGCGCGGCCAGGCCCCGATGACCGCCTGAACCAGGGTAGCCAGCGGGATCGCGAAGAAAATCCCCCAGAAACCCCACAGCCCACCGAAGACCAGGATGGCGAGAATGATTGCCACCGGGTGCAGGTTCACGACTTCCGAGAACAACAACGGCACCAGCACATTGCCGTCCAGCGCCTGAATGATGCCGTAGGCAATCAGCACCTGGCCGAAATCCCAGCCCCAGCCATACTGGAAATACGCCACCAGGGCGATGGGCAGGGTGACGACCGCGGCGCCGATGTAGGGTATGAGCACGGAAAAGCCGACCAGGGTGGACAGCAGAGCCGCATATTCCAGCCCCAGGAAAATGAAGGTCACGTAAGTTACCGAGCCGACGATGAAGATCTCGAGCACCTTGCCGCGCACGTAATTGGCGATCTGGGTCTCCGCCTCATTCCAGACCGTGGTCACCAGCCCCCTTTCCTGGGGCAGAAAGCCGACAAACCAGCGGACCATCAGGTCCTTGTCCTTGAGAAAAAAGAACACCAGCACCGGCACCAGCACCAGAAAAACCACCAGACCCAACAACACGCCCACTGACGACAGCGACAGGGTCAACAACTGCTGGCCGAGATTGGCCGCCTCCTGGCCCAGCGTCGCCGTCAGCGCCTGCACCTGCTCTTCGGTGACCACCTGGGGATAGCGCTCGGGAAGCTGCTTGAGCAGATCCTGCCCGCGGCTCAGGTAATCGGGGAACTGCTGGACCAACTGGGTGAGCTGCCGGGAAATCCGCGGCAGAAACCCGAACAACAGAAACAGGGCCAGCGCGAGGAAACCCAGAAACACGATCACGACGGCCAGCATGCGGCGCATACCGGCCCTTTCGAACCAGCCGACCACGGCCTCGAGCAGATAGGCGATGACCAGCGCGGCGAACATCGGCGCCAACCATTTGCCCAGACCGAAAACGATCGCGAAGCCAATGACCAGGATGACGCCCAGGATCACGACCTGGGGATCCGAGAAAGAGCGTTTGAACCAGTTCTTCAGCAGCTCCACGGGTCGAATTCCTTATATCGTACGGCGCTCGTCACCCACCCATCGGCCGGGCCGGTGCCTGCTTTACGTTGACGCGAAAACCGCCGGGACGGTCAGAAACTCATCGTCCAGAATGCTTCCAACTCGAAGCGCTGGTCGAGATCCTCGGTTGTGATGCCCAGCACGCTGCCACCGAATGCATACTCAGACGGTGCATAGGCCGCGTTCAGGCTCAGGCTGTGGTTCTTTCCGGTCTTGCGCGAGTACCCGACCACCAGCGCGCTGTCGGCCAGTTCGCTGTCGATCGCCTGGCTCAGCAACAATGAGGACGGCGACGGTTGCTGGCGGGTACTGAAATCCACGTGCCACCGCTGGCGGGCACCATCGGACCAGGTCCATCCGACCCGGTAAACCGTGAGGTCTTCCCATTCGAGCGACGGACTGGTTGAATCGCCCAGCAGGGACAGGAAGCGGTTGGGGAGAAAGCGGCTGGGAAACGCGTTGATGTCACTGTACAGAACGCGCTCGACTGCGACATTCAGCGACGAGCGTTCGCTGGCCTGAAACGCCAGGCCGACACTGGCCCGGGCCGGAATGTCCAGGTCGGCCGGGTTGGAGTAAACACCTCGAAACGCGGCGAACTCCTCCATGTCGATACGTGACTGATAGCCGGTCTCCACCGCGAACCGATCGAAGACCTCCTGGCGCAGTGCCAGGCGTACGCCAGTCCCGTAACCGGTTTCCTGATGCGGGTTGTAACCGAGACTCGCACCTGGCAACCAGACCGATTCCGGCGTGGTCGCCGACAACAGGCCCAGATTGGCTGCGCTGAAACGCTGGTAGGCGATGATCGCCGCTACCCCGAGCACACCGTTGTCGCTGACCTGGTGTTCCATACCCGGAGTGAAGTACTGCCGTTCGAACAGCGAGCCCTGGAACAGGGTATCGGCCTGCGCATCCGGCAGCAGGAATTCGCCTGAGGACTGGAATTCGAAATCGTAGAAAAAGTAGGAATCTTCAGCCGGAGCCAGACCCTGCGCGAATTCCGGCAACAGCAGTTGATCGCTGTCGGGCAACCAGGAAATGCGGACCGGGGCCACGTTGTGGGGCAGCATGTAATCCGGGGTCAGTTCCTGAGCCAGATACTCCTGCCACGGGCCGAGTTCGAAACCCAGCACGTAAAAGGACGTCAGGCCCGTACCACCCGCGGCAAAGCTCGCCGCAGGCAAACCAGGCCCGTGAGCCGTGGCGATACCCGGCGCAAACCCGGCCGCGCAGGCCAGAAGTCCAATGAACTGTGAGCGAATTCGCGTCACACGCTTCCCACACACCTATAGTGATTCAGGGTGAAATATGGCAGGAATACAACAGGGTGTCAATGAAAGTCTGAATCCGGCAGCCACCGCGAGCGGAACAAACACGCGACGACGGCAAGTATCTGATTTATCGGAACTCTGACGCCAGACGTATTGGGTTCCGCAGCACGCGGATCGATCAGTATCGAAGGGACGTCACGGGCGACCGTTGTGTCGACGCAACAGAAGCGCCCCAACAGGCCCTGCGGGAAATTCTACGCTGCCGATCCGGCCGTGTCATCTTCGACCCGCCGACCTAGCCAGGAGACGTCAGAGACGCTCGATAATCGCGTCCGCAATCGATTCCGTCGAACCATCGCCACCGAGATCCGGCGTCAATCGGTCGCCCGCACCGATCGTCGCCACGATGGCGCGCCGCAACCGGCCGGCTTCATCGTTGCGCCCGATGTGGGTGAGCAACTGCGCCGCGGCCAGCATCAGCGCGCAGGGGTTGGCGATTTTCTTGCCGGCGATATCCGGCGCGGAACCGTGTACGGCCTCGAACATGGCGGCATCACGACCGATGTTGGCCCCTGGCGCCAGGCCCAGGCCGCCGACCAGACCGGCGCACAAATCCGAAAGGATGTCACCGAACAGGTTGGTCGTGACGATGACGTCGAACTGGTGTGGATCCATCACCAGTTTCATGCACGTCGCATCGACGATCATTTCCTCGCATTCGATATCGGGATAATCTCGGGCGACCTCACGCGACACGTCCAGAAACAGCCCGGACACGGCCTTGAGAATATTGGCCTTGTGCACGAGGGTGACCTTGCGCCGACCTTCGCGCCGCGCCAGATCGAATGCGTAGCGGGTAACCCGTTCCGAACCCTTGCGCGTGATGATCATTTTCGATTCGGCACGGCTGCCATCTTCGGCCACCATCGCATCCGCAGCCAGGTAGGCGCCCTCGGTATTCTCGCGAACGGTGATGATGTCCACATCCTCGTAGCGCGCTTTCGTGCCGGGAATCGACAGCACCGGTCGCACATTGGCGTACAGATCAAACGTTCGACGCAGGCTGACGTTTACCGACCGAAAACCCTTGCCGACGGGCGTGGTCAGCGGCCCCTTGAGGACGATGCCGTTTTTCCGGATGGATTCCAGTGTGGGTTCGGGCAGCAGTTCGCCGTCGCGCTCAAGGGCGGCGAGACCGGCATCGACATGCTCGTATTCGAGATCGCATTGCAGGGCCTCCAGGGCCCGCAGGGTGGCCCGCGTGATTTCAGGACCGATCCCATCCCCGCTGATGACGGTGATAACTTGGCTCATGGTGTGTTGTCTCCAATGCGCGACGGGCGCCGGCCTCGACCGGGCCGGGCAGCCCGGTCTGCGGGCCGATCCGCTGAATTTGCGTCAACACCGGACGATTTCCTGAGCGGGCAAGAACCCGCATGGCAGTCCCGATGCGAGTATGACCCGCCGCAAAATCCGCCCATTATACAACGCGATAGATGTCCGGCGCGCCGCACCCGAAACAATCCGGATGCTCAGATGCAACTGACCGGCCGCGGCAACCCCGCGTAGCGGCAGGCCTGGGTACCCGGTCCGTCCGGAAACAGGCGATAAAGGTAACGGCTCGTCCCCTTGTCCTCGCCCAGTTGCTCGCGGGCGCGACGGACCAGCACCCGCATGGGTGGTTCGATTTCGAAGCGGGCGAAATGTTCCTGAAAAATTTCAATGACGACCCAGTGGTCCGCCGTCAACTCGATGCCATCCCGCCCGGCCATGAACTCCGCCACCCCGGGACTCCAGTCTTCCGGCCGGACCAGGTAGCCGCGCGAATCGATCGCCAGCCTTCGTCCGTCTGGCAGTTCCAGTTCATCCCCGCTCATTCGGGGACCCTCATTTCCATGACAGGCAGTGGGGCCGCTCCGCGACCCGGCGCACCCATTCCCCATCACTGATCAACTCGACTTCGAGCGCACGTGCCACGTCGGCGACACCGCGGGCTCGCGCGTCGGCATCCAGGCAAGCCAGGTGCACACCCTCCGGCAGCGGCACGATCCCGGTGTTTCCAGCCAGCAGCAGAACGCCGTCGTCCATCAGCAGCACCTCGTCACCCGGGGCGCAGAAACCCCGCCAGACCGGCGCTTGCGCTTCGGCTGTCTGCACCAGATGCAGCACGCCGGCGTCACCCGAGGGCGGTCGCACCTTCGCTCCGGAGTCACTCACAGGACCAGTACCCGGCGGCAGGCGCGCCAATCGGAACGCATGTGCTCCGTTTGCATGGGGTTCACATCGATGACCGGGCCGTCACCGTGACGCTGCAGCCAATCGATCCAGTCCGGCTCGACAAAGGCGTGCAGTGCGGTCAATTCCGGAAGGCTGGCCCACGCCCGGTATCCGGCCGGCAGTTGCGCGGCGCCCACTTCGCGTGCCGACGCCAGTTGCAGCGCGGCCGCTCCGAGAAAATAAAGGCGCAGCGGACACTCCACCGCCGCCGCCAGCAGGGCCACGTCGAGTTGCGTGCGCGCGGAACGCTGCCGGTATGGCCGCGTCCGCACGATCATCGCGACACTGTTCTTCACTTCGCCCATCAGAAGGTGACGACCCGATCACAATCCAGCATGATTTCAAACATCGGCGTGAGCCCGGAAACCTGCCACGGGCTGACCGGCCGCTCCGCGAGGCGTCGATCCAGGGAAGACCGGCACAGCAGCAGTTCCGTCCCGTCATCGCCCGCCAGGGCACGCCAGGCCTGTTCGAGATCGGGCGTTCCGGAGTCGGCGGAACCGCCCTGCACCGCGTTGTAGATTCCGTCCTCGCGGAAAAACACAGCCACGACATCGAGCGGGCCTTCGCTGGCCGCCCGCGCGAAACGCCAGGCACCGAGTGCGAGACCGGAGCCCCAGGGACTTTCATTGACGATGATCAGGCACTTCACGCTAAACTGTTTCCCGCCGGAGTCGAGAACCCGCTCGTCCGCGGGCTGTCTGAAGATAACGAGTCTCCGGGATACGCATCCTGATGGTCAAGAAAACCCGAAAATCGAGCACCCGAATCACCGTGCTTCTCGCCACCCTGGCCACCAGCCTGGCGAGCGTCGCGCAGACCGACCGTGTCGAACTGCCAGACATGGGCGCATCCTCGGACTCCATCATCTCACGCAAGGAGGAAGAGGACTACGCCAAGGCTCTGGTCCGCCAGATGCGGGCCTACGAGGTGCTCAATGAAGACCCGCTGATCAACGCGTATTTCGAAGACATGGGCTTCCGCCTCGTCGCCAACAGCGACCGGCCGGACAAACCCTTCACGTTCGTGATCATCAATCAGCCCGTCGTCAACGCCTTCGCCGCCCCGGGCGGTGTTGTCGCCCTGTACAGCGGGCTGATTTTATCGGCCGACGACGAACACGAGATCGCCGGTGTACTGGCGCACGAAGTGGCGCATATCACCCAACAACACCTGTACCGTGCCATTGAAAACCAGCAGGCCATGAGCATTCCGCTGGCCCTGGCCATGCTGGGGCTGGTGCTGGCCGGCGGCGGCAGCGGCGAAGCGATTCAGGGTGCACTGATCGGCGGACAGGCGGCGGCACAGCAGGCACAGATACATTTCACGCGGCAGAACGAAGCCGAGGCGGACCGAATTGGAATCCGCACGCTGTCACGCGCCGGCTACGACCCGCGCGGCATGGCGGAATTCTTTGAGAAAATGAGCCGAATCACTCGCGCACGGGGCGAGGGTCCGCCGGAGTACCTGCGCACTCACCCGGTCAACGTCAGCCGTATCGCCGAGGCTGAAGACCGGGCCCTGGACATGCCCAAACCCGAGAAAACGTCCGGCCGGGATTTCTATCTGGTCCAGGCCCGCCTGCGCGCCCAGGTGGAAGACTACCCGGAAACCGTACTGAAGTATTTCAGACACGAGAAAAGCCTGCCGGAGCGCAGCCCGGCCCAGCGTTCCGCCATGGATTACGGCATTGCGATCGCCCTGCAGCGCAAGGGTGAATACGAGGAAGCGCGCCGCGTCCTCGAGTCGCTGATGGCCGAAGGGGATCACCTCGCCTACCAGATCCAGTTGGCCGATCTCGATTTGCAGACCGGCCGTGTGGACCAGGCGATCGATCGGCTTGCGGATCTGTACCGCGGATTCCCGGGCAACCATGCCATTTCGCTGGAGTACAGCGAAGCCCTGCTGCATGACGGCGATGTCGAGCGTGCAAAACAGGCGAGCAAGGTTCTGCGCGAGCAACTGCTGTCGCACTCGGAAGATCCCGTGCTGTATTCGCTGTACGCCCGCGCTTCCAACACGGCCGGCAACGAAGTCAGAGCCAAGGAAGCGATTGCGGAATCGTACTACCTGCGTGGCGGTATTCATGAAGCGATTCAGCAACTTCAGGAACTCATCGAACGCGAGGACCTGAGTTACTACGAGCGCGCCCGAATCACCGCGCGCCTCAATGAATACCAAGTCGAAGTCACCAAACTGGGGCTGGAAGAACACCCTCCGGCACCCTGAACACCCGCGGCCGCGTTGCGATAATCGATCATGAATTCCCAATGTAATCAAACTGACACACGCAGCCATATAATGGCGGGTATCGAACCGGGGCACAGGTACCTTGAGCAGCAATCAGACCCACGTACTCGTCATCGACGACGAACCCGCCATCCGCGACATGATCGGATACGCACTCGAGCGTTCCGGCATGCAATGCACGCAGGCAGGTAATGCCCAGGAGGCCCTGGTCGCCATCAACGGCGAGCGGCCAGACCTCATCCTGATGGACTGGATGATGCCCGGCGTCAGCGGACTCGACCTCACACGCCGCCTGCGGCGCGACCCGTTCACCGAAGACATTCCCATCATCATGCTGACCGCCAAGGTCACCGAGGATGACAAGGTGGCGGGCCTGGAAGCCGGAACCGACGACTACGTCATCAAACCGTTTTCGCCCCGCGAATTGCTGGCGCGTATCCGGGCGGTGCTGCGCCGAACGAACCCGACCGATGGCGAAGGGCGCCTCACCACCGGACAATTGACTCTCGACACGGTATCCCGCCGCGTACTTCATGACGGTCAGGAGATCCATCTGGGCCCGACCGAATTTCGCATGCTTGAATTCTTCATGAGCCATCCGGGCCGCGCATACAGCCGTTCGCAACTTCTGGACCACGTCTGGGGTGCGGACGCCTACCTCGAGGAACGAACCGTCGATGTACACATCCGCCGGCTGCGCAAGGCGCTGGAGCCGAGTGGAACGGACAGCTACGTGCAGACTGTACGCGGTCACGGTTATCGCTTCCTCGCGGAGGACTGAAGGCGTGACCGCGCCCGTCCACGGGCGATGCCGGTGACCAGCACCGGCTGGAAAAGGCACTTCTGGCGGCTGCTCGCCGCCCTCGCCGCACTGGCGGTATTCGGTGTGGCGACCGGCTGGCTGTGGCAGATTCTGCTGATCGCCCTGGCGGGGTTGACCGCCTGGAATTTCTACAACCTGTGGCGACTGAACACCTGGTTGGACCAACCCGGCCGTACCGAGCCGGCAGGCAACGGCATCTGGGGCCGGGTATTCGATGGAATCAGGCATGTGACTGAATCGCACCGACATCAGGCCGACCGGTACGAATCGCGCATTCGCGAGTTTCAGGATCTGACCCACTCGATTCCCGACGCGACCCTGGTCATTGGCGAAAACGACGAGATCACCTGGGGCAATCAGGCCGCGCAGGACAGGCTCGGCCTGAAATTTCCCGCCGACCTCGGCCAGGCGATCACTCACCTGGTGCGGGTGCCGGGTTTTTCCGACTGGCTGGATGTAAAGGATCACGTACAGGGCGATTTCGAAATGCCCTCCCCCACCAACGACAGCCAGTGGCTGCAGGTCAGCGCCGTCCCCATCGAGTCCGGGCGGCGCTTGATCGTATTCCGGGACATTACCCGGGTGCACAATCTCGAGCAGGTTCGGCGTGATTTCGTAGCCAATATCTCGCATGAGCTGCGAACACCGGTAACGGTTATCCTCGGCTATCTCGAACTGCTCCAGGACCCGACGGACGATACGCTTTCGGACGTCATCGAGCGCATGCAGTCACAGGCCGTGCAGATGCGGGCATTGCTCGATGACCTGCTCGAACTGTCCCGCCTGCAGAGTGATGAAATCCAGGGCGAGGAACACGAAGTGGACGTACCTGCCCTGCTGGGTCAGCTCAAGGAGCAAGCTGAAGAGGTCAGTCGCGGCCGGCACCATATCCGTTTCGAGGTGGATCCCGAGGTGCGCCTGTCCGGCGTTGCGTCCGACCTCGAAAGCGCCTTTCGCAACCTGATCATGAATGCCATCAATTACACGCCCGAAGAAGGCGAGATCACCGTGGTCTGGTGCAACACCGACGATGGGCCGAAACTGGCTGTAAGGGATACCGGCATCGGCATTCCCAGTCGACACATTCCCCGTTTGACCGAGCGTTTCTACCGGGTTGGTTCCGACCGGGCCCGGCAATCCGGCGGCACCGGGCTTGGACTTGCAATCGTCAAGCACGTGCTGAACGCGCACCGGGCGCGGCTGCTGATTCACAGCGAATTGGGCGAAGGAAGCGAATTTGTTTGCCAGTTCCCCCGGGAGAGCGAATTCAAACCGCAGCGCAGCCTTATTGGCGAAAGCGAAGACCGGCACCCGGGCGCTGGACCCGGCGCATGAATCACCATCGGCGATTCGCATCGTGGCGGCGAACCGGCTTGTCACCGTTCTGTCAAATGCGGCCGGTAGCATGGCGCTCCAGCGCTCGACAAACCGCGCCAGGCTCCGTCTCGGGGGCGCGCGAATCTCTCGCCACGAGGAGGAATCCCGGATGAACCGCACACTCGTCGCGCTCTGTACTCTGCTCGCCACGGGTTTTGCCGCCACCGCAGAGGCGCGCGCAACCGTCGACGAAGGCCTGCCCGATTACCAGAAAGTCAGCGGGGTCTCCGGCAACCTGTCCAGCGTCGGCTCGGACACGCTGGCCAACCTGATGACCTTGTGGGCTGAGGAATTCAAACGTCTCTACCCCAATGTCAACCTGCAAATTCAGGCATCGGGCTCTTCGACAGCCCCGACGGCGCTGACCGAAGGGACGGCCAATCTCGGCCCCATGAGCCGATTGATGAAAGACAACGAGATCGGCGCTTTCGAGAAACGGCGAGGCTACAAACCGACCCCCATCGCCGTGGCCATCGACGCTCTCGCCGTGTTCGTGCACCGGGACAATCCGATCGAGGGTTTGACGCTGCAACAGATCGACGCGGTTTTTTCCTCCACGCTCAATTGCGGCGCATCGGATTCCGCGGTCCGCTGGGGTCAGCTGGGCCTCTCCGGGCCATGGAGCAACCGGAATATTCAGATCTACGGCCGAAACTCCGTTTCAGGAACCTACGGCTACTTCAAACAGCACGCACTGTGTCGGGGAGATTTCCGCAACGATGTCAACGAACAACCGGGATCGGCTTCCGTGGTACAGGCGCTCAGCTCCTCGCTGAACGGCATCGGCTATTCCGGGGTGGGGTATTCGACTTCCGCCGTGCGGCCCGTGCCACTCGCGCGCCGGGCCGGGCAACCGTACGTCGCGGCCCTGCCGGAGAATGCAATCAACGGCTCTTACCCACTCGCACGTTTTTTGTATGTTTACATCAACCAGGAACCGGAAAGGCCGCTTCGGCCGCTGACTCGCGAATTCCTGATCATGGCCCTCTCCCGGCTGGGACAATCCAAGGTGCTCAAGGACGGCTATATTCCGCTACCGGCGGAAGTCGCCGCGCGCGAAGCCGCCAGGCTGGCGATTGAAACACCCACGGCCGGGGAAGATGCGACACAAAACTGAAATACCGCCTGGTCA
Organism: Elongatibacter sediminis; assembly: GCF_037892215.1. NCBI lineage: Bacteria > Pseudomonadati > Pseudomonadota > Gammaproteobacteria > Chromatiales > Wenzhouxiangellaceae > Elongatibacter > Elongatibacter sediminis. The sequence continues at coordinate 43,886 of NZ_JAZHOG010000008.1, read as the reverse complement.
CCATCCCCCGTTTGTCTCCGGTTCGTAACAGGACTGTCACACAACCGCAATAAACTGCGGCTGCTAATCAGGGTGCGCCGCCCGGAAAAGCCGACCGGAGTTGGCACGGTTCGCGGCGAAGTGACGATCCGACCGGCTGGAGACCGAACATGAAACATCTTGCAACGCCGCTGGGCTGGCTACTGGCCTCCATTCTTTCCTGCGCGCCTGCACTCGCGCTGGCGGACACCGGACAATCGGAGATCCAGTTGCTTCGCGAACAGATCCGCGCCCTGTCCGCACGCCTGGATGCGCTGGAACAGGGCACGAACCGGAACACGGCAGCCCCCGCAACACGCGTCCGGGCGGCACACGATACTGCCTCCGGCAGTGCCGACGACGCCCCCGGGAGTGACCTTGCCGATCTGGATCACCGCATCGATCAGGCTGTCGAGGCCCGTGTCGCCGACCGTTTGGAAGCCCTCGCCTGGGCCGAACGTATCCGGTGGTCCGGCGACTTCCGCTACCGCTATGAAAACATCGACCGCCAAGGCCAGGACGAGCGCAACCGCAACCGCATTCGCGCACGTGCCGCCCTGCAGGCCCGGGTGTCGGATACCGTTCGCGTTGGACTCGGGCTGGCCAGCGGGTCGCAAGACCCCGTGTCCACCAACCAGACCCTGGGCATGGCAGGCTCGCACAAGTCACTGAATATCGACCTGGCGTATTTTGAGTGGACCGGTCTGACCAACACGGCGATCTTCGGCGGCAAATACAAGAACCCGTTGAAACGGGTGGGTTCCAGCGCACTGGTCTGGGACGGCGACTGGCGGCCCGAAGGATTCGCCGCCGCGTACGAGGACGGCAGCGTATTCGCCTACGGGCTCGGCACCTGGCTGGAGAGCGACAGCGCGTCCGGACAACAGGAATTTTCCTACCTGTTGCAGGGAGGTACACGCCTTCGGCTGGGCAACAAGGCCGAACTGATGCTGGGGGCCGGCTACTACGCCGTTGACGCCGCGGACAAGGGGTCGTTCTTCGGCGATGGTGACTTCTTTGGCAACAGCTTCGATGCGGCAACGCAAAGCTATCGGTATGATTATCGAATGGTGGAGGCCTTCGCCGAACTTACCCTGTCCACCTTCGACCGGCCATTGACGCTGTTCGGCGACTACGTGACCAACCTCGATGCCGACGATGAGGACAGTGGCTATTCCCTCGGATTCGAATACGGCGAGGCCAAAACCCCGGGTGCCTGGTCCGTGGGTTACCTGTACAAGAAACTCGAAGCCGACGCGGTGCTCGGTCTGCTCGCTGACTCCGACTTCGGGCGCGGTGGAACCGACGCGAAAGGCCATGTATTGAGCGGTGCATATGCCATCCAGGATCGTTGGATTTTCGAATTGACCTACTTCATCAACAAAACCGGCCTCGCCAGCGGCGACCCGCAGGACCAGGACCGGCTGCAGCTCAACCTGAATTTCAAATACCGGTAATCGTCCCGGCACGAGCTGTAACGTGCCCGTGGCATACTGGGGCAATGGAACCGGAATCCAGCGTGAGCCAGGGCACCTCACCGGCGAAAACCTCGCCTGAAACCGCGGCAACCTACGCAGCCGTCGATCTGGGCAGCAACAGTTTCCACATGCTGGTCGCTCGCCGCGAACACGGCGAACTGCGGATCATTGATCGAATCAAGGAAATGGTCCGCCTGGGCGGCGGCCTCGACCGCGAAGGGGTGCTGGACGCCGATACCCAGCAGCGAGCGCTCAGCTGCCTCGCGCGTTTCGGACAGCGGCTACGCGGCCTACCGGCCGACAACATTCGCGCGGTAGGGACCCAGACATTCCGGCGACTGCGCAACGCGAATGCGTTCCTCCTGGTCGCGGAAACAGGCCTCGGTGCCAGCATCGACATCATTGGCGGCCGCGAAGAGGCCCGGTTGATTTACCTCGGCGTCTCGCAAGGCGTCTCCGGGCACGAGGATCGCCGCCTGGTCATCGACATCGGCGGCGGCAGCACGGAGTTTGTGATCGGCCAGGGCGTCGATCCCATCGAAATGGAAAGCGTCCAGTTTGGCTGCGTGTCCCTGACCCGCCGGTTCTTCGGCGATGGACGCATCAGCGCGCGCCGCTGGACGCGCGCCGTCGAGGCCGTTCTGACGGAACTCCAGGAACTGCAGACCCGGTACCGCACCACCGGTTGGCAGACCGCCATCGGTTCGTCAGGTACCGTGCTGGCCGTCGCGGAAATCTGCCGGCAACTCGGCTGGACGGAGCGGGATATCGACGCCGCCTCGGTGGGGCGGCTGCGCGAACGGCTGTTGCAGGCGGGCCGCTGCGAAGACGTGAATCTGCCGGGTCTGTCCGAGCGCCGCCAACCCGTGCTGGCGGGCGGGGTCGTCATGTTGCAGGCCTGTTTCGAAGCATTCGGACTGCAGCAGTTGCGCGCCTCCCCGTTCGCTCTCCGGGAGGGACTCCTGCATGACATGCTGGGTCGCCTGGAGAATCGTGACCCCCGGGAGGCGACCATTGCCGCGTTTCGGGCACGGTACGGCGTGGATGCCGCACAAGCGGACCGTGTCCGGTCTACCGCTCTGGAGGCCTTCGACCAGCTCGCCGACCGGTTTGAACTGACCCCCGTTCACCGCCGGTTCCTGGCCTGGGGCGCCGAACTGCACGAGGTGGGGCTGTGTGTGTCACACAGCCATTACGAGCGCCATTCCGGCTATCTCGTCGGCCAGTCCGACATGGCGGGCTTCACAACCCAGGAGCAGTGTTTTGTCGCGGCCCTCGTGCAATACCATCGCAGACCGGTACCGCGTGATTACGGACGCGCCCTGCCGTCACGCCTGCACGGCCCCCTGCGCATGACACTGTTCTGCCTGCGCTTCTCCTGGGTCTTGTGCCGCACCCGTGATACGTCCGCGATCCCCGAATTTCGTCTCAACTTCAATGAAGACGACATCGAAGCGGAGTTCGCGGCGTCGTGGCGCAACGCACACCCGCTGACCATTGCCGATCTGGAATCGGAGACCCGGCAGTTACGCGCCATCGGACTGAATTTTTCCCCTGACGTGCCAGGCATCACGGCGTGAGCACGACCCGGGACTCCTGGCGCCCGTCCGCTTCCCGGCACGCCTTGGAAGCCCGCGCGGAAATGCTGTCCGACATTCGGACATTCTTCGCTGAACGCAATGTACTCGAGGTCGAGACTCCGGTGCTGAGCCGGGCGGGAAATACCGACCCGAACATCACCGGTCTGCGGGTGGACGGGTCCGTGCCGCTCTACCTGAGAACGTCACCCGAGTATCCGATGAAACGCCTGGTCGCCAGCTTCGGAAAGGACATCTACGAACTTGGCCGGGTTTTTCGGGGCCGTGAGCGCGGCGGGCGCCACAACCCGGAATTCACGATGGCCGAGTGGTACCGGGTCGGCTGGAACTGGCGCGCCCTGGCCGACGAGGTCGTCGCACTCATTCGCCATTGCGGGCGGGGAGAATTCGACCGTTGGCCGTGCGAGATGACGACGTACCGGGACCTGTTTTTGCAACACCTGGGACTCGACCCGTTTACGGCAACGGAATCCGATTGCGAGGATCTGGCCGGCGAACGGGGGATCACGGCCGGACCGATGGATGTGAGAGACTGGCTGGACCTGCTTCTCTCACACGTGATCCAGCCGGCCATCGAAGGAGCCCGGATCACCGTCGTCTGTGACTTTCCCGTGGACCAGGCCGCGCTGGCGACCCTGCGCGACGACGACCCGCCGGTGGCCGAGCGCTTCGAGGTCTACCTGGGTGGCATGGAATTGGCCAACGGCTACCAGGAGTTGGGCGACGCACGGGAATTGCGGGACCGGTTCGAACACGACAATCGAATCCGCGAGCTACGTGGAGATCCGGTATTGCCGATCGATGATCAGCTGATCGCCGCTCTGGACCACGGCCTGCCCGACTGCGCCGGTGTCGCACTGGGCGTCGATCGCCTGCTGATGGCCCGGCTGGGCGTACGCGACATCGGGATGACGCTGAGCTTTCCGTCCGACCGGGCCTGAACCCGAAGCCGGGCGCGGGAATCAGGCACTGGCTGCCGGGCGCGGCAGGTTCACGATCATCCTCAACCCGCCGTCGGCGGCATTGGACGCGCGCACCGTCCCGCCATGCCGCGCGACGGCCGCGGCCGCGATCGCCAGACCAATACCGTGGCCTCCGGTCTGCCGGTCTCTGGACTCCTGTACGCGGTAAAACGGCTCAAAAATCCGCTCGAGTTCCGATTCGGGCACGCCGGGCCCATAATCGCGCACCCGAATTTCCATGCCGCCATCCGGTGGCCGGGCATCGAGTTCCAGATCCACACCGCGGGCGGGGTCCGTGTGCCGCAGGGCGTTGCGCACCAGATTTTCCAGGGCCCGCCACAGCAATTCCCGGTCACCCCGGAATGGCACGGGCTCCCCGCGTTCCCAGTGAATACCGGACTGATCCGCGGTCACCTCGTAATTCACGACCTCGACCAGTTCGGTCAGCAGTTCGCCCAGATCCAGCACCTGGTCGAGCTTTGGCGCCTGCTCCGAAGACTCACGCAACAGCCCCAACACATCGTTCACGAGGGTCTCCAGCCGCTCGCCCTCGAGGCCGATGCGGTCGAGTTCCGGCTCGATGGCCTCGGCGCCCTTGCCACGGGCGATCTCAAGCGCCACGCTCAAGCGCGCCAGCGGCGAACGCAGTTCGTGGCTGACATCGCGCAGAAGCCGGCGATTGGCCTGGTACATGGTCTGCAATCGCTCGGCCATCAGATTGAAATCGCAGGCAAGTTCACCCAACTCATCCTGGCGCCGCGGGATGGGCCCGCCAACCCGCGCGTCGAGGTCGCCTTCGGCTATTTTACGGGTCGCGGTGCGCAGGGCGCCCACCGGTGACGTCAGGGAGCGGGCCAGGAAGAAACTGACCAGCGCACTGATCAGCGCACCCGCCAGAATTCGCAGCAAAGTTCCCTGGAGACCGGGCGCCAGTATCGTCGTCGGAGGGATGCGGTCGACGAGGTAGATTCGGTAACCGACGCCCTCCGCGGACCGGACCTCCTCGACTTCCATGCGCGCGCCCCGTCTCCGCAACGCCTCGATCGCCTCGTCTCGCCGCAGAATCTCGTGATCATTCTCGTTGACCACGTACACGAAACTGCGCGACATGCGTGGTATGGCCAGCAATTCCTGCCGGGCCGCTTCGGAGCCATCCTCGTCGAGCGACGACTTGAGACGCTGCCCGATTCGGTACATGCCACGTGAAAAGGTGTTGGCCGGCTCTTCCGCCCACTGGCCACGTGCAACCCGGTCGTTGATCAGTCCGATTGCCGCTGAAAACCCGACGATGCTGAGCCACATCGTCAGAAACAGTTTCCAGAAGAGTCGCGACACGCTACCGGATCCGTCCTAGGAGACCCGGTACTGGTAGCCAATACCCCGTATCGTCTCGATTCGGTTCTCCCCGTCCGGCGCCGGGCCCAGCTTGCGGCGAAGATTGCTGACATGCATGTCAACACTGCGGTCGTGCGCAACGGGTTCCCGCCCCAGCGCGGACAGATACAGATCGCGCTTGCTCACGACCGAACCGCGATGCTGCATCAGGCACTGGAGCACGCTGAACTCCGTGCTGGTCAGGTCCACCTGCTCACCGGATTTCAGCAGCACCCGGCTGCCCTGGTTGAGTTCGAGGTCATCGGCCTGCATGACCGAATGGCCACCGGAACCCTCCGAGCGCCGCATCACGGCGCGAATCCGCGCCAGCAGTTCACGCGGATTGCAGGGTTTGGGAACGTAATCGTCGGCGCCGAGTTCGAGTCCGAGGATTCGGTCCAGGTCATCGCCACGCGCCGTGAGCATGATGACTGGCAGATCCTTGTCCTTGCGCAGTTCCTTGAGCACGTCCAGCCCGTTCATCTCGGGCATCATCACGTCGAGAATCACGAGGTCGACTTCGTCCGATTCAGCCTCGCTCAGCGCTGCGCGGCCGTCATGGGCCAGGCGCACAGCGAATCCCTCGGATTCGAAGAACTGCCGCAACAGGTCAGCGAGTTCGGTATCGTCGTCGGCAATCAGAATGGTTGTCTGCATGGACTTCGCATCGGACCGGTGGCCCGCCACTGGGGACTGCGGACATTCTATCCAATCTGCGGGAACCGGACACGCAATCACCGCTTCGGCAATCAACCTGGCCCGACAGGGAACTTCCCCTGACGGTTTGTCCGTCGGTACCGGGGAACCCGTTCACGCCCGGCCCGGCAACCAACGAAGCGCAAGAAGCAACAGTGACGTGACGAAGGGATGACAGCCGGTTCCCGCCGCGCCGGAAACCTTGTCACATGTCTGTCACACCGCCGTCCTAGACTTCGCGCCATCGAATGTTTCGGAGACGCCGCCTCTCAGGTGCGCCGGAATCCAGACCCCTGCAACCAAGCCGGATAATGCCATGACCCGCAGCTATCGCCACTCCATCCTGGCCTGTGCCCTGCTCACCGCCGGTGGTCACAGCGCCGCAATCGCACAGGACGTCGGTGAAGACGCCAGCACTGAACTGGCACGCCGCCTGATCGAAATCCGTGGCCACGTCGAAGAGCTTCAGGCCGAATTGAACCTGAGGCGCGAAGAGCACAAAAACCGCATGGCCTTCCTGACCGCCCAGCAAACGGAGCTGGAAGCCAACCGCGACCGGGAATCACTTCGGATCGCCCAACTCGAAATCGAACTGGACGAAATGCGCGAACAGGTCGCGGCGGCGGGGGACAGTTCCGATGTTCTGGCCCCGGTGGTCCTGGATCGCGTGACCGACCTTCGCGAAGCGGTCCGTTCCGGCTTTCCGTTCAAAGTTCAGGAGCGCCTGGCCGAACTCGAGGAGATCGAAGTGCAGCTCAATACCGGCGTGATTACCGCCCAGCGCGCCTTCAATCGTCTGTGGGCGTTCATCGAAGACGAGCTGCGCATCAGCCGCGAGAACGCGATTTATACCCAGTCGATCGAACTGGACGGCGAGAACGTGCTGGTGGACATCGCCAAACTCGGCAACGCGATGATGTATTTCCGCACCCGCGAACATGAATACGGTCGCGCGGTGGAAACACCCGCGGGCTGGCGATTCGAACGCCTCGTCTCACCGGGCGAGCAGGAACAGGTCGCGCTGTTGTTCGACTCGCTGCGCAAGCAGATTCGCCAGGGCTACTTCGAGCTTCCCAATGCGCTCCCGGAGATGTCGTCATGAACGGTAACCCCCTTGCCCGGATCCGGCCGCGCCTGCTTCCGGCGGCCATCCTGATGATGGTTTCCTTTCAGGCCCTGGCCCAGGACGGCGGGCCGGCCTCGAAGCCGGCCGCGGTCGCGGCACCACCGGTACCACAGACCAACCCGCTGAAGAGCCGGAACGAATTGCAGGCGGCCTATCAGAAAGAGTACGCCTTTCTCGAAGCCCAGCTTCGTGAACTGCGCCAGCGCCAGGAGGAATTCAACGCCGTCGCGGCCGAGGATGAGGCGCGAAAAGAAGCCTTGATAGACCGCCTCGAGGGTGAATACATCGCTCTGCAGTCACGCGGTGAGAGAATCAACGACCTGCTGGCCGATGCCGAACGTCAGGTCGCCACGGTCGAGGAAAACCGCTCGACGCTGGAGGCGACTTTCCTGCAGGCCGATTCGACCCTGGAGCCATATGGAATCCAGCCCGTGGCGGGCGGAACCAACAGGAGTTCCAGCGACAGCGAAAAAATCGACACTCTGCTGACCGGTACCCTGGACCTGCTCGAGAACATTGGAAAAAGGCGCCAGGTCACGGGCAGTTTCTTCCTGGCCGACGGCACCGAAGTCACCGGCACCATCGTTCACATCGGCAACATCGCTGCCTACGGCATTGCCGGTCAGCAGGGTGGGGCTCTGGTACCGGCCGGAGACGGCCAGCTCAAGGTCTGGGGCCCTTCCGACCCGGATACCGCGCGGGCGCTCGCAGCCGGTCACGATCCCGACACCCTGAACATCTTCGTCTACGAATCAACCCGAAAGGCGATCGAGGAGCAAGCCGGCAAGACACTCCTCGGAGTGATTAACAGCGGCGGGAGCATCGCCTGGATGATCGTGGGGCTCGGCGCCCTCGCCGCGGTCCTGATCCTGTTGCGGATGTCCTTTCTGCGCAGTGCCAGCGCCAGTACCGGCCGGGTCGAAAAAGAGGTGGGCACGCTGGTGCGCCAGGGAAGCCTCGAAGACGCGCTTCAGGCCTGCAAGCGTCTCAAAGGTTCAACCGCTCGCGTCGTTGCTTCGGCCGTTCGCAACCTCGAACGGGATCGCGCGCACATCGAAGACATCGTGTCCGAGCAGATCCTGCATGAATCCGCTCATCTGAATCGTTTCGGCGCCTTCATCATGGTCATCGCCGCCGTCGCACCCCTGCTGGGACTGCTCGGCACCGTAACCGGCATGATCTCGACCTTCGACATCATCACCGAGTTCGGAACCGGCGATCCCAAGTTGCTGTCCAGCGGCATTTCGATCGCACTGGTGACAACTGAGGTCGGCCTGGCGGTTGCGATCCCGGCACTGATCTTCGGCAACCTGCTTTCCGGCTGGGCAGAGTCCATCAAGGACAACATGGAAAAAGCCGCGCTGCACGTCATGAACCTCTACCTCGAGCGCCCGGCGGCGCCAACGGCGGCTGGAGCCTGAGTCGTGATCGCCGGAGTTTTGCGTCAATTTGCCGATTACGTCGAGGCGGGCGGCTGGGTCATGCCGCCTCTGGTGTTATGCACCCTGCTGCTGTGGTTCGCGATCGGCTACCGCTTCGCCGCGCTCAAACGCGGGTCGAAGCGCGGCGTGCGCAATCTGCTCCGGCGCCACGAAGAGAAGGGCAGACAGCCGAACAATGATGGTGTGCTGGTCCGGGCATTGGCCAGGGGCACCAGCATTCGCGACTCGCGGCCGAACAATCTTCGCGCCCTGCTCGATGACGCATTTTCCGACGAGCAGCAGGAAATCCAGCGCTTCAACACGCTGATCATGACCATTGTGCTCTCGGCCCCGCTACTGGGGCTGCTGGGCACTGTGGTCGGCATGATCGAGACTTTCGACTCGCTCGGCGACATGTCGCTGTTCTCGCAATCCGGCGGTATCGCGGGCGGTATTTCGCAGGCCCTGATCACCACGCAAATGGGATTGGCGGTGGCCATCCCCGGATTGATCGTGAACGGCATGCTCCACCGCAAACAGAAAGACATCGAGCTCGAGCTGGCGCAATTGAAGGACATGCTCTGCTCCGACTACCGGAACAACCCGACCCCATGTCGTATCAACAGGCCCTAAGCCATGCGCTACCGCGAAAAAAAAGAAGCCATCCAGGACATCAACATTTCTCCGTTGATCGACATGGTTTTCATTCTGCTGATCTTCTTCATGGTCAGCACCACCTTCGTCAAGGACATGAAGCTGGAACTGAACCGACCGGCCGCTTCGTCTGCGACCACGGCATCAACCAAGGCGGTCCGACTGTATATCGATAACAACGGCGACACCTACCTGGATGGAGAGCCCGTTCAGATCTGGGTTGTCCAGAGCCGGTTGCGCGATCAGCTCAAGACCATGACTGCCAGGGCCGTACTGATCATAACCGATGACGGCGTACCGGCGGGACGACTGGTGGAAGTCGTCGACCAGGCCCGCCTGGCAGGAGCTACGGACGTTGGCGTCGCCACCGTCGAGGAAGCGGGAGCCGGCTGACATGTTGCGCAGCAGCCGCCTCAGGCGCTTCACATGGGCCACTGGCTTCATGCTGGCGGGCACGTTCGGCGTGCTCGGCATCGTCGTCCTGATCAATTACTACTCCGACGCGCTCGAAGATTCTCGCGCCGAAGTCGAAAGCCAGATTGCGTTCGAGCGCAGGAAACCTCCGCAAGAAAAGCCGGTACAAAAGCCGAAGCCCAGGCCGAAACCCCGGCGCAGCCAGCGCAGCGCACCGGCGCCACTGACCGGTCTCGATACGTCGCTGTCGGGCATCGACATGGGCCTGCCGGGTTTCTCGGCGGACCATCTCGGCGCCCTGGAAGGTGACCTGCTCGGCGGCGCCGAAGGCATGGTGATGACCGATGACACCGTGGACCATCCGCCCCGTGCGACCTATCAGGCTGCCGTCACATACCCGCCCCGAGCCCGCGCCAACGGCGTCGAGGGCTACGTGGTTTTCTCGCTGCTCATCGGCCTGACCGGTGAAATCGAACAAGTTCGAATCGTCGAATCCTATCCGCAAGGTGTGTTCGACGAAGCCGCGATGGCTGGCATCAATCAGTGGCGGTTCGAGCCGGCCCTTTACCAGGGCAAGGCCGTCCGTTCGTGGGCGCGGCAGCGCGTTCGTTTTGACCTGGGCTGACATGAGTTTACGCAATCGAATTCTGTTGAGCGTTCTGCTGACTGCCGCGCTGGGCGTGTCCGCGGCGTCACAGGCCGCAAACGAAAATGAAATCGTCGACTACCTCGCGCTGGCTTCTCTGATGCTGCGGGACGGCAATCTCGACCGCGCCCTGATCGCGCTGGACCAGGTCGATCCCGATACCGAAGGTGTCGACCTGACACGCTATTACACCCTGCGCGGCATGGCGCACATTCGCCGCAACGAATACCCCGCGGCCCGTGACGCCCTGAAGCTGGCCATCGGGTCCGGTGAAGCCGACGCCCTGGTGTATGTGTACCTGGCGCAGGCGCAGTTTCATCTTCAGGATTACCCGGGTGTGATCGAAGCGCTGGATGATGCCGGCTCCGCGGTCGAAAGTGTGCCGTCGGTCTACCACATGAAGGCGCAAAGCTACTGGCTCATGCAAGACCCCGTCATGGCGCTCGCCACCCTGGACCAGGCAGCTGGAATTTTCTCCGGCGATCAATCTTTTCTGCGCCGCAAGGTGTTCTACCTGGTCGACCTCGGTCTGTTCCGCCAGGCCGCAGCTCTGGGCCGTGAGTACCTGTCGCAAACCGAAGGCAGGCGGGAAGACTACGTGGCCCTGGGCAACGCACTCCGGGCCAGTGGCGAACTCAACGAGGCCGCGATGCTGCTCGAACAGGCACTCCTGAAATTTCCAGACTCCTCCGAGGTCAGAAAAGTCCTGGCCCATGTCTATATCGACCGGGGCCAGTTGGGTGTTGCGGCGGATGTTCTCTATCAGGCGGCGCTTCTGAGTCCCCCGCTGATGGCGGAGGCCGCTGAACTCTACCGGCGCTCCGGACAGATCTACCGTGCACTCATCATCAACAGCCAGTTATCCGACCAGCCGGAAAAATTCCGCCAGCGCCTGGCGCTGTACCTGCAGATGGAAAACTTCGAACAGGCCGCCGCGATGGAAACACCGCTGCGGCGGGTGGGGCTGCTCCAGGAGGAAGATCTGCGCTACGCGATCGCCTACGCACTGTTCAAGACCGGCGATTTCGAAGCGGCCGAAAACCACCTGGCGGCCCTGAACCGGCCCGACCTGTTCCGCAAGGCCGCCGAACTGAGACGCGCCATCCAGGACTGCGCGCAGGAGCGCTGGCGATGCTATTGAATCCACTGACCCGGCTCAATCACCTCCCGCTGCGTTTCATCACCGGGTTCGCCTGTCTGCTGCTGGCCGGCAGCCTGGCCGCGCAATCATCCCGGTTGACCCTGTACGTATTTAACGAAGGCTCGCCGATCGGAAACATCGAGGTCCTCATCGACGGCGAACTCAAAACCTGGACCGATTCAGGCGGCCTCGCCGGTCTGAACCTGGACCCGGGCATCAAGGTGCTGGAGCTCAGGTACCAGGACTCGGTTGTTCTGGAGCAGCAGATCCTCGCGGTGCAGGACGAGATCAGCCAGTGGATTGTCGACCTGACCGGGGGTGGTTCGGCATTGTTCGAAGTCGAATCGTCCAGTCCGCCGCCTGGCCAGCCCCCGGCGACCAAGCCTTTGGACAGCCAGCCCGGGGGAGCCCCCGGAACGATCGAAGGCCACCTGATCAGCGCCGAAGACGGCAGCCCGATCAGCGGTGCACGCATTTTCATCAGCGGTGTTTCCGAGCAGATTCGCAGCGATGAAAATGGCCGTTTTTCCGCTGTGCTACCCTCCGGAACCCGATCGGTTTCGGTGCTTCACGCCGGTTTCAACACGCTCACCCGGGACGGCATCGAGATACCGGCCGATGATGCCGTCACCCTGAGCCTGGAACTGACGCCCGCCGGTTCAGAACTCCCCGAATTCGTGGTGGTGGCACCCTACATATCCGGCTCCCTGGCCTCGGTGATGGCCGAGCGGCGGGAATCCGATGGTGTCACCGACGTATTGAGCGCGGAACAGATTTCCCGGGCAGGCGATTCCGACGCCGCCGGCGCCCTGAAACGGGTCACCGGACTCACCCTGGTAGACGGTCAGTACATCTACGTGCGCGGCCTGGGCGAGCGTTACTCCAGCGTGGTGCTCAATAACGCCACCATTCCCAGCCCCGATCCGACCCGGCGGGTGGTCCCGCTGGACCTGTTCCCCACCGACGTGATTGAAGCGGTCGTCGTTCAGAAAACCGCGGCGGCGAATCTTCCGGGCGAATTCGGCGGCGGAACGGTCCAACTGCGCACGGTTTCCTTCCCCCCCGAACTGACCGCGAAATTGAGCCTCAGCCTCGGCTACCGCGACGACACCACCTTTGAAACCGGCCTGAGTTACGGGGGCGGTGACACCGACTGGCTCGGTTACGACGACGGCGCCCGCGATCTTCCTGGCTCCCTGGCAACGGCCATCGCCGACGGGCAATTTCTGCGGCCACGCTCTTTCACCAATCCGGACGGACTGACCCAGGAAGAACTGGAGGCTCTGGGCCAGGACATGGCCGCGAACAGCACCTACGATCTTCAGAAAAAAGACATTCCGCAGGACATCGGCCTGTCGGGGTCTTTCGGTCACTCCTTTGCCTTTGGTGACACCAACCGCTGGGGTTTTCTCACCGCCTTCCGGTACGGCAACACTTGGTCCAACGCCAACGAGGTTCGTCGGGAATTCAGTGCGGTCTCGGGAGGCGGGCTGCAACTGGCGGACGAAGTGGACGTGGTCCGAACCATCAACAACATCGACGCCAGCCTGTTCGCGAACACCGGCGTGGAGTTCGGCGACAACCACGAAGTTGGTTTCAACGCCATGCTGCTGCGCCAGACCGAGGACGAGACCCGGATCAGCCAGGGCGTCGAAGACAGCCAGGTCCTCCGCCGCTTCAAATTTCAGTGGGTCGAGAATGAATTGCTTTCCTACCAGGCCACCGGCTCTCACACCCTTCCGTTCAAAAACTGGACTCTGGACTGGCAATACACCGACGCCACGGCCACCCGTGCAGAGCCCAACACGCGAAGCTACCGGCGCGATGACGACGACGAGGACGGAATCTACACGGTGTCGACGCGAGCCGACAGCAATGAGCAGACCTGGTCGGACCTGGAGGACACACTGAAACACGGGTCGCTGGACACCACCCTGCCGCTGAACTTTGGCCGTCACGCACTGGCGATCCGGGCCGGCCTGGGTGAACTTGAGCGCGATCGCGAAGCCAGCATCCGGACCTTCGCCTTTCAGGGCCGCCTGCCCAACGATCTTCTGGACCTGCCCTACTCCGAATTGTTCACCGACGAGTACATCGATCCGTCCATTCTCCAACTCCGGGAGTCGACGCGTGCGACGGACACGTACACGGCTTCGCAATCCCTGGATTCCCGCTTCCTGAACCTGGACCTGAGCCTGTTCAACGAAGCATTGCGGATTTCAGCGGGTGTGCGCGAGGAGAACAACCGGCAGCAGGTGATCACCGCCGACCTGTCCAACCCCAACGCACCCCCGGTCATCGGCGAGATCGATCAGACTGACCGCTTGCCATCCGCCTCGGTGACCTGGGCCTACAACCCCAGTGCACAGATTCGCGCGGCCTACGCCGAATCGGTATCACGCCCGGACTTTCGCGAGCTTTCCCCAGCGCCGTATCTGGACCCCCTGCTGGACCTGATCACGGTTGGCAACCCGGTGCTCCAGACGGCTGAACTCAAGAACTACGATTTACGCTGGGAGTACTATTTCTCCCCCAACGAGAGCTTCTCGATCGCGGCGTTCTACAAGGCATTCGCCAAACCCATCGAAAAGACCTTCTCCTCCGGCGGCTCGGCTCGCATCATCACCCTGCAGAATGCGCTGGCGGCTGATCTCGTGGGCGTGGAACTGGACTACTCCCGTTCCCTGGGGTGGATCCGGAACCACGACTGGCTGAACTGGCTGGAGAACCTGGACCTGGGTTTCGCCGGTCCGTTCGACTGGGAAGGCTATTACGTCGCTTTCAACTACGCCTGGATCGAATCTTCGGTTGAGATCGATTCCAGCCTCACCACCCAGACCAACCCGGATCGACCGCTGCAGGGTCAGTCACCGTGGGTGGTGAACGTCCAGCTCGGTTACAGCAGCCCCGACAGCCCCGGCGAATGGAGCCTGCTCTACAATGAATTCGGCAAGCGGATTACGCAGGCCGGCGTCCTTGGGCAACCCGACATCTACGAGGAAGCTTTTCCCCAACTGGATTTCGTTTACAAACGCCGCCTCGGCGAAGGCTGGCGCTTCACCCTGAAGCTCAAAAACCTGCTCGACCCGGATGTGAAGTACACCCAGGGCGATCAAATCACCCGCGCCTACAGACGTGGACGGGAAATCGACCTCGGACTGCAGTGGAGTTTCTGACCGGACGGCTCCAACCGCGCTGCCCGCCGTTCAGCGTAAGGCACCTTCCTTGACGGACTTATCAGCCCGTCGGCTTTTCCAGGAGTACCGCGATAACATCGCCCCGATGGCGATACCTGGCGTATATCGCCCGGATCAGGATTTTTTCGAATCGCGTAATCGGATCGGTCAGGTGAAACAGTTCGAACCCCCTGGAAATTTTGCGCATGACGAGCCCGGAATGGCGAATCGCATCCCGCAAACTGGTTTCATGCAGCGGTTCTTCGTCGGGATCGACGGCATCCTCCGGCATGAATCGTTCCAGGCGTCTTTGCAGAATGCTGCGTTCGTTTCGTGACCGGATCACGCCAGGGACGGCATCGGAATAAACCGGCTCGGCGATGACACACTGCCCCCTCCCCGCAAGAATGGAGCTGATTCCGCTCAGGGCAGTTTCAAGCTCATGTTGCTTCAGGTGGTGCAGCACACCGACGCAGGTCACGAGGTTGACACCCAGACCGGCGTTCCGCTCCAGAAAATCGTGCACATCGCTCCGCACGAATTCGACATTCGTCATGCCGATCCCTCGGACCCGCCTTTCCGCCACCTCGAGCATTTCCTCGCTGTGGTCGACCGCAATGGTCCGATCAGTACGCTTGCGGTACCTCAGAAACATCTGCCCTGTTCCGCAGCCAAGATCCACGAGCAGGCGGGCCGGGTGAATCAGCCGGTCAATGGGCCGAAACAGCAGTTCATTGGGATACTGCCGGGGCTCGTTGGTCATCGCGTCGTAATGCCCGGCGATCCTGGCGTGGAATTGTTTGTCTTTTTCTGCGTGATCGTCCATTGGCAGGCAAGCGAATAATCCGGCAACCCGGAAAAAGAATAGTTCGTATTAGTCAACATTCCTCCCAAGGAGTTCCTCTGATATCACATCCGTTTCCAGCGTTACGGACGAGATGAAGGAAAGACGTCATATTTGCCACCTCCGGGACACATCGCTGTAACAAAGCGAACGTACTGTAGGAAACCGCATGCCAGCCCGTGGTCATGTACCCGTAGACATTCAATTTCAATATCCCGGAGGGATTTAGTGTGAACATTTCATTGCGACGTTTTACCCTGCTTTGCGCGCTCGCCGGCACCCTGCTGGCCGGCACGGCCAATGCGGCGGTCAAGCTGAGTGACGTATTCGACGGCAATTACTTTTCCCCGTCCGAAGGGGGACGAGGCCTTTCCATTCTCGTCGCCCCGCGGGCGGACGGTTCCCATCTGTTCTTCGGCGCCTTGTTTACGTTTGACGACGCCGGCGAGCCGACCTGGCTGATTCTCTTCGCCCCGTTCCTCGAGCACCAGTTCGAGAACACCGAGGTCACGGTTTCGCGTGTCAGCGGCGGCGCGTTTGATTTCCCGTTCGATTCCGGAGCAGTCAGTGAGGACATCGTCGGATCGGCAACGGTGCGTTTCAATTCCTGCGGAAGCCTGTACGTCGATCTCGACATGGATGACAATTCCGGTTTTCCGGACGTGGAACTCGGCGACCTGCAGCCGGTCGACGGACCCGCTGATTCCTGTGTCTACCAGGAAGAGTTCAGCGGCTGCCCCGCCTTCGCCCAGGCCTCCGGGGTGGTACCGCGTGGATGCGAGTTGAACGGCGTGATCACCCAGGACATCACCCTGACCAACGACACCACCTGGATTCTGAACGGTCTGGTGCGCATCGGTGACGACAACGCAAATTCGGCTTCGATCACGATCGATCCGGGCACCGTCTTGATCGGCGCCGGCCAGGCTGCGGATTACCTGTATGTCAGCCCCGGCTCCAGAATATTCGCCAACGGCACGCCTGGAGCCCCCATCGTTCTGACCAGCCCGCAGGATGGCTTCATCGAAGGAACCACGCCCGCACCGGGTGATCTGGGTGGTCTGGTGGTTTCCGGTAACGCACCATCCAATGCCTGCCCTGAAGCCCCGTTCAACTGCTTCTCGGAGTTCGACCAGACCCAGCGCTTCGGCGGCGACGACCCGCACGATTCCAGCGGTGAGATCAGCTATTTCCAGGTGCGTTACGCCGGCATCGAGTTCCAGCCCAATGCCGAAGTGAACTCGTTTACTTTCCAGGGCGTCGGTGACGGCACGCGGGTACATCACCTGCAGGCTTTCCGCGGCCAGGATGACGGCATCGAGTTTTTCGGCGGCACCGTGAACGTCCGCTACATGGTGGTCACCGAAGGCGGTGACGACGCGGTCGACTGGGACCTGGGTTACAGCGGATTTCTGCAGTACGGCCTGGTGATCCACGGCGAAGGCTTCGGTGAAGACTTCGGTATCGAAGGCGCCAGCAACCCGGACAGCTTCGACGCCCTGCCGCGCGCCACACCGACCGTGGCCAACTACACGTTCCTGGGCAACGGCAACGGCGACAGCGGCATCCTGTTCAAGGACGGTTCGGGTGGACGCATTTACAACACCATCGTCTCCCGGTTTCCGACAGGCTGCATCGAGTGGGACGACGCACCGGCTACCTACAACGCCGCCGGCACCCCTGAAGCCCCCAACACGGACGTCAGCGCCTTCAACGGTGTCATCCTGGATTGCACGACCAACTACGTCGACGACACCGGCGCGCCGTTCACGGTCAACGCCTTCTTCAACAGTGGTGAGTTCATGAACAATGTGACCGCCAACCCGATGCTCGACGGCTACATGCCGATGCCCGGATCGCCGGCACTGAGTGGCGGCGTTGACATCACCGACAGCGACTTCTTCGACTACACCACCTACCGCGGCGCATTTGACCGTGTCGACTGGACGACCGGCTGGACTCACCAGGTCGAGGGAGGCGAGTGATCGCTGACCTGTAGTCGACAAGCGAAGCCGTATTGGAGGGGCCGGGTGACCGGCCCCTTTTTTTCCCGGCTCGCCGGGTCCTGAAGTCTTCCTCACAACGCACTTCGACCGCAATCGGCCTTCCCCGGCAGGCACCCTGAAACAGATGTGATCAGTGGGGGCGAATTCTCACGGGGTGAGCTTACTCCGACTCCTGCCCGGACTCCCGCTCCCGGGCCTGTTCCCGGGCGTGCTCGAGCTCGGCGTCCTCGATACTGGTATGCCTGATATCACGGCCGTGCACGAGGTAGAAAATATACTCGGCGATGTTCTGGCAGCGATCGCCAATGCGCTCCATCGCGCGCGCCGCCCACAGGATATTCAGGGTCATTGGAATCGAGCGCGGATCCTCGGCCATGTAGGTCATGAGCTGCCGGGTAATCGCGCCGTACTTGGCGTCGACCTTGCGGTCGGCGCGCACCACGGCCATGGCCGTATCGACGTCGGTGCGCGCGAACGCATCGAGCACCCCGCGCAACATTTCACGCACCAGCACACCCATGTGCTCCATCTCCTGCCGCACCTCGTCGTTCACCGAGCCGCTGAGATGCTCCACCACCATACGAGCCACACGCTTGGCCTCGTCACCGATCCGCTCCAGATCGGTAATGGTCTTGATCACGGCCATCACCAGGCGCAGGTCCGTGGCTGCCGGCTGCCGCCGCGCGACGATGCGCGTGCACTCTTCGTCAATGGCCACATCCAGGGCATTGATCCGGTAGTCGTTCAGGATCACCCGCTCTGCCAGCTCGGCGTCACCATTCACCAGCGCCTGCACCGCCAGGGCCATCTGCTCCTCGACCAGCCCGCCCATTTTCAGCACCTGTCCACGCACGTTCTCCAGTTCCTCGTTGAACTGGCGTGAAATGTGATCGCTGATGTTCAGCCGTTCCATGATGTACTGCTCCCGTTCAACCGTAGCGGCCGGTAATGTAGTCTTCGGTGCGTTTGACCCGCGGGTTGGTGAACACCTGGTCGGTGTCGCCGTATTCGATAAGCTCGCCCAGGTACATGAACGCGGTCCGGTCGGACACGCGCGCGGCTTGCTGCATATTGTGCGTGACGATGATGATCGTGTAGCGCTGCTTCAGTTCGTTGATCAGTTCCTCGACCTTCAGCGTCGAGATGGGATCCAGCGCCGAACACGGCTCATCCAGCAGGATCACTTCCGGTTCCACGGCAATGGCGCGTGCGATGACGAGTCGTTGTTGCTGACCACCGGACAGGCCGAAGGCGGGTTCGCCGAGCCGGCCCTTGACTTCATCCCACAGGGAGGCCGCGCGCAGGGCCCACTCGACCCGTTCATCGAGTTGCCGGCGTTTCCTGATACCGCGGATGCGCAATCCGTAAGCCACGTTCTCGTACACCGACTTGGGAAAAGGGTTGGGTTTCTGAAATACCATACCGACCCGCCGGCGCAATTCCGCGACATCGATTTCCGAACCGAGTATGTCCTGGTTTCCGAGCAGTATTTCGCCGCGGGTGCTGCAACCGCCCACCACGTCGTTCATCCGGTTGAAGCAGCGCAACAGGGTCGATTTGCCGCAGCCGCTCGGACCGATAATCGCGGTGACCAGCCGGTCGGCAAAATCGATATTGACGCCCCTGAGCGCCTGTGCCTCGCCATAAAACAGGTCAAGATCGCGCACGCGTAGGGTGATGTCATGGCCCTCCAGGCCTTCATCGTCGTACCACTGCTCACTCGGGGATTGCAGCGACAACCGGGTCTCCTTGTTCATACCTCGACTCCGCGGAACCGCTCCCTGAGATTGTTGCGCACATGGATGGCGGCCAGGTTCAGCAATACGATCACCGCGACCAGCAGGAACGCGGTGGCGTAGACCAGGGGCCGCGCGGCTTCGATGTTGGGACTCTGAAAACCCACATCGTAGATGTGAAAGCCCAGGTGCATGAATTTTCGCTCCAGGTGCAGATACGGAAAGTTCCCGTCCAGCGGAACCGACGGCGCGAGCTTCACCACACCGACCAGCATCAGCGGCGCGACTTCACCGGCCGCACGCGCGATGGACAGGATCAGGCCCGTCATGATGGCCGGGCTGGCCATGGGCAGCACCGTACGCCACAAGGTCTCCCACCGGGTGGCCCCGAGCGCGAGGCTGGCTTCCCGCAATGATCGTGGAATCCTGGCCAGGCCTTCCTCGGTCGTTACGATGACCACCGGAAGGGTCAGCAGCGCCAGCGTCAAAGACGCCCAGAGCAATCCTCCGGTCCCGAAGGTCGGTGACGGCAGGGCTTCTTCGTAAAACAGCCGGTCGATGCCGCCACCCACGGTATAAACGAAAAATCCGAGCCCGAAAACACCGTACACGATTGACGGTACGCCAGCGAGATTGTTCACCGAAATTCGCACGAACCGGGTGAGCAAGCCCTGCCGGGCATACTCGGTGAGATAGACGCCCGCCACCACGCCCAGCGGCG
Organism: Elongatibacter sediminis; assembly: GCF_037892215.1. Classification (NCBI taxonomy): domain Bacteria; kingdom Pseudomonadati; phylum Pseudomonadota; class Gammaproteobacteria; order Chromatiales; family Wenzhouxiangellaceae; genus Elongatibacter; species Elongatibacter sediminis. The sequence continues at coordinate 23,875 of NZ_JAZHOG010000008.1, read as the reverse complement.
CGACGAACACGGTCATCAGCAATACCATCAGCACGGTGCCGAACAGCGCGGGGTAAATGCCACCTTCGGTATTCGCTTCACGCGGTTCATCGGTGATGAATGATCCGAACTTGCGGAAAAAGTGCCCGAACCGGCTTAACAGGCTCATGTCGTTCGGCCGCCAGGCATCGATGATAGACCGCAGGGGCATTTCACGGTCATTGGATGCATCACGGGAGATGCGAACGATGACGTGATCCCGGTTCAATTGCTCTTCGATCGCCAGCAACTGCGATTCCAGGCCGCGATAACGCTCCTGCAGGGCGCGGCGTTCGGATGCCGCTGCCGCAGCCGCGACCGGATCGGGATCTCCATCGAGTTCCCGTTCACGTTCCTCCAGGCGCAATTGCTCGAGCCGGTAGTTGATGTCCGCAATGGGTCCGCGCTCCAGTTCCCGCGCCTCTTCCCGCAAGTACCGCGCCCGACCGATCATCGACTGAAAGTCAGCCCAGACATCACTGCTGGGGAGCAGGCTTCCATAGGAGCGCAATCCCACAACCTGGCCGAAAAACACCCCCCACTCCAGCCGCTCCAGAGCCACCAGGCTGAGCGGTGCACTTTGCCGCAGGATGCGATCACCTCTCAGCAGCCGGAAATCCTGGCCCGCGATATCACGATTTCCGGTTTTGACCAGAACCCGTTCGATGACGGTGCCCGCATCGGAGCCCTCGTCCGCGAGCCGGCCCGAATCGACGTGCTCCACCCCATGAATCTGTCCGACAATGCGCGATTCGACGCCATCCGGCTCCAGGTAGATGATTTCCTGCACCTGGGTTGGCCAGAAAAACGCCAAACCGCGCACCATGATCAGCGCCAGCAGCCCGCCCGCCAGGAGGATACAGGCCGCGACCGCCGTCCCGTGCAACGAGATCCAGGGTGCACCGCTGCGCCACCAGTTTCTGGACGGGGATTCCATAAGTTACAGCGCCCCGTATCGTTGACGCAGGCTCTGCCGCACGACGTCGGCCACCGTGTTCACCGCAAACGTGAACACAAACAGAACCAGGGCCGCCAGAAACAGGATGCGGTAGTGCGTGCTGTGGACTTCGGACTCCGGCATTTCCACCGCGATGTTCGCCGCCAGCGTACGCATGCCCTCGAACACGTTCCAATCCATGATCGGCGTGTTGCCGGTGGCCATCAACACGATCATGGTCTCGCCCACCGCGCGCCCGAACCCGATCATCAGCGCCGAAAATATTCCCGGACTGGCGGTTGGCAGCACGACCAGAAGCAGCGTCTGCCAGGGGGTCGCGCCCAGCGCCAGAGATCCGTTCGACAGCGATGCGGGCACCCCCGACATGGCGTCCTCGGCGATCGTGAAAATGGTGGGAACGATCGCGAACCCCATCGCGCAGCCCACGACCAGCGCATTGCGCTGATCGTATTCGATTCCCGCCACCTGGGTGAGCCAACTACTCAGATCCTGGCCAAAAAACACATATTGCATCGGCTCGGCCACGGCAAATGCCAGCAGCACACAAACGGCCAGCGCTGGTATCTGCACCAGTGGCTCAAAACCGGCCGGTATGCGCGCCGCGAACCTGCCGCCGTACCGGTGCCACGCCCAGGCAAACCCCAACATGCCGGCGGGCACCACCACCAACAGGGCGAACAGGCCGGCCAGGTGGCGCTCGATGAAGGGCGCGAACCACAATCCGGCCAGAAAGCCCAGAATCACCGTCGGCAGCGCGGCCATGACTTCGATGCCAGGTTTCACCCAGCGGCGCAACCGTGGCGCCATGAAACAGGCGGTGTACGCCGCACCCATCAAGGCCAGGGGAATCGCGAACAGCATGGCGTACAGCGCCGCCTTGACGGTTCCGAACAGCAATGGCGTCAGGGAGAATTTGGGCTCGAAATCCCGCGTCGCCGCCGATGACTGCCAGACATGGGCCGGTTCGTCGTAGTTCTCGTACCAGACCTTTTTCCACAATGAGGAAAAAGAAACTTCCGGATGATCATTGTCGAGGGAGAAGAGGTGCAGGGCTCCGTCTTCGCCTTCCATCAGCAGGGCGTCCGCGCGTGGCGAGAAACTCAGTGAACGTGGCGCGAGACCGGCCACCGACCGGTGCAGCAACTGGCGCTCCGAAGTGGAATGGTAAAGGGTCAGATTCTGGTCGGCGTCCAGGGCCGCGAACCCTTTTCGCCGCGGCTCGACCGCGATGCGTTCGATGGCCGCAGTTCCCGCCGAGAATCGCCGGATCGGACGCAGCATGTTTTCCCCGCCGGCATCGGGAACCGGAAACATCTGGGTGATACCGCCCTCCGCATCGCCCACGAGCAGAGAAATACCACCCAGCAACATGGTCATGGCCGTTACGGGCGCCGCCTGCCCGCCCACTTCACCAGCGGGCTCCAGGTTCGGTAATTTCAGGCGCTGCACCCGGCCGTCGTCGTAGCCCAGATAAAGGGCACGGTGATCCCCGCTCAGCGCGAGAGCGGTCACGCCGTTGAACGGTCCGGCACGCCGGACGTTTCCGCTCAGACTGACGTCGCCCGACAGCAGGTTCTCAATTCGGTCGCCGGTCCAGGCATGCAGCATACCGGCACGGTCCAGCGCTGCCAGCGCCAGACTGTTACCGGATTCGGACAGGGCCAGTTCGGCCACCTCGCTGTCGCCGATCTCCATGACCGGCGACTGACCGTAGGGAAACCCGATCCTGGGCACGATGGTCCGGTTGGCGACTCCGCCGTCGTAGCGCGCTTCGTAATCGTGCCGCACCAGGTAAACCCGGCCGTCTTCGGCAGCCGCGGCCAGCAGACCATTGTGTTCAATGGCTTCCTCAACGAGGAGCAGTCCACCCGGGCTCCACTGCGAGTTGCCGGCGGCCTCCACCGGGACGCCATCGGCGAGCCGGGAAAACCGGATAAGCCCATCCGCCGTGATCCGAACCACGACTTCCAGCTGTTCCTCGATTGAAAGAAATAGAGGCGGCTGATTCGCATCGCCCGGGGCGGGCGCCTCCGCCCGCAGGGTCGCGCGGGCCGGTTGAAACAGCGGCGCGACGATATAGGCCAGGTAAAAGAAAATCAGCACGATGGCGACGATGACCGTCAGCCCCCCGAGCCCGATCAGGCGCGTCGCCAGCCGGTCACGCCGGGCGCGCAAACGCGCAATACGGACAGACCGCGCCTCGCCCGACGCGGCGTTTTCAGGAGACGCAGCTTCCATATCGGCATGGTAGGGGGCAAATGTGACAGTTATGTTACGGGACTTCAGACGCCTCTGCCGCCCCACGAACACCCCGCCCGGACCGGCCCCGGCCACCATTCGGCCGCGGTGACGGCGTGTCGGCCTCCGTTTCGCGATACCATGGACAGGATCAGAGACCCCGATCAGCTTCCATGGCCACGTCAAATCCATCCTCCAACGCCCGGCAGTCTTTCGTCAGTCCGGCCAGCCCGGACGACCTGCCCTGGTTGAAGGATTGGTATCGCCACCACACACCAATCACCCAGGCGCGGTTAGAACCCGCCGGCGGCGAAAAAGCCGAGCTGCGTTTTCGTCGCAGCATCGAGGACGGGTGCGTGGTGATCGCCAATGGTTTTCGGGGCGTTCAGGGCGTGGCGGCGCTCGACCTGGACAGCGGCGAGGTGTGGGCGCTCGCGGTCGCGCGCCGGCGTCCCGACACCCGGCACATCCAACCTTTGATGGACGCGATCGAACGCCTGGCCGTGGCTTTCTGTTTCGACCACATCACGATCGAACCCGTGCCGGACCGATCAGAACTGCTGACCGGGCTGGGCTACCGGGCTCCGACCCGGTCTGCTTCCGGCCGGCCGGCCCTGCGGCGAGCGCTGTCCCGCCGCTGGACCCGGTACGGCCGCCGGATCCGTGCCATCGGTGCAGAACTGGGCATTCCTTCGAATTATGCCCGACGCCACCGGCTGCGGCTGCAAGCCGAGTCTCCCCGCCTGGAATCGATCGGTACGGACGTATTTGGCCGCGAACAACGGCTCACACCTCCGGCCGCAACCGCCTGGCGGGCCATGGTGGAAACCGCCGCGCGAGCGGGCACGGCGCTGCAGGCCGTGTCCGCCTTCCGCAGCGTCGACTACCAGGCGGCGCTGCTGCGCCGAAAGCTGGAACACGGCCAGAAGATGGAACAGATTCTGCGGGTCTCCGCGGCGCCCGGCTTCAGCGAGCACCACACCGGCAACGCCCTGGACATCACCACGCCGGGGGCCGAACCGCTGGAAGAATCGTTCGAACACACTCGTGCGTTCGCCTGGCTGTGCCAGCATGCGCCGGCGCATGGCTTCCGGCTGTCTTTTCCACGGGAAAACCGGCACCGGCTCGCCTACGAGCCGTGGCACTGGTGTTATCGCGGCTGAATGCGCGGACGGGCCGCCGTCGATGCTCGCCAGCGTGTCATCCGCGCTAGTGCAAGGCCCCCGAAAGCTGAATGGATTCCCCTTCGACCGGCTTCGCCCGCGCCGCCAGGTCGTGCGGCAGGTGAACCTTCTCCAGCCCCAGCCGCAGCAACAGCGTGCGCAGTTCCTGCGCCAGCAGCGGATAGAGTTGCCGGGTCAGGCTGGCATGGTGGGCGGTGAATTGCGCCAGATCGACCGGGTCACCGCCGACCTGCTGGTAAATCGTTTCGAACGCCACCCGCGCGGTGAAACGTGGTCCCGGCCCCTGTGCACCACCGCCGTCACACACGAGCTGGGCGCCAACCTGGTAGGCCGGCAGGTTGTCACCGGCATCCGCCTGCACGGTGCGCGGTGTCAGATTGAGCTCGACCTTTCCTTCCTGCTTGCCCGCCTCTTTCGCAGTCTGCTGCAAACGGGCTTCGAGTTGGGTGATCTGGAGATTTTTGAGGACGAACCGGTCCAGCAGGTTCACGGATTCCGGGGCATTCATGCGGCGGCGTTCTCCGGTGGCCAAAGTGAGAGGGAACGCTATTGAACATGACTCCGGGGCGGTCCGGAATCAAGTCAACGGGTCATTAAGTCGGTATCGGCGGCCCGCCAGAAATACCAGCTTGCCGCCGAACGATAGGGCGCCAGGTGGCGTGTCACCCGCAGAACCCGGTCAGGCGGCGGCAGGGACCGCAGGCCATAGACCGCCTGAACACCTTTCTGCACGCCGAGGTCAGTGGCGGGCATCACGTCGGGGCGGCCGAGGTTGAACATCAGAAACATCTGTGCCGTCCACGGTCCGATTCCCCGTACCTGGCACAAATTGGTGATGACGGCTTCATCACTCATCCGACCCAGGCGCCGAAACCCCGCCAGTGAACCGTCCAGGGATCGACGGGCGAGATCCTGGACGGACAAGGCCTTGTTGCGCGAAAGGCCGGCAGCCCTCAGCCGCTCCATGTCCAGACCTGCCGCCGCCGATGGTTCGGGGCATCCATCGTCGAACAGTCCGCAAAAACGCTGGTGGATGGTCCCGGCGGCTTTGCCGGATAGCTGCTGGTAGACGATGGCGCGGGACAGCGCGCAGAAAACGTCGGGATCGCGGGCCACACGCAGGCGGAACCGGCCCTGAATTTCGACGAATGCTCCGAGTTTCGGACACTGCCGGCGCAGATGTTCCTCGGCACCGGCGCGGTTGTAGCGCAGTCGGCTCAAAGCCGCTCACGCCGACAGACCGGGAAAAATCCCCCGATGAGTCGCTTAGTTCGCGGGTCCAAACGTCGAGATCGATTGCGCGCTGGCCACCGCATCCGCCTGACCCTGAGCCAGGTCGTGATAGTCGTTGGTCAGCCACAGCGGCAACTGGCTGGCGAAATTCGGATCGAAGAACACGCCGCTTTGTCCGCCGGGGATCACCTGCAGCGCCTCGGCACCTCCCGGCGCCATGTGGCCGATGAAGCGGCGACTCGGGCCGTGACCGAACATGAAGCCGTTCAGGGTATTCGCCCGGGCGCTGTGGCTGGACGCGTCGACCGCTTCATAGCCGCCCTGCCGGGCCAACCCCGGAAGCTCCGGCGACAGATCCATGAAACCACCCCCATTGGGGATATCGAACGGATCGGTGTCCAGCGTCGAATCGAACACGATCCGGTGCAATTTGCCCCAGCGGTAATCCATCACATTCTGCGAACCCGCGAACGCCGGCGCGAATTCTTCCGATGCCAGCAGGTCCAGTGCCTGCTGCAGGCTGGCCTGCACCGTGGCCGCCAGTCCGGCGGAGAAGAAATTGATGCCCGATGCACCCACACCACCCGCGGTCGGATAATTGAGCAAATGGTGCTTGAAGGCATTGTAAGCGACCCGGCTGGGCGGCAGTTCATTGCCCAGGCCAATCGCCGTCAGGGTCGCGTCGATGGTGTTGCGAACCAGCATGGACCGCCACAGCGCGAACACCGTGGCTGCCGCACTGTTGCGAATTTCCGTGGTGTCCGGCGTGCTGGCCATCACCGGGTCATCACCCTGATCCCAGCCCTCGGCAAGCCCGGTGGGCGCACTGTAATCCCAGGTGGATAGCACATCCAGTGCCTGCGCCATGGGTGAACCCGGCGGGGCACCGTCGAACTGCGCCAGCAGGATGGGCAGGATCAGTTCGGCATCCAGCAATTGCACATTGGCCTGCAGATCGATGAAGTCCTGAACGTCCACTCCTCCGCGGGCCACCAGGGACTTGACCTCGCGGTCCACCCGGCCCATGCGATAGGCCGCGTAACCGGCATTGAGGTAGTAAATTCCGTTGAAGTCGGGACGAAGCTGGTTCAACGGATCGTTGTCCAGGTTGGTTCCGATGGGGTCATTGTTCGCATTGGTGATAAAACCCTGTTCCGGGTTGATCAGATGCGGCATTTCCGCCATCGGCAGAATTTCGAACGGCAAGGACTGGTTCGGCTGTGGATTCATCACCGGCAGCCACTCATTGGCCTGCGCACCCGTTCCATCCCGGATGAACCAGGGCGGCAGCCCGTCGACGGTCAGGCTGGCCAGATCCTCGCGAATGGGATGTTCCGAGGTGGCGAACCAGGCAATATTGCCCAGCACATCGGCGTAGTAGACATTCTGGACACCGATGTCGAAGAATTCCAGAGACTCGGCGAAGGACTCCAGGCTGTCCGCCTGATCGATACCACGAATGAGATCGACTTCGCGGGTCGGCCCGAATCCGGTATAGGCCACCGACAAACCGGTATTACCGTCGATATCGACGATCGGGCCGTTATTGCGGCGCGGCACGATCAGGGAAATCGCCCCCGCGGTGTAACCCACATTCGCCTTTTCAATGTTGTCGGCGATGCCGTCACCGACCGGGTTGACGAAATAGGAATTGAATTCCTGCCGGATCATCTCGGGCTCGCCTTTGTACACGGTATGCGTCGGCAGGCCCAGAGCATTGGTCTGCAGGGTTTCGAAAAAGAAGTCGGTCACATCCAGCGGATTGACGGTCATGCCCCAGCAGGCGTGGTTGTTGCAGCCGAGCAGCACACCGGGCGTGCCTGGCACGACCGTGCCGTTGACGTGCCAGTCCTGACCGTCACCGCGATCATAGATCATCTGGGCTTCGTGAAAGATTGGCGGCGTGTCCATGGTCAGGTGCGGATCGTTGGCGATCAGCGGGTAACCGCTGGCCGTGTGCTCACCGCTGACCACCCAGGCGTTACTGCCTTTGAGCATTTCCGCCGACTGCAGACGGGCCTCGACGCCGGGGGCCGCATCCAGGGTCGCGCGATAGCGCGCAGCCAGGTTCAGCATGGTATCCGGCACGCGCTGATCGCCACTGACGGTGATGCCGGACTCAGCCTTTCCTCCATCCGTCCCGGCCGTTTCGACCGAAGCCTGACCGACACCGCCGATTCCGGCGAGGAAACCAGGCGCCGTCAAGCGGTCATCCGGTGGTTGCACGCGGTAGGTGTCTTCGAAAAACAGTGCGACCCCGTCGAAGCCCAGGGCATCTCCGAACGCCTGGTACGTACCCAGCGCCACGGTGTTATCGACATCTCCGAAACCCAGCGAGAAACCGGCACCCAGGCCCTTGGCTACCAACAAGGTATCCAGCGGCGTCCACGGATCGGTCCGGGTCAGTTCAAGCGCCGTGTATTCCGGCGGTAGCGGATTGGCCGCCAGCCATGCATTCACACCATTGGCGTAGGACTGGAGTATGCCCTTGGTTTCGTCGCCCAGAACCTGCCAGGTATCCAGGGCCGCACGCTCCAATCCCAGATTGCGAAACTGAACATCCGATGACAGCGCGGCGCTGCCCAGCAGTTCCGCGGCACGTCCCGCAGCGCCCTTGCGATCCCGATCCATCTGAAACATCCGGTCGCGAGCATGCAGGTAGCCCAGGACAAAGACCACATCCGATTCGTTGTCACCCCGGATCGTGGGAATCCCCAGGGCATCTTCATAGACAGTGACCGGTCCACTCAGCCCGGGCAGATTGAAGTCCGCGGCCTGGGCCGGCACGGCAAACAGGACGAAAATCAGGACTGCGACTGCGGACGGCACCTTCAGGTACCAGGAAAACCGGGGGATTCTGGCCATGGGAAACCTCGTTGGGATCATTTTGCCGATACCATACGGTGCCGACTGGTTTCCGTTAAATATATACCTTCAAACCACGCAAACCAAATCAGCGGCGGGTTTTCATGACGCCGGTCAGTCCTAACGCGACCCAGCCGGCCATCAGCAGGACGCCGCCGACGGGCGCCAGGACTCCCGGAAGCAGCGCCAACCCGGCGGCCCGCAGCAGCAGGGTTCCCGAGAACAGGACGCAACCGGCCACCATCGCCAGGGCCGAACCGGCGAGCCATAACGAACCGTGCCGGTCCACAAGCGCAGCAATTCCCAGCAAGGCGAGTGCGTGAAAACCGAGCATGCCCGTGGCGGTGCGCCACAGGCTGGCGGCATGCTCATCAGCGAAGGAAACCGCATGCGAGCCCACGGCAGCCAACATGACCGTCGCCAGACCGGCCACCGCCGCCAGTACGATGATCCAGCCCGTGGAGCGCCCGGTGTCCAGAGGCTCAGTCCTCCGCTTCGGGCAGCGGTTTCAACAGGTCCTCGAGACGCCGCGTGAGCACATCAAACTTGTACTTGGGAATGGCGTAGGCCCATCCCCCTACCCGGGCGTTGATGTCCGCCGCCCGTTCCGTCGCACTGACCGGGGCGCTTTCATCGGACTCCTCCGCTCCCGGTTCCGTGCTTGCTCCACCCTCCGCTGCATCGGCCGCTCCGGATTCCCCGGAAAGATTGGCATCAGCCACGGCATGCAGGCGAATCCAGTGTTGTTCGTCCGACTCGCTCAACTCGGCGGTGACACGCAATCCGTCCGCCGTCAACAGCTCGTAAGCGACCGGGGCTTCGAAATCAGCGTCGGTGGCCGGACGTACCTCGTCAAGGCGCAGCCCACCCAGGCCGCCGGCCGGGGCATTCACGGTCCACGAGGATTCAGCCTCCCGGTCAGGGGGCAGGTTTTCGAGCGTAAAATCGGATTCGTCGGCCGACACCCTGGCCAGGCGCACCGTGTCTCCATCCGGATGAGTGATGGTCACCTCCACCACGTCGGACTCCGGGATGTCGATGAAGTCGCGATCGAGCCAGTCGCGCGTTTCCGCTGGAACGTCCAGGGCGCGATCGATCAGCAATGCGCGATCGCCGTCCGCCAGGCGCACGTATTGACCTTCGCGGTTGCTTGCCGACTCGCCGACCAGCACTGCGGTTGCGTCCTCGGACCCACCGAGCCGGATTAGCACCGCAGCGCTGTCCGGATCGCTCACATCGCGCAGACCCAGGCGTTCGTAATATTCCGGATTGGCCGTCTTGGGCTCCACGACCTGCGCCTGCGCGAAATCCGCCAGCAGGCTCCGCAGACGGCTCCAGTCGGCCGGGTACCCACCCGCCTCTTCGACGGTCCAGCGTGTGTCGGTACGGCGCAGGGTCGCTACCCGCTTATCGCCGGCCGCGGTCACCCGGATTTCATCAATCTCATTGACCCGGCCGGCCAGGTCCGGCAATAGAACCTCTTTCTCGAACACGTCTTGCCGGCCGGCGCGTTCAGGCATCAGTCCGATCACCACGGCGGCAACCACTGTCAGCCCCAGCAACCAGGAGAAATGCTTTCTGCTCATGTCTGTGATCCTCCCGATTCAGTCGTCACAACGCGAACGGATTCCGTCTGTCGGCGACGGCGGCGTAAACCGTACAGGCCGGCGACGAAGATCACGATCAAAGGCACCACGATGATATTCAGCACCTTGAGCCGGGTACCCAGGCGATCGATGTCGCGCTGCAGATCGTGCTGAACCTGGCGCAGATCCTGCCGAATCTGAAGTTTACGGTCCATGAACCGCTGGATTTCCTGCTGCTGTTCGTCGCTCAGCACCAGCATGTCGTCGTCACCGCGCGCAGCCTGCAATTCGGCCAGCTTCTGCTCGGTGTCGGCGAGTTCCTGCTGCAGGCGTTCCTCGGTGGCCCGGTAGCGGCGCTCGGCCTCGGCCTGAAGTGCGTTGACCCGTTCGAACGGCCGCCCGGAACTGGCCCGTGTCCGGATGCTGATCAGATCGCTGTTGCCCAGCAGGTTATCCACCGCGTTGACCACGAGGTTGCCGTTATCGGCGAATGAATTGACCAGGGTCTGTCCCAGAAACGGCTGTTTCTGCACCCACAACCGGTCCGTCACCACGTCGCTGTCCGCGAACAATACGACCTGGATGCCACCGTCGACTGACTCCGTCAGCCGATCGTCGTCTTCAATGCCCTCGGGCGGCTGCTCGAACGCCGTACTGGCCGGCCCGCTGATCCGGACTGCCAGGGCGTAACGATCACCAGTGGGGTTGAAGCCGTTCATCAACTCCGAGGGATCAGGCAGAAAACGCATGCGGGCGGCATCGACCGGCGCCGCATTCTCACTGCTCTGCGCCAGCACTTCCAGCGTTGTCGACCGCGCCGAATCACCGTCAGCGGGCTCCTCCACGGTAAACCAGCCGGTGGACGAGAAATTGACGACTTCGAGATCGGAACTGATGATGTCCTCACCGTTCAGTCCCTCACGGGGCACGGACAGAATTCCGATGTGGCGGCTGGTTCCGGATCCGACTCCGTACTGAAGATCACCGAGTACCCGCGCGGTATCGAATTTCACGCCCCAGGCATCCAGCAGCGGCCCGAGTGTCGAAGAACTGCCGCGCTGCATTTGCGCCATGGGATCACCCGGGTCACCCCGGTCCATTTCCGCCATCGGGTCCAGAAAGGCCACCAGGCGCCCGCCACCGAGCACGAACTGCTCGATGCGGTATTGCATGGCCGGACCGAGGTCGCGCGGGTGCACCAGCACCAGCAGGTCGATGTCGTCCGGAATTTCCGGGGCCTGCAGGTCGATGGTCTCGACCGTGAACAACTGGCTGAGCTGATCATGAATCACCCACGGCTCACGCATGGCCTGGGTGGCCGGGTCGAACCCGGCCGTCATCGGCAAGGCAGTCATCAGCCCGATGGTCTTGCGTTCCGGGTTGCCCAGGGTGGAAATCATCTTGGCCAGATCGTACTCGAGGAACTTCTCCTTGGAGGGTTGCAGAAAGGGCATGGTCTGGACATCGTCCAGCGCGTTGGTGCCGGCAATGCCCAGATACAGGGATACGCCGCTGGCGCCCACCGGCACGGCCTGCAGCCCGAACTGACTGGCCTGGTCCTCTTCCTCGGAGAACGGTTCCGGGTCGATGTGGTGGACGCGCAGCATGCCGTCACTGCGGTTGGCGAACTCATCGACCAGTTCGTGGACTCGCCGCGCGTAACTGCGAATCTGCGGCAGGTCTCGGCTGGAGTCCTCGGAGAAAAACAGGTACAGGTGGACCGGCTCATCCAGGTCCTCGAGGATGTTTTGCGTGCCTTCGCTCAGGGTGTACAACCCGTTTTCGGTCAGGTCCACGCGCACCCCACCCAGCATGCGGCTCGAAATCAGGCTCAACGCCGCGAACAGCACGGCGAGCAGCAGCAGCGAGGCGGCGGGAATCAGTGCATTCTTCTTCATCGTCATCGCTCCTCAATCGGCCTTGCGCAGATCCAGCACCACCGTGTTGGCGATGAGCCAGAACACGATGACCAGCGCGAAGTAAGTGAGGTCCCTCAAGTCCAGAACGCCCTTGGATATCGATCCGAATCGCGAAATGAAGCTGAAGTCGGCAATCAGGTCCAACAGGACCTGCGGGGCCCACCCGCTGAACAGGTTCATCACCATGGGAAGGCCGCTGAGCAGAAATCCGAAACAGACAACCACGCTGAGGATGAAGGCGACGACCTGGTTGCGGGTGACGGCGGACATGCACGACCCGATGGCCAGAAAACCGCCGGCCATCAGCCAACTGCCGATGTACCCGGCCAGGATGACACCATTGTCGGGCTCGCCCAGATAATTCACGGTCAGCCAGATCGGAAACGTCAGCCCCAGCGCGATGCCGATGAACAGCCATGCCGCCAGGAACTTGCCCACAACCGCCTGCCAGGTCGTCACCGGCAGGGTCAGCAACAGCTCCACGGTGCCCGAGCGCCGTTCCTCGGCCCACAAGCGCATTGCGATGGCGGGAACCAGGAACAGATAGAGCCAGGGATGAAACTGGAAATACGGCGCGAGATCGGCGATGCCGCGCTCGTAGAACGAACCGATGTAAAACGTGAAGACACCGGCCATGACCAGGAATATAACGATGAACACCCAGGCTACCGGGGTGGCGAAGTAACCGGACAGCTCTCGCCGCATCACACTGCCGACGGCACGGGTGGTGGAATTGACGGGAACCGCGTTGTTCATGCCGCCACCTCCTGTTGCGTAACCTGCCGGAACACTTCATCCATGCGGCCCTTTTCCAGCCGCAGTTCGCGCACCGCCCAACCCTGCTCTCGCACCACGCCGGAAACCACTTCCAGCAATTCGGCGCCTTCGGCCGGGAACACCGTGACTTCGCCTTCGCGAATTTCCACCTTGCGTGCCTGGCTGAGTTCGCTGAGCACGCTGGCCGCCCGCTCCGGCTGATCGACCTCCAGGGTCACCGCGTTGTGATAGCGCGAGCGCTTCAGCAGGCCCGCGGGGGTGTCGTCGACCAGCAGACGGCCATCGGCAATGATCATGGCGCGATTACATACGGCGGCCACCTCTTCGAGGATATGCGTCGAAATGACGATGATCTTGTCGGCCGCCATCTCCCGGATCAAAGTGCGTACCTCGTGCTTCTGGTTGGGGTCGAGTCCGTCGGTCGGCTCGTCCAGAATCAACACATCGGGATCATGCAGAATGGCCTGCGCGAGGCCGACCCGGCGTTTGAAACCCTTCGACAGGGTTTCGATGGGCTGCTCCGGCACTCGCGACAGATTCAGTCGTTCCAGCGCCGCTGCTGCCCGGCTTCGGGCTTCGGCGCCGGAATAACCGCGTGCGCCGGCGACGAATTCGAGAAAGGCGCGAACGGTCATCTCACCGTAAGCCGGGGCACCCTCGGGCAGATAACCCATGCACCGGCGAGCGGCCAGTGAATCCTCGACAATGTCGTGTCCGTTGATGATCGCGGTTCCCGAACTCGGCGCCAGGAACCCCGTCAGCATCTTCATCGTCGTCGACTTGCCGGCACCGTTGGGCCCGAGAAAGCCCAGGACTTCGCCGGAGCCGATTTCGAACTCGAGGTCTCTGACCGCGGTCAGGTTGCCGTAGCGCTTGATAAGCGCCCGTGCCTCGACCCTCACTTGGCTCATGATGTGCTCCTCTTCACTTCCGTGCTTTGTTATCGGGATTCAGCGTCGTCTGACCACGAAACCCCGCGAAAATTTCAGGTCATCGGCTGGATTTTTCAAGTTCCGCGGCGGAGCGATGTGACTTTCGCCACTGGAAGCGAACGTCCGAGTGCGCGATAGTGTGCGGTGATGATCAGAGGAGCACCAACGCAATGAGCATGTGGACCGCCATCGCCTTGATCGCGATCGCCGGAATCGCCTCGGAGGCCTATCGCCAGCGCACCAAGGACAAACTGTCCCGCGCCGATCAGGAATCCCTCGACGCGATCAACCGGCGGATCGACTCGATCGAGTCGGAACTGCGCAAGCGCGTAGAGACTCTGGAACGGATCGTCACCGACCGCAGCCAGGACCTGAAGCGCGAGTTCGACCGGCTGGACAAGACCGGCTGAGAGTCGACGGGCCGCATCCGGCTCAGATCTGTCCCATCTCGAACGCCTTGAGCACCGCACGCGTGCGGTCGCGCACCCCCATCTTGGACAGGATATTGGACACGTGATTCTTGATCGTGCCTTCCGCCACACTCAATGAAGCCGCAATTTCCTTGTTGCTGTACCCCCCGGCCATCAACCGCAGGATTTCCGTTTCGCGTTCCGTCAGCGGATCGGGTCGGTCGAGGCTGGAAAATTCGGTTTTCAGGTTTTCCAGGCCTTTCAGCAGGCGCTGGGTTACCGCCGGCTTGACGATGGTCCCACCCTCCGCCACGGTGCGGATGGCCTTGACCAGATCCTCCAGGGACACGTCCTTGAGCAGGTAACCCCGGGCACCCGCCTGGATACCGGCCAGCACCAACTCATCGTCGTCGAAGGTTGTGAGAATGATGGTGGGTGGCAGATTGCCGGACTGGGACAGGGTGCGCAGCACATCGAGGCCGGACATTTCAGGCATCCTCATGTCCAGCAGCATCACGTCCGGATCGATTTCCGGCAGCAAGCGCAATGCCTCGACGCCGTCCGCCGCCTCCCCCACGATGTCGATCTCTTCCGACAGTTCGAGCAGGTTGCGCACCCCTTTGCGAACCAGGTTCTGGTCGTCGACCAGCATTACCTTGATCATGTCACGCCCTCCACCGGCACCCTGGCCTGCAACGCGAAGCCCTCACCCGGCCGCGATTCTACCTCAAGTTCCCCGCCCAGTTGGCGCAGGCGCTCGGTCATGCCGTTGAGACCGTTGCCCGAACGCAGGGTTTCCACGCCGCGGCCATCGTCCCGGGCCGTCAGCGCCACACCGTGCTCATCCTCGAGCAGCCGGATCCACAGGTTCCTCGCACGGGCGTGCCGCACGCTGTTCGTAATCATCTCCTGCGCGCAGCGCAACAATACCTGGGCCCGCAGCGGGTCCATGCGCGAAAGCTCGTGGGGCAGGTTCAGATGGATGCGCGGCTCCGGCACGCCCTCGACCAGGGTCCGCAGCGCAGCCGCCAGGTCGACCTTGTCGTCATGCCGCATGTCGCTGACCACTTCACGCACGTCCGCAAGCAACAGCTTGGCCACCGAGTGGGCCTGCTGCACATGTTCCAGCGCCTTGCCGGAAACCAGGTGCGTGGCCACCTCGAGGTTCAGTGTCAGCGCAGTGAGGTGATGTCCGACGAGGTCGTGGAGTTCCCGCGCAATTCGAACGCGCTCGGCGATCCGCGTGTTTTCGGCCAGCAGCGCCTGGGTCGCGTGCAATTCGGAATTGAGCTTGCGCAGCTCATCGCGTGCGGCGTGCTGCTGCAGCGCGACCACCGAACTCATGAACGCGAACAGGGAAATACCGAGGAACAGTCCGCCGGTCAGCGCTGCGTCACCCGGACTGACGCCGGGAATGACGCCGATGGTCACGCTCAGCAACAGGCTCTGCACCACCAGCCAGGTCAACGCCCAGACCACCGGCAGCATCCAGGGCAGCAGGCCGGCGAGAATCAGCAGCAGGATACCGCCC
Organism: Elongatibacter sediminis; assembly: GCF_037892215.1. Lineage (NCBI taxonomy): Bacteria > Pseudomonadati > Pseudomonadota > Gammaproteobacteria > Chromatiales > Wenzhouxiangellaceae > Elongatibacter > Elongatibacter sediminis. The sequence goes on along the minus strand of NZ_JAZHOG010000008.1, from coordinate 8,224 downwards.
AATCCCGACTGGGCCATCACCGAAACGCCGAGGGCACTGAGCATCAGGACGCCGCCGGTGACAATCCGGTGCCACAACGGCGTGCGGATCGGCAATTCGCGCACCTGGTTCCAGTACGTCAGCCCGAAAACCAGGTGCAGCACCCACCAGCCCACATAGGGTTCGCGATCCAGCGGCGTTTCGAATACCAGCGGCATGAGCACCAGCGGCACCGACGCGCACAACCACGTGAACAGGCCCGCCCAACGCAACATCTGCATGGGCCGGGACGGGTCGGCCTTGAACGTGTCGTCTGCCATGCTCCGCCACCACTTCAGACTGGGCACGGCCCGGAAAGGGACTTGGCCGGGAACGCGCGCGGGGTATAGTAATGCGCCGGCCGGAACGGACCCAGGCCGCCCACCGGCACACTGCAGCGACACATTATAGGACCACTTCATGGCAAAGCCGCAGCCACAACCACCCGGTACCGACCAGGACGTCATGCGTTTCGGTCAGGGGCGAGGTGATTCAGTGGCGGAATTGCTGGAACGCTACGGTCTGCGAATCGTAAAAGTGGACGCAGGCACGTCCATTCCCGGCTCGTTCTGGGGTGACGAAGAAGCCGGCCTGCAAGGAAACGGGGTCTGGGTCAGGGATGACACACCGATTCACTCCGTGCTCCACGAAGCCTGCCATTACGTGTGCATGGACCCCGGGCGGCGGAACGGACTCGACACCGATGCCGGTGGCGACTACGACGAAGAGAACGCCGTATGCTACCTGCAGATTCTGCTGGCCGACGAAATTCCGGGACTGGGCCGAAACCGCATGATGGCCGACATGGACCGCTGGGGCTACAGTTTTCGGCTGGGGAGCGCGGCCGCGTGGTTCAGCCGGGACGCGGAGGATGCGCGCGCATGGCTACGTCGCCACGGGCTCATCGACCCGCAGGACCGGCCGGCTTTCCGTCTGCGCGAATCCGACTGAAGCGGCCGCCTCAGCCCGCGAGGCCGATCTGCGCCAGCCACCCCTGCTGCCACGAGACCGCCAGCGCCGCCGCGGCCGCCAGGGCCAGCCCCACGAGCCAGGGTGTCAGGGAATTCCGGCGGCGAACCGCGGTCTCGGTCAGGACCCGCTCGGGACGAAGCCCCGGAGCCTGGACCACCCAGCGTGCCGCGCCGATGCGCACTTCATCGCCACGCGCCAGTGCGGCGCTGGTCACCGGCTGGCCATTGAGCACCGTGCCGAACCCCGGTTCCTCGGCGATGTGTTTGAGTTCGAGCACGCCGTCGTCGCGCAATTCGATGGTGCAGTGCCGCGGCGCGCAGCCGTCGTCGTCGAGGCGCAGGTCGCAATCGTCGGCGCGACCCACCACGGTGCGTTGCCGCAATTCGAATACTTCGTTGGCGACACTGCCCGAAGCGCCTTTGAGCCGGTACGTATGCACGATTCATCTTCTCCCGTTCAGAGGTCGATATGGCGTCACCGGACCGGTGTCACAAGTTCACGCAGAACGGCCGTCGCATAGGCACCCGCGGGCAGTTCGAAACGCAGCACGGCATCGCCCTCCTCGAAGCGGCACCCGGCATTGCGCGGACACACACGCAAGGCGCGCCGGCCGGCATCGACGCCCGCGGCGGACAACGCAGCCGTCAAAGCTTCGTACGGGGCCAGTACGGAGTTCTCAAGCGCCGCCGACTCGTCTGTCGGCTGCATGCCGTCACGTCCGGGCAGGGGCCCGGTCGGATGAATGTCCAGCTCTCGGCAGCGGGTTTCGAGAGACTCGTCCAGGTTGTCGCAAGGAAACACCGAACGGGATCCATCCAGCATCGCGATCTCGCCTGGCATGAGCCGGTTCCAGCAGCCCGCATCCACCCGGCAGGCCAGCACGCGGTTGAACAGGGCGCTGCGCACGGCCGAGAGGTAGATGCTGCGGCGAGCGCGTTTGATCCGCCCACCGCGCCGCAGCCAGTCGGCGCCGCGCCGCACGTTGTCCCCGCCGTGACCAAACCGCTGCTCGCCGAAGTAATTGGGCAGTCCGGCATCGGCGATTCGTCGCATCCGCTCGACCAGACCTTCCAGATCGCCTTCCGGCCGGGCCAGAACGATGCGAAACGCGTTGCCGGTCAGGGTGCCTCGCCGCAATTTGCGGTCGTGGCGAACTCCGTCGATCACCGTCACGCCTTCGATTTGCCATTCTCGCCACGGCAGGTCCCGCCGCCCCGGCGCCGGGACGGAATACCATTGCCGCGTGACCGCGTGGCGGTCCTTCATGCCGGCGAAACCCACATCGCCGGACCGGCACCCGGCGGCACGGGCCAGCTGATCGGCCACCCAGGTCGTGTTGGCCCCGCGCTTTTCGACCCACAACCACAGATGATCTCCGGCACCGGCGGGCGTGATGCGCGCTATCTCCTCGACCTCAAAATCCTCGGGCACCTCGCGGATCACCGCACGAACCCCGGGCTCACCCAGCGCGCGCGGCCAGTCTCCCGCGGCCGCGAATGCGGCCAGTTCCTGTTCCGGATGCATTCAGCCGGTGTGGATCAGCGCCACGGCCATCGCGGCGATCCCCTCTCCACGTCCGCAGAACCCCAGTTGCTCGGTGGTGGTCGCCTTCACCGATACGTGGCCCTCGCTGATTTCAAGAATTTCCGCGATGACCTTGCGCATGGCGGGTACATGGGGGGAGAGCCGGGGCTCTTCGCAGGCCACCGTAAGATCGACATTGCCGATGCGCCAGCCCCGCTCGACCAGCAGCGCAACCACCCGCCGCAGCAGGTCGCGGCTGTCGGCATCACGCCACTGCTCATCACCGGGCGGAAAATGCATGCCGATGTCACCGAGCGCCAGTGCGCCCAGCAAGGCGTCGCAGAGCGCGTGCAGAACCACATCCCCATCCGAATGACCGGCGACTCCCCGGTGGTGGGAAATGCGCACGCCACCCAGCATCACGTGGTCCCCGGGCGTGAAGGCATGTACGTCCAGCCCCTGGCCGATGCGAATATTCATGCGGCATGTCCAGCGGGTCGCTGCGCCTTGAGGCGGGATCGCATCAGCGCCTCGGCCAGCGGCAAGTCGTCGGGATGGGTGATTTTGATATTCGTCGAGGAGCCGCGCACCAGTAACGGCCGGCAGCCGGCCCGTTCCATCGCCTCGGCTTCGTCGGTGGGCGGCGCACCGAAGCGCAGGGCGGCCGACAGATTGTCCATCAGGGCATCGAGCGGAAACAGCTGTGGCGTCTGGGCCGCCCACAGTCCTTCGCGATCCTCGGTGCGTTCGATCCGACCCTCATCCCCAGCGCGCTTGAGCGTATCACTGACCGGCATGGCGAGAATCGCGCCATCGTCGGCCTGCAGGCCTTCGAGAATCAGGGAATCGAGCAGTTCGGGCGAAAGACACGGACGCGCGGCATCGTGAACCAGCACCCAGCGGCAACCCGGATCCGCGGCGCGAATGTCTTCCAGGCCGTTCATGACCGTCCGGGCCCGGCAGTCTCCGCCCGCGACGGTGCGGACCTCGGGATATTCCGGCCGGATGAGTTCGCCGTAAATGCCGTCGTCCGGGGCCAGGGCCACGGTCACCGCCGAAATCGCCCGATGCCGTTGCACGGTATCGATACTGTGGGCGATGACGGGTTTACCCAGCAGATGGGCATATTGCTTGTAGGTCGTACCGCCGAATCGCACGCTCTGGCCGGCGGCGGGAATCAAGGCGTGGATGGCGGGCTGCATCGGCGGATTCACTTCTGCTCTTCGGGGGGAGCGCCCTGACCGGGAACGACCTGGTAGAACTCTTCGCCTTCCTTGATCATGCCCATCTCACTGCGAGCCCGTTCTTCGATGGCCTCGAGACCCTGGCGCAGATCGTCCACTTCAGCCTCCAACTCCCGGTTTCGCTGCTGTAACAGCGCGTTCTCCCGCTCCTGCTCGCTGACCCGCTGCTCCAGCCGCCTGATGTCTGCAAAACCACCCTCACCGAACCAGAGGTTGAATTGCAGCAAGGCCAGCAATACCAGGAGTATGGCCAGCAGGAGGCGCACCGTTCAGCTCTTCGGGCCACCGAGATGCGCGAAGGCGCCGCCTCCGGCGTAACGCCCGTCCGTACCCAGTGCCTCCTCGATGCGCAGCAACTGATTGTACTTGGCCACGCGATCGGAACGGCACAGGGAACCCGTCTTGATCTGGTTCGCCGTCGTCGCCACCGCCAGATCAGCGATGGTCGTATCCTCGGTTTCGCCAGACCGGTGCGAAATCACGGCCGTGTAGTCGGCCTGCTTCGCCATGCCGATGGCCTCCAGGGTTTCGGTCAGGGTACCAATCTGGTTCAGCTTGATCAGAATCGAATTCGCGACACCGCGCTCGATTCCCTGCGCGAGGATCTCGGTGTTGGTCACGAACAAGTCGTCACCGACGAGCTGGCAACGATCGCCGGTCAGGCCGGTAAGCGCGCGCCAGCCCTCCCAGTCGTCCTCGGCCATGCCATCCTCGATGCTGATGATCGGATAACGCGCGACCCAGTCGGCCAGGTAGGCGGCGAAGGCCTCGGGCTCGAAACTCCGGTTCTCCGAGTCGAGATGATATTGCCCGTCCCGAAAGAATTCCGACGACGCGACATCCAGTCCCAGATAGACCTGCTCGCCAATGCGGTAGCCGGAAGCCTCAACCGCTTCGAGCAGAGTCTCCACCGCGGCTTCGTTCGATGGCAGGTTGGGAGCGAATCCGCCTTCGTCCCCAACGGCCGTATTCAGGCCCCGGCGATTCAACACGCCGCGCAGCGCGTGGAAAACCTCCACACCACAACGCAGAGCCTCGCTGAACCGGTCGAAACCCACCGGCAGAATCATGAACTCCTGCATGTCCACGCTGTTGTCCGCGTGGGCCCCGCCATTGATGATGTTCATCATGGGAACGGGCAATTCACACGCCCCGTCCCCCGCCAGCCGACGCCACAAGGGCCGGCCCTCCTCGGCCGCCATCGCATGCGCGGCCGCGAGTGAAACGCCCAGCAGGGCATTGGCGCCCAGATTGGCCTTGTTCGGGCTGCCGTCGAGTTCGATCAATCGGTGATCGAGGGCCGCCTGGTCGTCGGCGGGCATGTCCGTGAGTGCTTCGCGAAGTGTCGTATTCACGTTTTCCACCGCCTGCCGCACGCCCTTGCCACCGTAACGCCCGGAATCACCGTCACGCAGTTCGATGGCTTCGCGGGCCCCGGTGGACGCGCCGGACGGAACCGCCGCGCGGCCAAACGCGCCGCTTTCCAGCCGCACTTCCGCTTCCAGGGTGGGGTTGCCCCGGGAATCGAGAATTTCCCGGGCGTGAATCGATTTCATGCGGCTCATTCGTTTTACCTTGTATCGTTGCACCGCCGGACGGCGGTTGGGTCAGAGAAACGGTTCGCTTGCCTGTTTGGCGACGGCGTCCAGTGATTTCAGGGTGTCGAGCAGGGACTCGATCCGATCGAGCGGCCAGGCATTGGGCCCGTCGCTGAGCGCCCGGTCCGGATCCGGATGGGTCTCCATGAACAGGCCGGAGACTCCCACGGCCACCGCGGCCCGTGCCAGCGCCGGGATAAACTCGCGCTGCCCCCCCGAAGAGCTGCCCTTTCCACCGGGAAGTTGCACGGAATGCGTCGCGTCGAAGACCACCGGGCAACCGGTTTCCCGCATCACCACCAGCGAACGCATGTCGGAAACGAGATTGTTGTAACCGAATGAGGCTCCGCGCTCGCACACCATGATCCGGTCATTGCCCGCCGCGCGGGCCTTGTCCACGACATTGCCCATTTCCCACGGGCTCAGGAATTGACCCTTCTTGATATTGACCGGCTTGCCGGCGGCCGCCACCCGTGTGATGAAATTCGTCTGACGGCACAAAAACGCCGGCGTCTGCAGCACATCCACGACCGATGCGACCGCTTCCATGTCGGTATCCTCGTGCACGTCGGTGAGGACGGGCACCCCGATCTTTTCCCGCACATCCGCCAGAATGCGCAGGCCCTCGTCCACACCAAGCCCCCGGAAACTCTCCAGCGAGGACCGGTTGGCCTTGTCGTACGAGGATTTGTAAATAAAAGGGATATCCAGGCCGGCACAGACCTCACGCAGGCGTCCGGCGGTATCCATCGCCAGTTGTTCCGATTCGACGACGCAGGGACCCGCGATCAGGAAGAACGGGTGTTCCGGCCCGGCATCGAATCCGCAGAGTTTCACAGGTTGGCAACGTTGGCGGGCTGTTCGCCCTGCTGCGAGCGCAGCGCGGCCTCGATGAAGCCGGTGAACAGCGGATGGCCGTCACGTGGCGTCGAGGTGAATTCCGGGTGAAACTGGCAGGCCAGAAACCAGGGATGCTCCGGCAACTCGATCATTTCCACGAGCATTTCGTCCATCGACAGGCCGGACAGAACCATGCCGTGTTTTTGCAGGATGTCCCGGTAGTGGTTGTTGAACTCGTAACGGTGCCGGTGGCGTTCGGTGATGATGTCCTCGCCGTACAGCTTGTGGGCCAGTGAATCGGGACGCAGCCGGCAACGCTGGCCGCCCAGCCGCATGGTGCCGCCGAGGTCGGAATCCTCGTGCCGCGTTTCAACTTTTCCACTCCGGTCCAGCCACTCGGTAATCAGGCCGATGACCGGATCCGCCGCATCCGGATCGTTTTCCGTGGTGTTGGCGTCTTTGAGGCCACAGACATTGCGTGCGAATTCGACCACGGCCGCCTGCAATCCGTAGCAGATGCCCAGGTAGGGAATCCCCTGCTCGCGAGCGTGCCGAATCGCATTCACCTTGCCCTCGAACCCGCGTTCGCCGAATCCGCCGGGAACCAGGATGGCGTCGACACCCTCCAGCCGGGACAGGTCACCCTCGGTCAGTTCATCCGATTCAATGCGTTCGATTTCAACCCGAATCCGCTGACGCAGCCCGCCGTGGGACAGCGCCTCGGTCAACGACTTGTAGGCATCCGCATGCTCCACGTACTTGCCGACCATGGCCACTTTCACCGTGTGCCGGGTGTTGACGGTGCGGTCCACCACTTCCCGCCAGTCGTCCAGATCGGCCGGCCCGGCCTTGTCTTCCAGCCCCAGGCGTTCGATGACGATATCGTCCAGATTTTCCTCGTAAAGCATCACGGGGATGTCGTAAATACAGTTCTTGGCGTCCAGCGCGGTGATCACCGCCTTCTTCGGCACGTTGGTGAACAGCGCGATCTTTTCCCGCTCCGACTCGGACAATTCGATTTCCGAACGGCACACCAGAACGTCGGGCTGGATGCCAATGGAACGCAGTTCCTTCACCGAGTGCTGGGTCGGCTTGGTCTTGATTTCGTTCGCGGCACGCAGGTAGGGAACCAGCGTCAGGTGCATGAACATGGCCTGACGACCGTACTCCACACCCAGTTGGCGGATGGCTTCGAGGAACGGCAGCGACTCGATGTCACCCACGGTGCCGCCGATTTCCACCAGCGAAACGTCGTAACCTTCCGAAGCCCTGCGTACCCAGTCCTTGATCTCGTCGGTAACGTGCGGAATGACCTGCACGGTCGCACCCAGGTATTCGCCGCGGCGCTCCTTGGCCAACACGTTGTTGTATATACGACCGGTGGTGCAGTTGTTCAGCTGACTCATGCGGGTCCGCACGAATCGTTCGTAGTGGCCGAGGTCGAGGTCGGTTTCCGCACCATCGCCGGTAACAAACACTTCGCCGTGCTGAAACGGGCTCATGGTGCCGGGATCCACGTTCAGGTAAGGATCCAGCTTGATCAGGGTGATCTTGAGGCCGCGTGATTCGAGGATTGCCGCCAGGGACGCCGAGGTGAGACCTTTGCCCAGTGAGGAGACGACGCCGCCGGTAACGAAAACTAGTGATGCCATGCCAGAACCTTGTGTCTGAGGATGTGCGAGTTCTGGAAGCATATTCTAACCCATGCCCCTCTGGGTTGCGATTGCTTTCGCCGCCTTTCGGACTCCTTTCCCGACCGCCGGCACCACCCCGACCCCAACGCCCGGCATCCGCCTGTCCCCGGAAACTCTGCTTGTGCCCTCCGAGCTTTTCTCCCATCGTTGGGCGGCCAGCTTTCGGGCAGAAATTCCAACAGACCCGCGGACCAGGTTCAGATTCCGCTCATTTGAAGCGCTCTTGGAAATCCGTGCCTTCGAGCCGGCAGGCGCTGCGGCACATTCCCCTCGGGGTCTTGGTGCAACAGCCTGGAGACCTTACTGGTTTTGCGTTAGTTCAGTTCCGCTTATC